>CALMIR010000044.1 GCA_937864265.1 uncultured Saprospirales bacterium | reverse complement strand
AATCACATCGCCAGAACCGCTGATGCTGATGTCTAGGCTAGGATTGCCTTTGTAGAAAACATCGCCAGAACCGGAAATGCGCACCTTCAAAAATTCGAGTACAAATACTTCTACATCGCCTGAGCCGGAGATACTGACATCGGCGCGGTTACATTCCAAGCCAAATGCGCGAATATCGCCAGAACCACTGATGTCGTAATCGACCTCATCGGCCAGCCCTGACAAAATCAATTTGCCAGAACCGCTGATGTCAGCTTGTATATCGTCTGATTCAACCACGAGATCCATATCGCCAGAACCGGAAATATCCAGTTCCAGGTCGCCTGTAATCAGGGTATTTTCGCCATAAATTTCGCCGGAACCGGCGATGCGCAGTACTTTCACCTCAGGCATGGTGATATAAATGGTCAACCCATTCAAAGAACGGATGCAGCGATCGGTATCAATTTCCCAAATTCCGTTGCGTACGTCGAGATCGAGACGATCTATCACATTTTCTTTACCTTCTGCAATGACTTCAAATTCATTGCCTTGGCGAAGGACTACTTTGGCAGCTAAATCCAATTCGATGCCGTCAAAATCGCTGACATCCAACTGCTGTGAAATGGTTTCGCCTTCTCCACTGATGCAGTTGCCGCCAAAAAAGCCATCATCATCGTCCACATCAATAAAGCAAGCAGGGGTTAGTAGGGCGATAGCCGCCGTAAAAACGATCCATTTGATCTGTTTCATCATTAGATTGTATTTTTTGGTTATGGTAAAGTATAAGTGCCGCCTGCCCGGCATTGTCTTAGTCCTATGCGAGTCGGGCAAAGCGTCGAAACAAGTAAGTATCCGGCATCAATAATTGTCCCGATGCCAGCCAAACCAGCCAAAACGGAAGGTTAGGTTCAACATACTGCCGTCGAAGGAATCCGCTTTGTAATAGCCCAAATCTTCGTTTACGCCTTTTACAAAGCGATAGCCATACGTCGCGCCTACCCGAAACCAGCGGGTCAGGTTCAGTTCAAGCCCCAGTTCGGGTGTCAGTACAAATACGTTGTCCACGTCCTGCGGAAAATTGGGGTTGTCGGATAAGTCGATCCCTACCCCACCCCATCCAATGCGACCACTGCCGTACAGGTGAATAACTTTATAGGAAGGAAAAGCGTAACCCAGCCAGAAGCCGCCGTGACCCAATTCGATTTGTTCAATCTCTTCATTTTCAATCAAAGCATCAAAGTCAACGCTGCCTACGCCGTACCCGCCAATAAAAAAGTTGTCAATGACAATGGCGCCGCCTCCGCCCACTGCGGTATTGAGGTCATTGTTTAGCCCCATTTCCACAATAGGCCCACCAAAAGCACCAATATCACGCGCTCTTCCAAACAGGGTTTCATGCTGAGCCGAAAGCGCACAGCTCAACAAAGCTGCCCATGATAAAATCAGTATTTTTTTCATGATTCGTTGTTTTTCAAAAATTTATAATACAAATAAAGAATTCCCTTGCCATCTGAAGTACAGATAGCTATTTTGAAAAATAATTTCCCCTATTAAATGTGCCAGATCAAAAACGGAAGCCGCCCTGGAATCCTACCCAAGCTTTCATGTTGGTAGTACCAATCGGTTCGTCGATCAAGGTGTAGAATGGTAGTGAAGAGCCTTGTGTGCCATTTTCCGGGTCGAAGCGATCCGAAGCAATAGCATTCAATGTTGGCCCCCAAAATAGGCTTGTCGATCTACCCAATTTATGATCAAATGTCAGTCTGACTTGTGCTAACAAATTCAATTCATTGGTCCAGGATTCGTATTCGTTGATGTGCATGACGACCAACTCGGAATTCATACCAAAGTTTTTGCCAAACGAACGATATGCACCGATGCCATATCCCAATCCCCAACTCATATAAGAACCACTGATTTGTGCGCCCTGTAGTTCGTAGTTCAAATCATCGATGCGGGCCCCCACCTGAAAGATATTGTAAAAGGCATGCGCCCCCAATTTGATGCTCAGGTTGGCATACAGCAGGTCACCGCCAGATAGCTCCACCCGGTTATACCCCTTGCGTATCAGGCTCAGAAAACCAATGGGCGCTCCGCTGATGGAATCGGCTACATTGATGAGGCCAAGCTGAAATCCATCTACCTTTTTGGCTTTGTTGAAAAAGCTGGAAATCTGGCCGCCAGTTACATCCCCCGATACATTGAAAAGCCCGGCGTATTGGGATTTAGAAGTGGCCTTGCTGTAATTAAACAAGCCCGCCAATTGAACGCCATCGGCTTTGCCCGCGCTTGTATTGAACAGTCCGGCTATTTGTACCCCCTGAAAATCGGCAGTGGTTTGATTGAATAGGCCAGCCATTTGTACGGCATTAGATTTGCCCGAACGATTGAACAACCCTGCTATCTGGTTGCCGTTGGTTTCACCTTGTACGACATTAAACAGCCCGCCTATTTGGGTACCGGTTAAATCGCCTCCTACATTACTGCCCAATCCCGCCACTTGCAAGCCCTTGACATCCTTTTCCACTGAATTGACCAAACCGCCTATTTCCACCCCATCAACGCCGCCGTTTTTACCCCACAGTACATTCACTGAAACATTATTTGTGATTTGACTGCTTTTCTCCGCATTGGTTCCCAGAAAAGGGAGCAATGAAATTTGTGCCAATCGGTAATCGGCAACAGCATTGGTATCCTCTAAAGCCTCCCAAGCTTTTGCACTGGGCAAACGGTAGGAATCCATACTTATTTCCTTATAATCATTGCCGCCCGGGGTTTTAAGTATCTTTGCCTGAGCAATATCAATTTGCTCCATTTGCTCTTTCCAGCGCTGCCGTTCGGCTTTTTCGGCTTCGGTCAAGGGTTCGGGGTAAATGGGGCTGGTTTGGCGAATTTTTCCTTTCAGTGTGTTCAACTGTCCTAAGGACTGATCCGCGTTATTGTCAGGTTTTAGCATCACCTGCCCGCCTATCGCCGCATATTTCAACGCACTTTGGCTGCATATCTCATCCAGCGCGTACTTCAAGGGTCGTTTATTAATATTGAGATGGATGGGCTTATCCGCCGGAATAAACTCCCTGCTGTACGCAAAACTGAGTTGGTAATTGCGACCAATATCTTTGAGGACACTTTCCAGGGGTACTGCTACATAGGATAGTGTCACTAATTGTTCCAAATTTTGCCCCCGAGTATGCAGCGTCATGAGCATACTCAAGAAAAAGATGGGCAAATAGTTGACTTTTCTCATAATCAGTGTTTATAACACTTAACTTTTTGTCGGGTGATTTCTTTTTGCTCTATTTGGTTTAGGGTGTCGTTTTTTATTCGCACTTAGACGGATCTCCATCTAAATAATAAACACCTGCGGACGATCTAGCGTTGATCTCCATCGTAAAAGAAAGTGCTTCAAAAACCTTTTCTAAAGTAGGTTTTTCAAACTTAGCGCTGAAGTGGCAATAGTTCAACTCCTCGGCCTCTACGACCAGATTGATCTTAAAGTACCGTTCTAGGGTTTCGATGACCTTGCTCATTTCCGTGTTTTCGAAAATCAACTTTTGATTGTTCCAGGCAGCGGCGTTGGGGTCTTCTTCTGCAAGGACAATGCGTTCGTCCACTTTTTTATAAGCACCGGCCATTCCCGCTTTCAGACGAACCTCATTGGTCGGTTTCTCTTCTTGTTGAAAAGCCACTTCACCGTGGGTGACACTAATTCTCACATCCTGTTCGCCATCATAAGCCCGGATATTAAAGGCCGTACCCAAAACGGTAGTTGTGGTTCCTGCGGCTTGAATAGTAAATGTTTTTCCATCCATTTTGGCTATTTCAAAATAGGCTTCACCGGAAAGTGACAAATGCCGGACCTCAAAATCTTCCGCATATTGGATCAGAGAGTTTTCATTCAAAACAACGGTGCTTTGGTCTGGAAGTAACACTTCCTTTGTTTCGCCTTCCACGGTGCGCACTTCCACCATTTTGGCTGTGGGATGAACGAAAGAAGCGTTCGACCAAAGTGCCCAGGCTGCTGTAATCATTACCGCTATACCCGCCGCATAAGCCAGCCACCTTCTGGATAACAAGCGTACTTGCTTGGCCTCCGGGATGGCTTCTTGTACCAGCGCAGTATGGCTGCCGCCACTCAGCTTTTCCGTTATGTTTTGCCAAGCTTTAGAAGGATTTACCTCCGGAATATCCAGTTTCAAATCACCGGTTTGTTGCCATAGCAGTGTCATGTCATCCAAGAGCAACTGGTGATCTTGATGCTCATCCGCCCAGGACAACAAGGCCTGTATTTCCCGCTCATCTGCTTCGCCGCTCAGGTAGCGCCCTATGAGGTCTAGATATTTGGCATCTTCCATTATTTGTTCATTTCCGGTTTTAAGATGTACGAAAAGGGTTGCCCCCCCTATGGCTAGAAAAAAAAAAAGAAAAAAATTCCTAACCCTGCTTTCGCCAAATAACAAAGGAGGCTGGATCACTGCTGTATAGGCTAGCTTGTTTCCCTCCTCCTTTGAATGAGCGTATTTAATACTACGTTTTATAAACCGAAGGCCTGCTTTATCGCTTCAACCATATCCAGTTTTTCCCAGGTAAAGGTTTCCACCTCCAGTTGAACTGTATTGCCTGAGCCGTCGCGGAAACTTACCTTTTTTATTTCCGGCTCACGCCCCATGTGACCATAAGCCGCAGAGTCAGAATATATAGGGCTTCTGAGTTTCAAGCGCTTCTCGATGGCGTAAGGCCGCATGTCGAAGATATCGCCTACTTTGCGGGCAATTTCGCCATCCGTCAAATTCACTTTGGCGGAACCGTGGGTATTCACGTAAATATTGGTTGGCTTTGCAACGCCAATGGCATAAGAAACCTGCACCAATACTTCGTCGCAAATACCAGCCGCAACCAGGTTTTTAGCGATATGCCGGGTCGCATAAGCACCGGAGCGATCCACCTTGGAAGGGTCTTTACCAGAGAAAGCGCCCCCGCCATGTGCGCCTTTGCCGCCGTAGGTGTCCACGATGATTTTGCGGCCAGTCAGGCCAGTATCGCCATGGGGGCCTCCAATCACAAATTTGCCGGTTGGGTTGATGTGGTAAGTGATGTTCTCATTGAACAATTTTTGCACCTCGGGCTTCATTTGAGCCTTTATTCTTGGAATCACCAGGTTGATGACATCGTGCCTGATTTGAGCCAGCATTTTCTCATCTTCATCGAAATCATCGTGTTGGGTTGACACGACGATGGTATCGATGCGTTGCGGATGGTTGTCATCGGAATATTCAATCGTTACCTGCGATTTGGAGTCCGGGCGCAGATAGGTCATGATTTGGCCTTCTTTGCGAATGGCCGCCAGTTCCAGCAGTATTTTGTGTGCTAAATCCAGCGCCAGGGGCATGTAGGACTCTGTTTCGTTGGTAGCGTAGCCAAACATCATGCCCTGATCGCCGGCACCTTGTTCTTCTGGATTGGCCCGATCAACGCCTTGATTGATATCTGGAGATTGTTCGTGGATGGCAGATAGTACACCGCAAGAATTGGCTTCAAACATGTATTCTGATTTGGTGTAGCCAATTTTCTTAATGACTTCCCGCGCTATCTGCTGTACATCGAGATAAGTGCTTGATTTGACCTCACCAGCCAAAACCACTTGTCCGGTTGTAACCAGGGTTTCGCAGGCTACTTTGGATTGGGGATCAAAAGCTAAAAAATGATCGACCAAGGCATCGCTGATTTGATCGGCAATTTTATCCGGGTGTCCTTCGGATACAGATTCAGAAGTGAATAAATAAGGCATAATTAAAAGTTCGATTTAGTAAATGGCTTTCCTGAAAAGCATTTCCAATTATCCTTTAAGCGTGTTTTCTGAAAAGCGCTGCAAAAATAGAAATTGTTTGAAACGGATGAAACCGCGTATTTGATTAATCTTACGCTTGGGCAAGTATTATTTGATGGCGCAAGAAAGCGCGTGTTCAATGCCCGTTTTAGTATGGAGATACCCTTCCAATTGGTCGCCCACCTGAACCGGGCCTACTCCTGCAGGTGTCCCCGTGTAAATCAGGTCGCCCATTTGCAGTTTGAAATACTGAGAGACATAAACAATGATGTCTTCAAATGAAAAGAGCATATCCTTGGTATTGCCGTGTTGAACGGTTGTTCCATTTTTCTTCAGTTCAAACTCAATGGCGTTCCGGTTGAGTTGATCCACTGGGTAAAAGCTGCCCAAAACAGCCGAATGATCGAAAGCCTTGGCAATTTCCCAGGGTTGTCCTTTTTCTTTGCACAGCTGCTGCAAATCGCGGGCAGTAAAATCGATGCCCAGCCCGATTTCTTCGTAATACTCCCCGGCAAATTCCGGTTGCACATACTTGCCGTTTTTGGCCACTTTAAGCACCACTTCTATTTCGTGGTGTAAATCTTGGGTGAACTCTGGGTAATAAAACGGCTTCTCATTGATCAGCAACGCTGAGGGCGGTTTCATAAAAACAACAGGCTGGGCTGGAACCGGGTTGTTCAATTCCTTGGCGTGCTCCACATAATTTCGACCAATGCAAATAATTTTCATGTCCTTTCGGTTGTTCAATAAAGCTGCAAAGCTATTAATCTTTTTAGACTTTAAAGGATGAGGTTTTTTTGACGACAACAAATAAGATGCCCGATAAACCTGATGAAAAGCGGAACTTTTTCCAGGGGTGGGCTGTATAACTAAGCGGATACTTTCCACTTTTCCATTTTCAAGACCATTTTTTTCAGAAGCAAGCGATATAAGTTAGGCAAAAAATGCTTATCTTTTCGCTCAAAACTTTGAAATTGCTATCTTATGCGTCAAATCAAGATTGTTAACAAAATCACTTCCCGGGAAAGCCTAGCCTTGGACAAATATCTCACGGATATTGGAAAAATAGGCATCCTATCGCCAGAGGAAGAAGCTGAATTGGCGCGAAAAATCCGCGAAGGAGATCAAGATGCCTTGGATAAATTGACCAAGGCCAACCTCCGTTTTGTTGTTTCCGTTGCCAAGCAATACCAAAACCAAGGGCTTTCCCTCAGCGATCTGATCAATGAAGGCAATGTGGGGCTGATGAAAGCCGCTAAACGATTTGATGAAACCAAAGGTTTTAAATTCATTTCTTACGCCGTTTGGTGGATTCGGCAATCCATCCTTCAAGCCATCGTCGAATATTCTCGTATTGTCCGACTTCCATTGAACAAGGTTGGTTCTTACAACAAAGTCAACGAAGCTTATATCACTTTTGTACAAGAATTTGAGCGCGAGCCGAGTAACGACGAATTAGCTGAGTTGTTGGAAATTTCCACCAAAGAAGTTACTTCGTTGCTCAAAGGCAGCAATCGCCATGTTTCTTTTGATGCGCCACTGAATGGAGAGGAAGGTGATGCTACCATGTTGGATATGTTGTCGGACGACTACGATTTAGGCCCTGACGGTAGCCTCATGGAAGAGTCGCTGAAAGAAGAGGTGCAGCAAGGGCTTTCGATTTTATCACCTCGAGAAGTGGAAGTACTATCCGCTTATTATGGCCTGAATGGCCAAAAGGCATTAACACTGGAAGAAATCGGGGAGTTGTATGATTTGACCCGTGAAAGGGTGCGCCAAATCAAAGAAAGGGCCATACGCCGCTTGCGCAAATCGTATAACCGGAATGCCCTGAGGTCTTATTTGGGGTAAATTATTCCCTTTGCTGCCGCCACCTGCTTGTGTAGTCGCTTTCTTTTGAGGGCGATCAAATTCTACAAAAAGGCCTTTTATTTTGCGCTTATTTTACTTCTTATTTGCTTTTACGCTTTATCTTTTATCCTGCCAATCGGAATCTTCCTCATCAGCTGCCCGTGATGAAAGCCTCTCCTCTTTTATTCAAACCGAAAGCGCTTCGCTTTACCAGCAGCCCGGCTTTGAAAGTGAAATCCTGAACGAATTGCACAAGGACGAAGTGGTAACATACCTGGGAGTTGAAAGTGAAACCACCGATTTCCTACAATTGGAAGGATTTGAAATGAATGAGCCCTGGTTAAAAGTAAAGACAACCGATGGAAGCGTGGGTTGGATTTATGCAGGAGTGACCCGTTTAGAGGCTTATAAAAACCATTCAGGATCTGCTAATCCTTTATACCAACTATGGGGAAAGGAGTTGGAAGCGCAGTTGCAAATGCTTGAAAATGATCTGGAGCAAACCAGTCGGGCTGAGCAATTTCGCACGCTATACGCTACTTTAATCCAATTACAAGATCAAGTCAATCAAGTGCTTCAGCAAGCCGATTTCGATCAAAAAAATTTCCCCTCTGTTTCGTCTTTGTTTCAACAGGCTTGCCCTTTTTTCCAACTGGAATGGAATATCACTGAAAACCGCTATATCGCTCGCATCGACTATCGCTACCTCTTGCCGATAGCGCTGCAAACACCTGAAAAATCTGATGATTATTTACTAGAAGTTTTTTTTAGCGCCTATCCAATTGATAGCGTGGAATATAGCTGTCCGGCATGGCGCATAGAGGACGACGCCTACCGACAGTACAGCCTATTGGGTCGGGGCACACACCAACAGGTGATCCAAAAACTCGATCAGGTCATTCAGGCAGATCATCTGTTCTTGCCCGCCATTGATCGAATAAAACAAGCCTTGGTCAACGACATCACCGCTGCGGGCGTTGTATATTGGGAACATCCTCGAGCCATTATTGCTGAGTTGGATCAATTGCTGGAGGGGCATTCCGCCATATTTAGTCAAGCTGACAAGATAGCCATCGGGGTGCGAAGGAAGCAGATGGAGGCACCTGAGCAATTCCAATTGTTGACAGATTTTCAGTCTGGACGCTATCAAAGATGAGGGCGCTTGCACACATCTTTTATCGCCAGACCGAGATAATTGCTATCTTGTGGGGCGATTTATAAATTAATAACAATGGGCAGTTTTGCATTATTTACTTTAGCAGCCATCGGTGTGGGTATCTACTCTTTGTCGAAGGCTTTTCCTAATTTCCAACCTGCGGATAAAAAGATATTGGAGGATTTAAAATCCATTAAGGCAGAAATGCAGACCTGGATGGATGAATTGGTACCGCTTACCAAAGAAGAATTGGAGCTTTTTTCATTTGATCAAACCAAGCAACATGCCAAGAAAGGGCTGACCAAAAACCAAAGGGGGATTTTCACCTCCATTTACCACGAACCCTTGGTGGCCTATCACTACCGGGAATACCTAGGCAACAACCGAAATGCGTTGTTGTATGCCCGTACAGCCAACCGGGAATACATTTATCGGTTCAAAAAAAGCAGTGTTCAGGTAGTAAGCAATCAGCGGGAACTCGGTGTTCTTCAAGGGGATCAATTTTACGAGCCCCGCCAAAAGCAAGTGTTGGCGACCCTCAACCGCAAGCAAGAGGAGTGGATGCCACTTGTCGTTAAACAGCGGGAAGTAGCGGCCATCGCCAAAAGGAAAGCAGCGGATAAGAGTAAGCTGGGACAACGCGCTTTTGATTTTATCCGCGACGATATGAGCGATTCGGAACGCGAAATATTTTTGTCGTTGGCTATTTTAGAGGTGATCGAACAGGGTTTAAGTTAGCCAATTGTTTTTTGGATTTCGTAATACCAGCAACAATTATCCTAGCGCGGTTTGGTATTCCCCTTCAATCTCCTTTCTTTTGCAGAACCTTTTTCAAAAACTTCTGTTTAGTAACGCAGAAAAATTAAGTTCCCGATTTGTCCTTACCCTAGCTGGCTAAACGGTTGATTTTAAGTGGATCTGCTTGGGTAAGGACTTCGATAAATCGGGAGGTGATTTTTTGCACACTACTTAAGGGTGAATTATTTGTGTATTTTGAGAAAAGATTTTAGCCAATGAAACTGGTTGATAAAGCAAATTTGATCATTTATCGCTTCAAAGAACGGGGGCTGGAAATTTTTTTGGTGAACTCCGCTGAGGAGGGTGAACAATGGGAAATCCCCAAAGAGGCGCTCGACAAAGATCGTTCCCGCACACTTATGGAAGCCGATCAAATGATTGAATTGGATCCGGTGAATCAGGAAGATGGGCATCCAGAAGAAGCCTGGGCAGTAGAAGGCGACTGGCATGAAATTCCCTCTTTGAAAGGCTTACTCCTGGAAGATGCTCAATACCTTAAAAGCAAATTGGAAGAAATTGAAAAGGGCGGCTTTTTTGCCATAAAAGAGGCATTCAAAAAAGTGCTGCCCCACCAATATGCTTTCTTGAAAGAACTCAAGGATATACTGAGAGACCGAAACTCGGTAAAGGATATATAACAGCGTACAAAATATTATTGCCCAATTTTTCAACGCCCTTAAATTAGACGATTCTCTTGAAGTGAGGCGTTCTGCCCACTACTTGTTTAAAAAAGAAGGACATTCATACATTATTCTCTATTAAAAACATTCCCTGCCACTTGCATATATCCACTTTACACCGTATATTGCGTCCATAACGCGCGCGTATCTTTACGCTACCCAAACAAAGGGCACTCTCTGAGCTCCCAAAACACAACATTTTTTCACCTCCTGCCTGTGTGCTATTGCGCAGGCTTAAAAATGTTTTACCTTATGAAAAAGTTACGATTGCTTCAATTCAATTCAATTCCCGGCCTAGAGGAGTAGAACACCCGCTATCGGTTTCGTTAATTTTGCTATTATTTATGTGCTTTGGAAATGTGTCTTTGCAAGCTCAAACCTGTACCAATCCAGGGCTGATCATAGTTGAAACAGAGAGCGAAGACGGTTGTTCATATGAAGTTAGATTGGTCAATCCTCCGTATGATCCTTTATTTAGAATCAATGTGACCGTACAATTATCCAGTAATGCCCAAGCTATTTCTGCATTCCTGTACCCTCATATGACAGGGCAGGGATATCAACTGGAAATTACACAGAATACCAAAAAAATCACATTTAAGAAAAACCCCTTCGTGAACACTGACAACTTTACTTTGCCAAACTACAACAATTACGTTTGGTTGCCTTTGTTCCAATTCTCCTCCGCAGGCGCACCTAATGCTACGATTACAGCTAGTTTCTCCGGGGGAATGATTAATCTTTATGGTGAGGGTAATCCACCATGCAACCCGGCATTCATCAACTCCGTATCCTGCACCTTGGACAATACCGCGACCATAAGTGGTCAGGTGAC
>CALMIR010000043.1 GCA_937864265.1 uncultured Saprospirales bacterium | reverse complement strand
AAGGCTTTTTTGTTCTCTTTCCATTCCTACGCCTTTATATTCCCCGATATAGCCCTGCTAGCCCGATCGTTCCGGCGGAACGGTATCTCTGTTGCCCGATATAGCCCAGACCGCGCGCTACAGCGTAGCGCTATCTTATCCGCTGGAAAAGGGTCAAAGTCAAGGCTCATCATGCAAAAGTGTCGGCGTGAGCCAAAAGTCACACCGACACTTGCCAGACTCAAATGAACAACCCTGAACAACAAATGATCAATCTATGAACTGGTAAACGGATAAAGCCCCATCAGATTTTTGTAGCATCAAATTCATTAAAACTTTGATTGAATACACAAATCCTTAAAAAAAATGATCATGAAAACCAATTTTTTCTTCAGCGTAGCCCTATTTGCATTGGCAACCGCAACCACTACTTCCGTTTATGCAGGAAAATACGAATCGAGCATCCGGGGCTTTTGGGCTGCCGTGGATAAAGGCGATTTTGACGAGGCCACCACTTTTTTACATCCCGATGTAGCAGTCATTATTCCCTTTTCTCCGGTAGCCATTAATTTAGAAGCTTACCGCCAAATAGGCGAAACTTTCCGCATGGGTTTTCCAGATATCCAACACCAGGTACTGGAAGTAAGCGAGGGCAAAATGACCGCCGCCGCCCGCTGCTATTTTTCTGGTACCAATACCGCGCCACTCATGGGCAACCCGGCAACGGGCAACCGCGTAGAGGTACCATTCCTTCTGTACCTGACTTTTGATGCAACTGGACTAATTACCCGTTTCGAAACGAGTTTTGATCTGGCCAATTTTAATGCTCAACTCATGGCGGGAATGGATACGGAGAGCCGGAATAAGGAAGTAGCGCTCGGCATCATGCAAGCCCTGGATAATAGAGATTTGGCAGAAGTAGCTGCTGCCTATGACCCTGGCTGCCGGTTCAATGGTTGGGCACCGGAAACCTTGGATGTAAACGGCTATATAGCAATGATGTCTGCGCTCCTGGCGGCTTTCCCGGACAGCCATTTTACCGTGGATGATATCATTGCCGAAGGCGATAAGGTGGTCGTTCGCCACCACCTCACAGGCACGCACACAGGAGCCGAATTTATGGGTGCAGCCATTTCCAATAAAAAGGTGTATGTTACAGCTACGGTTACCTTTGAAATAAAGGCTGGCAAGCCCGTAGAATTGTGGCTCAATGCAGATTTTCTGGGACTTTTAATGCAAATAGGCGCCATTCCTATGCCGAAATAAGGCGGACATCCTCAATAGGAAGCAAAGAAACCTGTTAACCCGTTTGTAGTTAACAGGTTTTGCTGTTTTTTAAAACACTTAACCCGATTTTTTGTATTCTTGCAGTAACGTGTAATACCCCGTTTATGCCTAAGCTTTCTTTCTTTGTTTTTCTGCTTGCGACCATCGCTTTGGTCGTTTTGTGCAGCCTTTCCCAGCCAATGGGTTCTAAAATGCCTGCTTTGGGCAGTTTTTTCAGTCCATTCACCGGATTTTGGCAAAACGCCGAGGCCATAAAACAGGTCGAGCATCTTGATTTACAGATGCCGGATTTGCAAGGGCCGGTCAGCGTTCGATTTGACGAGCGACTCGTACCTCATATCCAAGCAGAAAATCTGGTAGATGCTATGATGGCACAGGGCTATGTGACGGCGAGTTTGCGGCTATGGCAAATGGACATGAGCACCCGCGCTACGGGTGGAAGGCTGGCTGAGATATTGGGGGAAGATTTGCTGGAACGCGATCGCCTGCAACGACGCAAAGGCATTCTAGTCACTGCCGACCGACTCTGGAAACGCTGGCAGGACAAAACAGAGGAAAAAGCTTGCATCGAGGCTTATACCAAGGGTGTCAACCTATACATCCAATCGCTTTCGCCCAAAGATTACCCCTTAGAATACAAACTCATGGGCTTTCAGCCGGAACTGTGGAGCCCGGAAAAGTGCATGCTTTTTTTGTTGTCGATGGCGGAAAGCCTGTGCAGCCGCAACTACGACATTCCTGCCACCAACGCGCTGAAATATTTTGGTGAAGAGCGGTTTCGGTTTTTATACCCGGAGTATAATCCAAAACAGTCGCCCATTATTCCCACATCTGTCCAATGGAATTTCGATACCCTTTCGTTGGAACGCGAACCCGTTTTTCCGGTAGAGGCACTAAGCGAATACATCTCAACCCCGACACTGCCCAATCCGCCGGAAGGCATTGGCAGCAACAATTGGGCCTTGAGCGGCCAGAAAACGGCCAGCGGTTATCCCATCCTTTGCAACGACCCGCATTTAGGGTTGAATTTGCCTTCCATTTGGTTTGAAATCCAAATCATCACCCCTGATTTGAATGCTTATGGTGTTTCTTTACCCGGCCTACCCGGGATAGCCATCGGGTTCAATGAGTACATCGCCTGGGGCGAAACCAATGTAGGGCAGGATGTCCTGGATTGGTATAAAATCAATTGGACGGATGACACCAAGCAATTATATTGGCTGGATGGACAGGCGGTGGAAGTAGAATCTATAGTTGAAAAAATACAGGTAAAGGGCAAAAAACAACCTGTATTAGATACCGTAAAATATACCCAATGGGGGCCGATCGTTTATGAAGAAGCCTCTTCTGATTATCAGGACATGGCTATGAAATGGATGGTACACCAAGCCCCGGGGAATCGGCCTTTTTATGAATTGGGTGCTTTCTTGCGCTTGATGAAAGCCCGCAATTACGACGATTACAGCACAGCCTTGAAAGGGTATGGACTGCCGCCCCAAAATTTTGTTTTTGCTGCGAAAGACGGCGATATCGCTATTAAAGTAAACGGCGATTTTCCATTGAAAAGGCAGGAACAGGGCCGCTTTGTGCAGGAAGGCAACAGCAGTGCCAACGATTGGCAGGGTTTTATCCCCAAAGAGCAAGTGCCGCAGGTGCGCAACCCGGAACGCGGTTTTGTGGCTTCCGCCAACCAGCATTCTACGGATACGAGTTACCCCTACTACTACAACGGGGGCTTTGACGATTACCGGGGGCGGTACATCAACCAACGACTGGAGGCCATGCAATCGGCCACAGTGGAGGATATGATGGCTTTGCAAAACGACAGCTACAGCCTGAAAGCGGAAGATGCTTTGCCCTTGCTGCTCGGCATATTGGACGCATCAGTTGCCGAACACAAAGGACATCCAGCCGTTCAAAATCTTCGCACCTGGGACAAGCGCTTTGAAGGATGGTCAACCGCGCCGGTGCTGTTCGAACAGTGGTATAAAGAGGCTTACCGCTTGACCTTTGACGAAATTCTCGAAAATGAGATCAACCTATTACATCCTGAGGACTGGCGCTTCATCGACATGCTGGCGCAAACGCCTTCGGATGAACTATTCGATATAAAAACGACGGAACAAAAAGAGCAAGCTGCCGATGTGGTACTTTTGGCGTTGGATACCGTTTTAAAGCAATTGGATACTTCCCAAACCTGGAGCGAACTTCAACAGTTTTCGGTACAACATTTGGCCCGGATTCCGGGCTTGTCCCATTTGCATTTGCCTTTGAACGGCTATGGCGAAGCGCCCAATGCAAACAAGCCTGGTCACGGCCCCTCCTGGCGCATGATCGTTGCTTTTGGCGAAAAAAATACGGCTTATGGCATTTATCCGGGCGGCCAATCTGGGCATCCGGGTAGCCCTTTTTATGACAATATGATTGACAAATGGGCGGCTGGCGAATACGATCCTTTGCAATTTTGGACCAGCTCGGATTTTGAGACGGCCAAAGGCATCCAAACCCTTTCACTCCATCCCTAGCAAGCGCATCATGAAAAAAGGAATTTTATTTTTAGTTGCTTTTCTAATATTAGGGGCAGTAGCCCAAATGTTTTTGGCCTGGTGGTCGTTGGTGGTAGTGGCTGCCGGATTGGCTTATTTTTTTCAACTGCCTCCTTTGCGGGCCTGGGGCTGGGGTTGGTTGGGTGCGGCCTTGTTGTGGGGCGGCTTAGCTTGGTGGCTCAGCCAAAAGAATGACCATTTGTTAGCTCAACGGATAGGGATGATGTTTGGCGGTCTGCCACCAATAGGTCTGATTTTGATAACGGCTTTGTTTGGCAGTATTTTCGGCGGACTCGGCGCTGTATGTGGTAGTTTGGCCAGGAGGATGTATTAAGTTTCTGGTTTCTGGTTGAAACTTGAAACCTATCTAGTATATAAAAAAAACATTTCAAACCCTGGAATATCGCCCAAGTCGGGTACCATTTCCAAGTGCACACCAGCTACTGCTGCTTTGATCTTTTCCAGTTTATCGGCGACTTCGCTTTGGCGGATGGCGATGTTCAGTTGGGCTTCCAAGCCGAAATCCTGGCTCAGCAATTCGATATCCAGTGCTTTCAGGATATTCATCACCTGGCTCATGTGGGCGTAATCGAATTTTATTTGAAACACAGACTCCACCAGGCGTTCTACGATCTGACTATTTTGGAGGGCATCAGCTGCCGCTTGTTTGTAAGCTTGAATCAGGCCAGATGCGCCTAGGAGGGTTCCACCGAAATAGCGCACGACTACCACCAGCACATTGGTCAAGCCAAAACTGTCGATTTGACCCAAAATGGGGCGACCAGCTGTACCGCCGGGTTCTCCATCGTCGTTGGCGCGAAAGCGGTTGCCGTCTAGCCCTATGCGGTAGGCGTAGCAATGGTGCCGGGCTTTGGGATGCTCTTTTTTCAGGGCTTCCAAATGTGGTGTGCATGCTTCTTCCGAAAAAATGGGAAAAGCATAAGCCAGGAATTTGCTGCCCCGGTCTCGAAAAAGCCCCTCACTTTTACCTTCAATGGTCAAGTATTGGTCAGAATGTTCCTTCATCAAAGCAAGATAAAAGCAAATGAAGAATAAAACGCTAAAATCGGGGGGATTTATGGCAATTTCTTATTGCCCTGCGCCGATTCTTTTTATTTTGGCATTCAATTCCAGCAGAAGTTATGATAGAGGCAGCAGCATTAAGCAAAAAATTTGGCAGTTTCAAAGCTGTTCAAGATGTTTCTTTTAAGTTAAAAAAGGGGGAAACGCTGGCACTGATTGGCAAAAGCGGCTGTGGCAAAACGACGACGCTGAAAATGCTCAATCGGCTCATTCACCCCTCCTCGGGGCACGTATTTATAGATGGCGCCAATATCCTCAACATACCCGTGGAAGAGCTGCGCCGCCAAATGGGCTATGTTATCCAGCATATTGGCCTCTTTCCGCATTACACGGTATATGAAAACGTAGCACTGGTGCCCCGTTTGCTCAAATGGCCGGAATCAAAAATTAAGAATCGGGTCGAAGAACTCCTGGAACAATTGGGGCTGCCTTGCGACCAATACCTCCACAAGTATCCCCGTGAAATGAGTGGCGGACAACAACAACGGGTCGGTATAGCCCGGGCTTTGGCGGCTCATCCGCCCATTATTTTGATGGACGAGCCATTTGGCGCCCTCGACGCTATGACCCGGGTACAAATGCGCATGGACATGATGATGCTGAAGGAATTCAGGGATAAGACCATCATATTGGTCACGCATGATCTGGAAGAAGCGCTGGAGATGTCCCAATGGGTAGCTGTGATGGATCAGGGTAGGGTAGAACAATTGGGGACGCCTGAGGAAATCATTTTTCAACCCAAAACAGACTTTGTTCGCTCTTTTGTGGCGGTAAAAGCCATGAAATACGAGTTGGAAGCGCCCCGCCTTTCCGACGTATTTGCCGATTTGTCCATTCTGAAGCCTGCTGAAGGTACCATTTTGCAATTTCCGCCGCATACGCCGCTGTTAAAAGTGTTGCATGCCCTCTGGAAAGCGGAAGGCCAGCAGGTTTATGGCTTTGCTACCTGGTACGGGGTAGGGAAGTGGTTTAGCTTTGACGATATTTTTCATCATTTCAAACAAAGCCTGGTCGAATGGAACAGTTGAATACTTTAGGCCAGTTTTTTTTCGACAACAGAGAGAAGCTGCTGGAACAGAGTTTGGAACACATCGGCCTAACATTTATTTCTCTTTTGTTGGCCGCGCTATTGGCCATTCCATTGGGCATTTGGATCAGCAAGCATACCCGCTGGTCGTCCTGGGTATTGGGCCTGACGGGCATTTTTCAAACCATACCTAGCATAGCGCTGTTGGGCTTTTTGCTGCCCATCATGGGCATCGGTGTTCAACCGGCCATTTTTTGCCTTTTTTTATATGCCTTGTTGCCCATTTTGCGCAATACGTACACCGGCATTCTGGAGGTAGATGCTTCTGTGAAGGAGGCCGCCTTGGGGATGGGGCTATCATTGGGGCAGTTGTTGCGCAAGGTCGAATTGCCTCTGGCGCTGCCCGTTATTTTTGCCGGACTGCGCACCGCAGCGGTGATCAATGTAGGCGTTGCTACCCTGGCCGCGTATATTGGCGCAGGCGGGTTGGGAGAATTCATCTTTGGCGGCATCGCCCTCAACAATACGACGATGATATGGGCGGGGGCTATTCCTGCGGCGCTACTGGCCATTATTTTTGACCAATCGCTGGCCTTATTGCAGCGCTGGCAGCCAGATAAATGGGTGAAAAATACCCGGTTTTTAATCCTGTTGATCCCTGTACTCTCTTCCGCTTACTACTGGCCCCAGGTGTATTCCCCACATTATATTGCCGGGTTCGAGCCGGAATTTGTTGGCAGAAAGGATGGTTACCCCAATTTGCAAGCCATTTATGGGATAAAATTCAACACGCAGATACTCAATAATGCCTTGATGTACAAAGCGGTACAGGAAGGCGAGGTGGATGTGATCAGCGGGTATTCCACAGATGGCCGAATACTGGCTTATCGCCTGCGCGTATTGGAAGATGACCAGTATTCTTTTCCGCCTTACTATTGTTCGCCGCTCATCCGCAAAGATGTGGCCGAAAAATACCCGGAAATCGGGGAGGCGCTCAACAGCTTGTCGGGTTTGCTGACCGATTCGGTGATGACCTCCCTCAATTATAAAGTCGATTTTGAAAAACTGCCCCCGGCTCAAGTCGCGCAGGATTTTCTGAAATCCGTTGGCTTGTGGCAGGCAGAACGCTCGGATAGTGGTGAAAAGCTGGCCATTGGCTCCAAAATATTTACCGAGCAGTACATCCTGGCAGAAATGTTTGGGCAATTGATCGAGGGGGTAGCAGATGTAGAAGTCGATTTGATACTTGGTTTGGGGGGTACCAAAATTTGCTTTGAAGCCCTACAACGCGGCGATATCGCCATTTATCCGGAATATACCGGGACGGGCTTGTTGGTATTGCTCAGCCCGCCCGACCTTGTGGTGCAGCGCATGATCCGCGATAGGGATGCTGTGTTTGAATACGTAGCCAATGCGTTTGAGACGAATTTTCAGCTATTGTGGCTCCATCCATTGGGCTTCAACAACACCTACGCGCTGATGATCCGGGAGGACATGGGGCAAAAAAAGGGCATTAGAAAGATCAGCGATTTGGTTGGTCAATAATCCCGCTTATCCGTTCACATTTTCCCGAAACAGTTGTTGCAGCGATTTATTATCCCGTTTGCTTTTGATCCAGATTTGCAGCAATTCGTCTAGCCCTAAAGGGGCGATGCCTTTCTTTTCCTGTTTCATCTGCTGAATGGAGCTGAGGAGTTTTTCCAGCGCAGTGGCTTGTTTTTCCAAGGGGTTGTTGATCAGGCGCTTGATGTAGCGGATGACCAAATGGAAAAAGGGCATATAATCATTCTCTGCAAGCCCCCGGATGTTTCTTTGTATGGAGCGCAGCGTGGAATCGATGCGGTCAATATCCTCTTCCTCATAAACGGCCAGCAGGAGGATCAATTGGGCGGATAGCCTGAAATCGGGTCGGTCTTCCTTTTTGCCCAGCAGCTTGATGACTTTGGCCGACCAGTCGCGGCAGGCCGCATAGTCGCCGATGATGAACATCAACAAACAGACATTAAACGTGAGGTACAATTTACTCACCTGGTTGAGCTTATATGCCGTCATGCCGTGTTCTACCTGCTGCACCAGTTTTTCCACTCCCGTTGAAACCCCGAAGTTGATGAAGTAAATGAGTTTGTAGTTGGTCAGTTGGCGAAAAATCAGGCGTTGATCGTGGTAGTTGTTGGGCGTTTCTTTTTCGAGTTTTTCCAGCAGATCGGGAAAGTACTCGTATTTTCGACGGGTATAGCAGGCGTACAACAGGTTGCTGATATCGGCGATGTAGCGGGCATACTCTTCCTCTTTGATGGCCGGATGCTCGTCCCACCAGTCCACCATTTTGAAAAAATACTCATAAGCCCGGTCGAATTCGCCTTGCAGCTCGCTAAAAAAAGCCATGCTTTGCAAATAGCGCCTTTCGGTGTGGGCGGAACGGGGCTGGTGCGAGGCCGCAAACAATTCAGCGCGGAATTCGTCCTCCAGGGCTTTTTTATCCAGGGTCTGCTTGGATTGGATGGCCATATTCAACTTGTAGCAAATGGATAGAAAAAGCAATTCTTCGTTGATGTTGTCGATGTTTTGGTCTTTTTCCAGTAGGAGCTGTTCGATGGTGGTGCCGTAATTTTCTTTTTTCATGACCCACACATAGTTCATGGTTTCCCGATTGATTTCCAGGAGGGCCAATTGGTCGTCGAGTTCCAGAGCCAGCAGCTTGGCTTGGCCGAGACGCGCCTCGCTTTGTTCGTACAATCCGCGTTCGTACAAATATTTGGCATCCAGGATCATTTCCTTGATTTTGGCGGCCCGGGATTTGGAGCTGCGGTAGTCGCGCATGCTGCGCAAAATGGCGTCGTATAAGTAGGCTTTGTCAAAAGGCAGGTTGGTGCCAAATTTTTCTTTCAAAACGGCTTCGTCGTATTCCTCCAGGTCGTTGATCGCGCGGAACAATTCCAGGTAGTTGCTGGCTTTGCGGCCACTTTTTTGGGCATCCAACGTAAAATAGCGCTTTTCCGACTTGGACATGGCCCGGATCAGGTGAAACAAGTCCGTTTTGAGTTTCATAGGAAGCTGTATTGGTCTTTGAAGGGGTTAAGATAACAAGGAAGTTTGATATGTGGGGTGGGGGGGATTTCGGATTTCGGAGTCCAGTAATTACGGGATCACATACCATCCTGATTACTATCGGGATTGATGCGAGGTATAATGTTCAATTAACCACTATACCTGTCATTGAGCCTAATACCTGTTGTGCGTTCGGTTTTCTTCTTTCATTCTGATTGTCTGTCTGTTGCGGGTTGGCATATTGTCTATTCAGGTTCGTTTACAAATGATGCTTCGTAATCTTTTCTGCTCAATACAGTGTCGTAAAGCCCAATGTCTTGTCCTTTATGTTTGTTGATTCCGATGTATTCCAAACTGGCATCTTCGTAGCGTTTGAATTTGTAAACGGCATCATTCATTAAGGCAGAATTGAACACGCCAAGGCTAACCAATAATTCAAAGTCTTTCACGGAAAGTCCTGTTACCTTTTTGAAAAGTCCTGGTTCCAACTGCGTGATTACGTCCTTCAAACTTCTTTCTCGGTAGTCTGTCAAGTACATAAACACAGGAACACGTGTTGCAAACTTGATGAGCTTTTCTTGTATCTGCTTTCTCAGGCTCTTGTATTCCTTTTCTTCGTCTGAAAGTTCCTTTTTCGCTTCTTTAGTCAGTTCACGGTCGTTGGCTTCTTTCTTTGCTTTTTTAACAGCCTCCGATTTGTTGATGATGGTTTCAATGTCCTGATTTAAGTTTCTGAAACCTTCAATGTTCATCAAGGCTTTCATGGCTTCTTCGTTTGCCATTAGTCGAGCAAGCGTATTGTTGTCCACATTTACGAGCAAAGCACTTTCCCATCGCCTAGCTAAAAGTGTAGCGGTTGTGCCACTCATGGCAATGTCCAAAATACCTGCGGCATCAACTTGTTTCATCGAACTTCCGTCATAAGCCAAAACGGGCAGGAAGTTGATAAATTCCTCCACGTTCTTTTCGGGATTCGATTCGTTTACGTTGAGTCGGCAAGCGTAATCGGCTATTTGTCGCAAGGCACGGTTTGGTGCAAAATCAAACACATAACATTCTTCTTTGAGAATGTCTTCTTTGTTGGGTGACTTGCTATCCGGGTTTTTAATCACCCAAGGCGTTTGCACGCGGAAGGCTGCTTGAAAATAGGTTTCAGGACTGGAAGAATTGCGCAACATAAAAATACCTGTCCACGGCTTCACTGACACCCCTGTGGTGAGTTTGCCGCATGAAAGTGTAATGGTTTTGGATTCCAAAGGATTGTCGGTCATTGCATCCAAAACAGGTGGTAAAGCGTGAACTCCAATACCTGCTTGTGTGCCTGCGGCAACTACTACGGTATAATCGTGGTAAAATTTGTTGTTTCGTCTTTTCAGTAAATTTGCCATTGCGTGACAAGCGGCAACCGTAGGCAAAAACCAAAAAGTATGATTCAAGACATTGAGCAATGGAGCGTGTGAAAATGGAAGTGGCGGTTTTTTAGCACCCATTTTCAAGTTGTCAACGGTGGTTTCGCTGAATGAACCCCGAATCAAGTCCAACCATTTTTGTACTTCATCTTCGTATTTGAAGCGTGCTTTTGAACCTTCGCCTTCTGCCGAAAAAAATACATTCAAATCAAAGCCGTCAAACTCCCCTAATTCTGCAATCTGGCTGATGGAATCGGGCAATTGGTAGGTCATCATGACCATTCGGGGCAGGGAAGCATAAGGATTGGGGCCCTTGCTGTCGTCCCAATCTGCTTTGGCTCTCTGCTCGTCTGAATAGGTCCAGTTAAAAATCTGCTCTTCGATAAATTCTCCCGATGCAATGGCTCGGAAGGGTGTGCCTGACAAGTACAAATAGTGATTGGTGGTGATGGGCATTGCATCTTCATCAAAGTATTCGATGCCTTCGCCTTCACCAAATTCCAATTCTTTTTTGCCTTCTGCTTCAAAAAGTTCTTTGGCATTTTCCCGCCAAGCTCCGTAATGGTATTCGTCAAAAATCACACAATCCCAATGGGTGGCGTGTACCCATTCGTTTTTGGTTTTGATACCGCCTGTACTGGTGTTTTTCCCCAAATAATCCTGAAACGATCCAAAACAAACAATGGGCTTTTTCGGGTCGGCTTCTTCAAAGGTCAATCCATTTCGGGAGATGAATTGCCAACCTTCAAAATCAACGTGGGTCATCAAATCTTCGTCCCAGGCACTCTGTACCGCTGGTTTAAAGGTGAGTACTAAAATCTTAGACCAACCCATTTTTTTAGCCAATTGATAGCTGGCAAAGGTTTTTCCAAAACGCATTTTCGCGTTCCAAAGGAAATGGGGCACTTCGGCTCCGCTCAGTGCACCGCGTTTTTTCTCTTCATAAAAACTTTTGAAATAAGCGATGGATTTATTCACCGCTTCTTCCTGCTCAGGACGCATACCGAATGTAAGTGTTCGGTTGGCTTCTGTGCGTTCGCCTGTTTTGATTTCCCAAATAGCTTTTCGTAAGTCGTTTAGGGAACACTTGAACCATTCGCCTTCGGGATTGGCAAAACCTTGTTTGCGTAAATGGCGGTGAATATCGTGGTCGGTAAAACTGCTACCGTCCCTTTTCATTGCTGATTCTTCAAATACAATTTTGTATGGAATAGCTGCTGTACCTAATTGCTCTTTGATACGTGTTTGTGCGTCGCGGTCGGTATAGCCAATTTTGAGCAAACCCTTGTGCGTAGCCACGCCCACCAATTCATACGCATAAATGGTTGGATTGGTGGACGGACGGGGCGGGAAAAACTCTTTTTTGCTCATTTCTTTTTCAATTTCTTCAGTTGCTGCTCGGCTTGCTCAATGCTTGCTATGAATTGCTTTTCTACCTCGGAAAGCTCATCTGCTGTCTTGCTCTTGTAGGTTTCATATTCTTCCAATGCTTTCTACCGGGCTATTTCTGCGGAGATGGTACCGGCATGGGGCTGTACGTCCTGCCTGCTCATCTTGATGAAGCTATCCAGCACTTCTATCCAGTCCTTCATGTGCATGGGTTTGCGCTGCATGGCATTGATTTCGGCAATATCCAGATAGGCGGAAACCAAAACGGTTCAGCACGGCCAATTCTTCTTCTGACAAATAGTTTTTGGCAACGCCAATTTCTTGCTTGGTGGGCTTTTTGCCTTTAAATGCCGTAAGCCCCATAAAAGGCAGTTGGGCATTGGCCCGCTGAAAAATAAGCTCGGCTGCGGTGTGCCCGTGGGCAGCCCAATGCAACTTGTTTTGTACCGTTTGAAAGAATTGTTGGGTGATGCTTGCCCGTGGGTCATAGTCCACACTGGTGGCATAGATCTCGAGCACCTTGCGGTAGAATACCTTTTCGGACGAACGGATGTCCCGAATGCGGTCGAGCAGTTCGTCAAAATAGCCACCGCCCTGCTTGAGCAGGTCATCGTTCAGGGTGAAGCCCTTGATGAGGTACTCCCGCAACCGCTCGGTAGCCCATATACGGAACTGCGTGCCCCGCAATGATTTTACCCGATATCCGACTGAGATGATGACATCCAGGTTGTAATACTCCAGCTCTCTTTCTACCTGCCGGGTGCCTTCGGTACGAACTGTTCGGAATTTCCGAACAGTTGCCTCCATCGTCAACTCTCCTTCTTCAAAAATGTGCTTGATATGCTCGCTGATATTGGATTTGGACGATTGAAACAACTCTACCATATCGGCCTGCGTGAGCCACACGGTGTTATCGGTCAACTGCACCTGTATTTTGGTAATGCCGTCTTGCGTTTGGTAGATGAGGATATTGGATGATTCATTCATTTGTCTGAACTGTGATTTTTATGGTTTACAGATTACCTTGATTTTTCAATCATTTTCATCACCTGAATTAGATGAATCATCGTTCAGACTGTTTTCCATGGGCCGTATCATACTTTCAATGAAAGCTATCTCCTCTTCCGTTAAGCCGTATTTGGCGTAGAGTTTTTCGTCTGTCCAAGGTTCGGTGAAGTCGTTGCTCCAAAGTTCTTCGGGGAGCAAGTCCAAAATATCATTCACCAAATTGGGCGGTGTGAATACTTCGTCATTGCTTAGGTTGGCAAGGCAAGAGAGTACATCGGGGTTGTAATTAACGTCTGAGCTGTGATTCATTTGATGTACGGATTACCTTGATTTTTTTGCTTGAATGATTTATTGGTTAGCCTTTTGAATTGCAAGGACTTTGCGCCAAAATTGATAAGTAAACCAACCTCCAAATCGTAGGCTTCCAAGTAGTTTATGGCTTGGGCTAAATGTACATCTTGCAGTTCAATAATTGCCTTCAACTCAACAGAGATAACTCCTTCAACCAAGAAATCAACCCTGCGAGTACCAATTTGCTGGTTTTTGTAATACACAGGCATTTCCTGTTCTCTCGAAAACGAAAGGCCTTGCAGACTCATTTCGATTTCGAGGGCTCTTTGGTAGATAACTTCCTGAAAACCATTCCCTAATTCGGAATGAACAGTCATAGCGCATCCAATAATTTTAGAAGTAAGCTCAGAATATTTGTATTGCTCGTTAATCATAGCGAATCATTTAATCATAAAAATTATAGTTCAGACAATTTAAGAAAATGCACCAGCGGATAATCTTTAACAGGTTCGTCAATGGCGGCTGGGTTGCCTTCGTCATTGAACAAGGAAAACTGATGTGTTTTTTCTACTAAAAATTTAAACATATAATCTCTTCGTTTCAGCATAGAGCCGTTTACGGCGCTCCATTCTGAAAATACAATAGGTTGTTTGGTTTCAGGATTTGTAAAGTCCAAGGCATCACCCCAAAGTATATTTCTGCCAAACAAAAATTGAATGCTTCGTCTGCACTCGTCTTTGCATTTGTCTTTGAATAGGGCGGTGTATCTCTCATCAAAGATTTTAAATAGGCGTTCTCTACATTCCTGTGCATTGTCTTGTAAAATATCCACCCCGTAAATGCTCGAGACGGCAATCACTGCATAGCGTTCCCAATCCATTTGACTTTTGCTGTAACGCTGGTCAACTACATTCAGTTTTCTGCGAAGCACTTCGGCCAAAAAGTTGCCGTTTCCGCAAGCGGGTTCTAAGAAACGGGAATCAATGCGTTCTGTCTCGTGCTTCACCAAATCGAGCATTGCGTTTACTTCACGTTCGTTGGTAAATACTTCACCGTGGTCGGTAACCCGTTTTTTGGATTTTACTTGTTTGTCTGTCGTCAATTCGTTTACTTTATATTTTAAAAGTCTCAGTCTTCAAATTTAGTTTTTTATGTCTTGTTGTCTGTCCATGCGATGGAAAAAATGGCTCTTTGGGTTTTTGGGGTCTTGATCCCGATTGCTATCGGGATGACGGCAAATACCAAATGTGCCATTTGCGGGTAGGGCTTTTTACACTGACGTACAATTATGTCACATCCGCATGTCGCTTTTCCCAAGCCGCCCCGCTGGTGTCATCCCCGCGCCTGCCCGTTTACAACCGGCTACAAACGATTTTTGCGATCGGCTTTTCCCTTCCACTGCGAAAACACACTGGCAATATACAACGGGGCTTCCAAAGCTCCAAGTCCGGCAAAACCAAAAAAATGCAGATCTCGGCTGCTTTGGCCTGGTGGGATGGCCGACGGCTCGCTGGCTTTCGCCGCTTCGTACCCCAACAAAAAATGAATGGATTTTATGTTGGGGCTGGTTTTTTGGGTAAAGTTCGACGGATGGGGTAGGGGTTTGGTCGGGTGTTGGCTAGAATAGCAATATGCGGTTTTTAAAACAGAGATGATCTTTTATCTTTGTTTGAATCCTTTCCGTTTTTCTAAAACAGGTTACCATGAGAATTTGGTTTGCAGGCAGTACTTGTGATTTGGAGCAAAGCATGGATCGAAAAGCGCCATTTCCTTTGGGCGTATTGCTGCTTGATCTATCCTTTTGCACAAGCAGGCTCAGAAAACAACGCCTTTTTGCACTTGCCTATTTGCTCTTCGTTGTGGCTTTCGGACATGCGCAGACCGAACTCGACGATTTCATCGTTGAGCGGATGAACATCCATCACATATCAGGACTGAGCGCGTGTCTGGTGCAGGATGGTGACGTTTTGTGGTACAGGAACTTTGGACTAGCCAACCGGGAGGCGCAAACGCCGGTAGATACCAATACCATTTTCCTGCTGGCGTCTGTCTCCAAAACGATCACAGGCACTGCGCTGATGCAATTGTACGAAGATGGACACTTTGAGCTAGACGACCCCATCAACAACGTATTGCCCTTTGATGTGCTCCATCCCGCGCATCCCGATGTGGCGATCACCTTCAGGCAGGTACTCACCCACACTTCGGGTATTCGCGACAATTGGAACCTGCTCCCATATTACGATGGCGACGCCCCTGTTGCGCTCGGCGATTTTTTGTTCGATTACTTGAGTGAGGCCGGAGATGATTACAATGCGGCGCAGAATTTCTACAACTATGCTCCCGGCACAGATGCCAACTATTGCAATGTCGCCGTCGCTTTGTGTGGATACCTCGTGGAGGTAATCGCGGAGCAACCCTTCAATGAATACTGCAACGAACATATTTTTGAGCCCCTCTGTATGGAGCATACCGGATGGTTTTTGAGCGAAGTGGATCAGAGCCTCATTGCGCGTCCATACAGTTTTTTGGGTGGCAATTATCTGGATAATGGGCTATACGGCTATGCCGACTACCCCGATGGCCAATTGCGTACGACTTCGCTTGCGCTTGCGCGTTTCATGTACGCACACATGAACGACGGCCACTTCGATGGGTATCAGATGCTGGAACCCGAGACGGTAAGCCTCATGCGCAGTCAGGTAGTGTCGGATATCGATCCTACGCAGGGAATCATATTTTACTATTACCTCGAAAATGGCCAGCAGTGGTGGGGGCACAGCGGCGGTGATGCAGGCGTTTCGACGAGTATGTACTTCAATGAAGCAAATGACCTTGGTCTGATCATTCTTACCAATAGCGATGGCAATCACTCTAGCATTTGGAATGGCATCCTCGAATATGTCGATCAGATGCTCCCGGAACTTGCAGCCCCCGTGGCCTGTGACATCAGTATTCCAGTACAGACTACGGATATAGAGCTGCCCCAAGTCGCGATTTTTCCAAACCCCGCAACCGATTACCTCACGCTGAGTATTGGCGTGCCTTTGGCAGAAGGGATGGTAGAGATACACGATTTGATGGGGAAACGGGTCGCGACCATGCCGTTGGCTAGGTCAATACAAGTGAGCGATTTACCTGCGGGTGCCTATCAACTGAGGGTCATCAGCAGCGAGGTGGTGACCCAGGGCGCTGTTTTTTTGAAAAGGTAGGGTTTGGGTTAACCTCAAAAATTGGAATCATTAATTTTGTGGAAAACACAGGCTCGTTTTCCAAACTAATTATGCTAATTTTGCTGTCCTATGAATTGGGGTAAGTTCAGCTTTAGGTTTCCTCTAGGCCTCCTTCCATTTTTCTCCTTATAAGCCTTGATATGTTCACTTTCAATACGTCTAGCTTCCCTCCACCCAGGAATATCATGAATGAGAATTCGAGTAAAGAATCTTGCCCAATCGTCAATTAAATTTGCAAAACGCAATTGCACACGCATCCTTTTTGACATCCCATCTTTTTTGCTGATTCGACCGCAGCTAATTCCGTACTTAAAGATGTCGTGGTCAACTTTATCCACAATTTCATAAAGGTGATGAAGTTCTTCACTGTCATCTGAATTTTTGTGCGCCATATCCTTAGTCAATTTGCGAGCCAGCCTTATTGCTTTGAGTTTCGTAATTATGGGTTGGTATATAATTGAAAGGAACACCCATTTTCATTTCAAAAGCGTCATCTGCCAAGTACAGCAGATGCTCAAAAACAATCTCATCGGGCATTTGAGATGGGTCATTCAATACTTTTTCATAGTATTCTTTACCTTCAGCTACAACCGCGCAACGGGCGTATAAAAAGTCATCAGCAGAGATGAAATGCTCAGGGTCTTTAGCCGCATATGCATCCGCGTGAGCTCTTGTGTCCAAATAATAAAGTTTCGCGGATAGTTTGTCTGCAAAAAGATAAATGCTAGAAACAGGCATTTTAGCCAACATCTTTACTGCGGGTTTCAGCTTGTTTTCTGAGCCTTTTTTTGACCAGTCTATTTTTTCAATGATGCCCCAAAAATCCTCTTCTGAGAATAAATCATCCGCAGGTGATTTATCCTGAAGCCGAATTTCTACTTCGGTTGTTTTGTCAAACTTTTGCTTTAAGCTATTGATGAACTCGCTGTTGAGGTCATTCAGGCTGATGTTTAATACGGTCTGCATAACGGTTTGCGGCTTGGCGATGTGGCGGATTATTAGCACAAAAGTTCAATAGAATTACTGCTGTTGAACCTTGCACAAATGTTTCATAGAAGCACTTCAGCCGCCATATTGCCAAACCGATGTTATGTGCTGTTTTTCTTGTCATTTTAGTAGTTCTGCTATTTCAAATTCTAATTCAGTCGGCTTACCTTTTAACCAAACTTGTCCACGAATAGAGTCGCTGGATTTTATTTTAATTTTTTTATTGTTCAATGTTATTTTCTGTAACCATAAAAAAAGTTGTGTGTTGTCAGCTTTACCTATTTGGAGTCTTTTTGTAATGTTTTTTGTCTTGTCAGTTATATTGAAAAATACAGGGCATTGGTCTTCCATACTTCTTGAAAAATAGGTTATTACTAACTTGTAATTATCATTTTCAATTGTCTTAAAATGTAATTCTGTGTCTTTACCTTTTTCTTTGATTGTATTAGCTACGGTGTCAATAATGTTCGTGTCAAGCTTGTCAATATTTGCAATGTCTTTTAAACCTTCAAGTATAATTTTGAACACTTCATTTTCTTTTTCTTTGTCAGATAGAGTTTGAAATTTATTATAATCAATTACTGCAAGTCCATTTACATACCAATCTTCAATTGAAAATGAATTTTTAAGAGCATCGTCAATTGTTGTTGCAACCTGAATATATAAATGATGATATGTTGGACACTTTAGTCCTTCTCTTGCTAATAAATTCAAGAAAATTTCTGTGTAAATGTAGTCATAAGGATAAAGAGCTTTGTTTGGCAGTCCATTATAATACACTCTTAAATCTCTGATTAATTTGTTTTTGGGTTTATTAGTTTTTTGCCTCTCACTTCTTAATTGATTTGCACGGTTTAGCGTGTCATCTTTTACTTCTACTTTTTGAGCATCGTTCAGTTTTTGTAGAAAATCAGGATTTATTTTATGTTTTATAGTCAATAGAACTTGATTGAAAAGTTCAATATCAAAAACATCTTCTTTTTTAAGTTTTGAGGATATGATTTCTCCGGCTTCTAAATATTTGTCAATTAGAATTTGACCAAGTTCAGCCTCTGTAATGTTTTTGAATTGTGGCTCAATCTCAAATTTGTGTTTATATTTTTCTTGCTCTTCTTTGTCTAAGTGTTCTGAAAACTCAGGTGCTTTTAGTGTAAGGTCAATCTTTTTGTAACGCCTGTTCAATCTTGAATACGGAAAAGTGTCGTAATACTTTTTAAATGTAACCTCCATACCAACAACTCCTGGTAAAATATACATTGGTGGATATGAAAGTGTCAGCCAGAGTTCGTCAAATGAAGACTTGAATTCTGAATTGTTTAATTCACTTAGTATAAATCTGTCCAAGTGTCGTAAGTTGCCATTTAAAGCTCCTCCGTATCGTCCTGCTGTATTTGGTGTTAAATAAATTTTCATTTCAGTTGTCTTACTGTCAGTTTGGGTGTCACTCTAAAATAGCACACAACGGCTGCACTCACGCATACCGCCGCCTGCGTTGGGTTTGCGGGTTGGGTTTGGCGGCGGTTGGCGTGAGTGCTTTGTTCTTCGCATTTTATATTTGGTGCATCAGGCTAATCTTGCCAATTACACCTGTTGAACTAAACCTGTCAAAGCCCAAATCGCCTCGGGTATCGTTGAAAACAACGTAAAGAAACGATAAAGGATGGTATTCCCAACTTACTCGGGCATTCCACCTTCCTGTTTTGTTGAGGGAATTATATTGATAGAATACTGTCCCCTGCAATTTGGGATTCAGAGCAAGCCGTAGTCCCGCTGAATACAAATGAACATCCTTGTCCGTAGCATTGTCACCTAACGACTTCGCATGATTCAGTTCATAGTCAAGCGTGAGGGCGATGTGCGGCGAGGGTGCGATGCGGAGGTCGGTAGCGATGGTGGCGAGCCTGCCGTCGTAGAATTTTCCGAAATTGGCACTAACCGAGCCGGACAGTTTTCGGCTGCGGTCGGTGTTGTATTGCAAAAAATTTCGGACGTAAAAATACCTGCCCTGCGGCACGGTGATGTCGAGCGGCGAGAAATCGAAATCAATGTTCTGCCAAGTCGGGAAAAAAGAAATTTCCAAAAATGAATTGTCCCTAAACCATTGATACACAGGAAAAATGTAAAGATCTGCCTGCTGAAACTTGCCGTCGGAGGCATTGTGGTAGTAGTTTACAAAACAGCCTGGGTCGCCCCGCCGGAACAGCGATTTCTCCTTCTTCGGTCGCCAGATAAAGTAGCCGCCTGGGTTGTGGTGGATGACGTTGTTTGCAAAAGTAAAGCCCATGCCGGGCAGGTAGTCCTGCGTTACCCATTTCGTTACCCAGCCGGCGTACATCTTGTTCAGGTTCAGCCCGGCAAATAGATTTCCGGCATGACCCAATTTATCCGCACCCTCGTCCCGGCTGCCGCTCCAAAAGCCGCTCACCGTCCATGAATCGTTTGGGCGGAGAAAAAAATCAGCGGTCAGGGTGGTGTTGTGGTTACCCGCAAACTGCCCCTTCACCTCGTCGAAACGGTGGGTGAGCATCGCCCCAAAATTGTTCTGTTTTCCAAAATTTTTCTGAAAACGGGCAAGCCCGAAACTCGCCCCGCCCTGCTCGTCCGTTCCTCGCTGATGAACGTAAAGTGCTGACAGTGTTCGCTTTTCATTGCGGTCATTGAAGCGCACGCCCGCATCAATTGGCACGGCGGCGGCGTTGAACTGGCTGTTCGCCAAGCCAATCGTGCGGCTGAAAAAGGGATAAATACTGCTGCCGTCAGAAGGATAAATGCCGCTGTTTTCGAGGAAAAACTGCCGCCGTTCGGGGAAGAACACATTGAAACGGGTGAGGTTGTTCACCGCTCTGTCCACGTCCGCTTGGGCGAAATCGGTGTTGAACGTCATGTCCAGCACGGCGTGCGAGTTGACCGCCCACTTCACATCGCCGCCAAGTTTTGACGCATTCGTGCCGGGGATTTCCGTGTCGTTGACCGTCTTTTTCTCATAACTGTACAGAAAATAAGGGTTCAAACGCAGGTTCAGGGCGGGTTTGGGCAGTTCCAGCCCTTCGAGGAGGGCGGCGTAGGTCATGCGGTACGGCGAGAATGCCTGCGGGATAGGCGGGAAAACAGTCTGTTCGTAAGTGCGGCGGGCGAGCCTTGCCGCCGTAAATCCCCACGAAACTGCCTCTCCTGCCTTTGGCAATTCGTAACGCAGACTTTTGAAGGGGATGGCAAATTCTGCCGACCAGCCGTTTTCCAGCATTTTGCTTTTTACCGACCAAAGTGCATCCCAATCGTTGTCCTTGAAATCATCGTCAAAAACCTGCACGTCCCGCTGTGTGCCAAGCGGCGTAGTTTGGAACGAAACACAGTAGCGGCGAAGGTTCTGCGGGTCGAGTTGGAAGTAAAAAATGTCGTTTTCGCCGTAAATAAAATCCCGCCGGAAATCCTGCACCCGCACCCCTTTTTTGCCGAGGCTGTCTTCGCAAAACACACCGACGTACAGGTTTTTTTCGTCAAAAAGCAAACTGACGCTCGTCTTGAACTCAAAATCACCGCCCTGCTTGGGTTCCATTCTGAAAAAATCGCTGCCGGAAATGGGTACTGTGTGCTGCCAATCCGTCTCGTTGAGCGAGCCGTCGAGGGTGATTTTGGCAGTCGTTTTAATTGCCTTGATTATTGAGGGATTTTGAGGCGGAATAAAATTCATGTCCGAATTTTGAGCGAAAAGCCCGCCAAAAAAGAAAGCGAACAAAATCAAAAAAAGAGGGCTTTTTATATTTATATTTTCCATTTTTTGAATTGGTTTGACCCAAACGTTGCTTGTCGCACATCAGTTTGGAGATGAAAAAATATAGGAACACCATGTCCCAGATGCATCTGAACATCTTGAAGAAATTTGATTTGGAAAATTGCCGCCAGTCGAATACACCTATTCTTGGGCGGCACTAAATAGGAGAGGGATACTGAAAATCACGAGAGCATAAACGATTGAAGCCTTGCCCTGAAAACCAGAGCAAGGCAAAAAAAGTCGTCGAAAAATTCAGTATCAGGAAAGCGGCGCAGGCGGCGCACGAGGCTGGGAAATGGTAAAGGGCGAAACAGGAAGGCAGGTGGTTTCGCCGAAGTTGTTTTTGGCAGGTATCAGTTCCGGGAATGAAAGACCCTGAATTTGAATGTCTGGGAGTTCTGCAAGCGAAGGCGCAATTTGGCAAATTGAACAATCGGTTGCAGCGTATTCTTCGCTGTGGAAATGTGTTTCGTTTTGTTCACGCTTACAAACCTTGCGTTCGTGTTGATGTTCAGGAGCAAAAAAATGGTGCAGACTGAAAGAAAGCCAATAAAGAATATAGATGCAAAGCACAACCCATGCATTTATACTCAGTATTTTTATTTCTTTATTATTTATCTGCATCGTTTTGGTTTATTTTTATTTCTATTTGCGAAGAACAAGCGTACTCACGCACTTCGCCTTTTACTTAGTCACCTTCCCGATGGATACCGGGAGCGTGTATATCCGCTATAGGAGAAGCCGCCTGTTTATCGCAATAAATTGGAAATCAATTAAATAAGCTAGGCCACTCCCCACGACAACCATACGCTCCCAGCCCTCCGCGCCTACCCGATTACAAACGTTTACAAACGATTATAACCGTTTGTAATCGGCTATTCCGATCGGCACAGAACACAGCGACAAGATACAACCTGGCTTTCAATGTTCCAAACCCGGTGCATCAAAAGTTTTAGACGTGCCGTTGGCTAGGCCAATACAAGTGAGCGATTTACCTGCGGTGCCTATCAACCCAGGGGCATCAGCAGCGAGGTGGTGACACAGAGCGCTATTTTTTTGAAAAGTAGTGCAAAGATTAGGCTTCATTATCATTGGGGTGATCGTCGGTATGGGGAGGGCATAAGCGCTAACGGCATTCTGCCTGCTCTTTCAGTGCCCGATTCATGGCCTCGAAGCCCTGGCGGGTGCTGTCACCGATCATGGCCAATAGGGGCGGCACGAGTAAGCCTGTAAAATTTTCAACATGGACAAATCGGGTTTTGTCTGCTCCCATTTGCTCCAGCCGGAAAAAATGCTCGCCGTCAAAAAGGCCGGATATAAAGAGCTTGCCTTTCCAGCGGAATTCCTTTTCCGGCTCATGTACCAATACCAGGGGCTGGAAATGCATGGCCTTTTGGCCTTCCGGCTGAATATGAGCGCTTATGGTTTTACCCACTTCAGGGGCGCCGCTGATGGATCGGATAAAAGGATTCCATTTGGGGTAGCTCTGATGATCCATCAAGACCTGCCAAACTTTGGATGCGGAGGCTTCGATGATGATTTCGGTGCTGATGCTTCTCATGTTTGCTGTATTTTTTTTGTGAAAGAATGATGAGACAAAATTACAGCTCCGAGGTGCAGCAGGCTAGGCTCAACACGACAAGCTATGGACATTTTATGCCAAAATTACAAAGTGCCCCCTAAAGTACAGCGGGAAAAAGCCGGGTTTGTCTATCTTTGTGCATGGCTTTTAACGGACGATTTTTACTACATATCGCCCACTTCGCAGCGCAGCAGGGGGCCGATTTTCAAGCCTTGCTGGCATTGAGTGGCCGCTCCCTCGGTGAGTTGAGCGAGGAAAGCTGTACCGTTTCCGACAGCGTTTATAATGCGGTTATCGAACAGGCCATTGCCCAGACAGGCGATCCGTTTTTTGGGCTGCATTTGGGCGAAAGCCAAAACCTGTCCGCTGCCGGACTGGTACTCCAGATATCGCAATCCTGCGAAACAGTGAAGCAGGCGCTGGCGTATTGCTGTCAGTTTTCCAACCTGGGCTGCAGCGCTTTGCCTTTGGCATTGGTAGAAGAAAAGCACTACTACAAACTCACCTTGTCGCCCAATGAATGGTGGCAGCAACAATCGCCCATCGCAGTGCGCCAAACTACGGATGGTTTCCTGGCCTTTAGCCTCCGCGAGTTTCACTCCCTGACCCGCCGCCGGTACAGGCCCATCGCCATCCAGGTAAGCTGGCCCGCGCCTGCCGACCTTTCTGAATACCAGCGGGTTTTTGATTGTCCGCTCGATTTTAATCAACCCGAAATTGCCGTATGGCTGCGCAAGGAACACGTCGAAGAAAAAGTCATTACTTCCGACCACCGTTTGTTGCGCATTCTGGTAGCACATGCCGAGGAAAAATCAGCCCAACTTAAAGCCCAGCAAGGCTTCGCCGCCGTGGTGCGGCAAGCCATTGTCAACCTATTAAGCCCCGAATTCCCTAGCATCGAACAGGTCGCCGGACACCTCAATACGAGTTTGCGCACCTTGCAACGCCGACTTCAGGACGAAAACTATACTTATAAGTTATTGATTGATGAATTGCGCCAGGAGTTCGCCCTAAGCTACCTCAAGCGCTCCGATCTGAGTATCAGCGAAATCGCTTACCTGCTGAATTATGCCGACAACAGCGCCTTTACCCGCTCCTTCAAGCGCTGGACAGGAAAAACACCGAATGTATATCGGGAGGAGGTGATGTTGTTGAGTAGTGGGCAGCTGCGGTTTTAAGCTTTACTCAACCCCACTTGAAACCAGCCCGTCTTCTCCCGCGTTTTTCGCGGGATCAGCCGGGTAAAAAACCACCCGCCTTTCAGTCGCCCGCCCGGCCCGTCCGACCGGAATCATCCGGGCGGGATGATCCCGCTGAGGCCGATACGCTCAGCGGGATCGGACGGGGGCAGGAAAACCAGAAACCTTCAATGGCTTACAACCTTAGACACCCCCACATGCCCTGCCGCCCATTTCGGAACATCCAAATAAAAAATAGCTTTTTGCTCGTAGGGATTTTTGCACAAGGCCTTTAATTCCGACTGAAACTGCGCGAAAATGGCCGGATGCTCAGAGGCTGCCGATTTGGAAAGCCGGGACAACAGTTGGAGGGACAGCAACGGCAAGCGGCTGTTATCGCCCGATTTTTCCAGCAGGCGCTGGGTAGAAGGAATCAGGTATTGGATGGTATCGTAATTGCCCAATTCATAATGGCAGAGCAACTGAAGCAAGCGCGCATTGAGCAGCAAGTCGTTGCGCAAGTGGCCTGTTTTGAGGTGTACAATCTCATTGAGATAATGCAGCGCCTTTTCATAGTTGCCGATCGCAAAAAAGAGGTAGGCAAATTTGTAATAAAACAACAAAACCCGGTGCACATCGGTATAAACTTCAAAATGTCGGAGTTCCAGCTCAATTTCTTGCACCAGCTTTTGGCATTCGCGGTATTTTTCCGTCAGAAGCAACAAGTTCAAGCGGGAAAGATTCAGATAGACAAAGGCGATCATCCGCGATTTTTCATTCAAATGTGGTTGGTGGCTCGCATAGAAATCGCTCAATTGGGTGAGGTAAAAATGGTATTTCTCCGTATCCCGATTGATGTACAAAAAGGACAAAACATAGTACAAACTGCGCATGTACAAATCGGAATCCTTCTCTTTCATCTGGGGGTAAACCTCAAAAAGCTGCAACCATTCCAGGGCATAGCGCTGTGCTTCCGCAAATTGTAGCAAAATATAATGGTACCACATGTAGGCCTGAAATAGGTTGGCTTTTTCAAAGAAAGTCAGTGAACGATGCAGTAACTCTTTGGGCAGATTGCTTTCAAAATATTCCCGTACCCCATCGATATCCGATTCCTGCTGGATATGGCCGTGCTCGATGTACCAGCCATGTATCTGAATATTGAAATTGGAAAAATAACTGCTGGCATGGGTGATGTAACTGCGTGTCAGAGATGCTTCCAGGAGTTTCTCCATCTTGTTTTCCACCGTTCGGCTACGGGTGATGTGTCGGGCTTCGATGAGCTTTTCAAATTCGAGAATTTCCAGGTGGAGAATATCCTGATGGTGTTCTTCTGCTATCTTTTTGATCCGATCCAGGAGTTTCAGGCTTTGCATGTACATCCCTTTTTCGTACAAAATGCGGGCAAAGTCAATCTGTTCGCGGATCTCTATATCTATGTTCTTTTGGATGTAAATGAGGCGCAGGCTCACCAGGATTTGTTTGTACAAATGGCGTTTGGCATTGAAAAGGCTCTGTTTGCCCAAGTCGCTGATTTTTTTCAATACCATTTCTTCGTCGTAGTCCGTCATTTTATCCAAAACATCGAACAGCCGTATGAATAAAGTATCCCCTGTACTGTCTATCCGGTTGGCGTACAGCTTAAAATTTCGTTTCTCAGCTTTAGTCAGCGATTTGATCAGTAAAAAAAGTTGGTCTTTGCTCTGGGCGTTGAACATAACAAAGTGCTAAGGCTATAAAGTATTGAAAAATAGCAATTTGTGGCTTTAATTAGTTAGTGTGGATTTCACAATAATTACAAAAGTTAACTATCGGCAGAGGTGCAGGGCCCTTAATTTTGTCGTGTTGTTCGAAAATATGCTGTGCCTCTGGATACAAAGATACAAAAGATTCAGCAGGACATACACAGGTACATAAAATGTAAACTGATGAAAAAAATTGAAGCGATCATTCGATTGTCCCGATTTGAAAAAGTCAGAGATGCCTTAGCTCAAATCGATGTCCGTTTTTTCACCCTAAAAGAAGTGAAAGGCTATGGCCTTCAGGGTGGAGAAAAAATGATGTACAGGGGCAGTGTTTACGATGCCGATTACATTGCCCGCCTGCAATTGGATATACTTGCGTCAGACGATAAGGTGGAAAAAATTGTTGAAGCCATTGCCAAATCTGGCCGCACCGGTGAAATTGGCGATGGAAAAATCACCGTTCTGGATATACAACAAGTCGTTCGTATCAGAACATCGGAAACTGGCACGGCAGCCATATAAGTTACTACGGGCTGCTTTATTAATTTAAGCTTTTCCTTTTCTCCCTACCAGCATACAACCAAATTAACTGCTAAAAGAGGCAACTCAAGCCCTCGGCAGTGCATGTGCATAAGCGACTTTGCTTATTTCGTTTCACTCAAAATTATGTCAAACAATGAATGAAGCTTTGTTTACAGCTAACAATTTATGGATGTTGATAGCAACCGTATTCGTTTTTATCATGCACCTCGGTTTTGCTAGTCTGGAAGCTGGTTTAGTACAGCGTAAAAATACCGTGAACATCCTGTTTAAAAATGTGATGATCATTGCCATAGGCTTACTGACCTATTTCATCATGGGCTTCAATTTGATGTACCCGGGTATGAATGAGGGCGGTTTTTTTGGCTTCTCCGGCTTCGGCTTGAGCATGCCTGAAGGAGATGCTGGTGCCATTGGGTATGCCGATGGGCATTACACCTATTGGACCGATTTTATTTTCCAGGGTATGTTTGCGGCTACAGCGGCTACCATCGTGTCGGGTGCCGTAGCAGAACGCATCAAGCTCAACTCTTTCTTGGTTTTTGCTACCGTATTTGTAGCCATTTGCTACCCCATCACAGGTATGTGGAAATGGGGCGGCGGCTGGTTGAACGCGGCTGGATTTTATGATTTTGCCGGTTCTACGCTGGTACACGCCGTTGGCGGCTGGGCAGCGTTGGCCAGCATCCTGCTACTCGGTTCGCGCAAAGGCAAATACACCGCCGACGGCATCAAGCCCATTCCAGGACACAGTATGCCTTTGGCAGCTCTGGGGGTATTTATGCTTTGGTTCGGCTGGTTTGGTTTCAACGGCGGTTCTGTACTATCGGCTGATCCGGTAGCTGTTTCCCTGGTTTTTGTGACCACTTGTTTGGCAGCCGCAGCGGGTGCCGTAGCCGCTTTTTTTACCTCCTACTTATTGTTCAAATCGCACGACCTTTCCATGGTACTGAATGGCATTTTGGGCGGGTTGGTCGGTATTACTGCCGGGGCTGACTTGATGAGTCCGATGGAAGCCATCATCATTGGCGCCATTGCAGGAGTGATCATTCCGTTCTCCGTTATCACCTTCGACAAACTCAAACTGGATGACCCTGTGGGTGCTACTTCTGTTCACCTGATGTGCGGCTTATGGGGGACACTTGCTGTGGGTATTTTCGGCTCCAAGGCCGGACTGGGACAATTGTGGGTGCAACTGTACGGCACATTGGCCATTGGCGCTTTCACTTTTGCATTTGCCTTTGGGCTAATGTATCTATTGAAAATCACGATCGGTATTCGCGTATCGGAAGAAGAAGAAGAGAAAGGACTGGATGTTGCCGAGCATGAAATGCATGCCTATGGCGAAAGCATGGAAAGCTCGATGGCTCACTACCAACTATCTGTCAAGTAAAGCTTTATCTAACACAAAAAATAAGCTCCCGAATCAGTTCTGATCCGGGAGCACAAGACATCGGTAAACCGAAATCTTGAACAAAGGCAACTCAAAGATAAGGGATTCACTGGATATTCCCCAAACATTTTGAGTGTTCAATTCAGGTTTACCATTGTCGGCCTATTTGTTCATCCTCAAAATCAACAAGGTATGAAATCCAATTTTATTACCCTTATCCTTATTGTGTTCTTTGACATTTTCACCGCAATCGCATTATCAGCGCAATCTTCTACGGGTGCACCACCGCCCATTCCTGTTGCGACAGCAGCAGTTGAGAGCGAAGAACCCGTAGCAGAAGCAGAAGAAGACAAATCGCCCTTTGAAATATCGGGCTTTGTGGACGCTTACTACGCTTATTCGCCCAACGATATGCCGCTGCCTACCAGCTTTACCAACTCGGTCAACTCTTTTGAGTTGGGTATGGCCAATCTGAAGTTTTCAAAAGAAGGCAAAGTTGGTTTTGTAGCAGATTTGGCCGTAGGGCCACGGGCAGAAGGGGCGAATGGCTTTAGCGGCACCACGCTTTCTGCCATCAAGCAGTTGTATGTCACCTACAGCCCGGCTGACTGGGTCAATTTCACCTTTGGTAACTTCAGCACTTTCGTAGGTTACGAATTGATCGATTCACCCGATAATATCAATTACAGCGTTTCCTACATGTTTTCCAATGGCCCGTTTTTCCACACGGGTATCAAAGCCGACTTCAGCCTTTCGGAAAAAATAGGCGCTATGGTCGGGGTTTTCAACGATACCGATAGCAAAATTGACTTTACACCTGGTAAGCACCTCGGCGCTCAGTTGTCCTATTCGGGTGATGCGCTTACAGTTTACCTCAATTATTTGACTGGTAAGACGGTAGAGGGCGATTCGCTATTCAGTTCAGTGATTACCAATCAAATCGACTTGACTGCCACTTTGCAGGCAACTGAAAAGCTGGGCTTAGGACTGAATACAACGATGAAAAGCAACGATATAGATGATGCTGAGCCCACCTCTTGGTTTGGTGCAGCGATTTATGCCAATTATGCTTTTGGCGATGCTTTTACGCTGGGATTGCGGGGAGAATATATTGGCGACAGCGATGGCCTCATTCTCGGTTATACGGACGGCAGTGTGTTATCCATGACTTTGTCGGGTAATTTCCACAGCGGTCCTCTGACCATTATCCCGGAATTCCGGATGGATATGGCCAATGAGGAAGCCTTTTCGGATGCAGATGGCAAGCCTACTCAATCGTTGCCGGTGTTTTTGCTGGCGGCGGTGTACGCTTTCTAGTTTCCTTGCCACCGTCCGATACCGCGAAAGCGGGCAAACAGGTCAAAAGCAAACATTTTTAAATCATACAAACAGCATTTAATATCATGGCAAAATTCAAACTAGAGTACATTTGGCTGGATGGTTATCAACCCACCCAAAGTTTGAGGAGTAAAACAAAGATTGTTTCCAATTTTGATGGCCAATTGGAAAGTTGCCCCATGTGGTCATTTGATGGAAGCTCTACAGAACAAGCTCCCGGCAATTCTTCTGATTGCTTGTTGGAGCCAGTCGCTATTTTCCCGGACCCCGATCGCAAGAATGCCTATCTGGTGATGTGCGAGGTATTGAGCCCGGATGGCACGCCCCATCCAAGTAATGGCAGGGCAACCATCGAGGACGATGACAATGATTTTTGGTTTGGCTTTGAACAGGAATACTTCCTTTGGAATCCGGACACCAACCTGCCTTTAGGATTCCCCGAAAAAGGCTACCCTGCTCCACAAGGGCAATACTACTGCTCAGTAGGCGCTAAGAATGCCTTTGGCCGCGAGATTGTAGAAGAACACCTAGACTTCTGTTTGGATGCCGGTATCAACGTGGAAGGCATCAATGCCGAGGTAGCTACGGGGCAGTGGGAATTCCAGGTTTTTGCCAAAGGGGCAAAGGCTGCTGGCGACCAAGTGTGGGTAGCCCGCTATTTGCTGGAAAGAACGGCTGAAAAATACGGTGTTGCTATCAACTGGCACTGCAAACCCATCAAAGGCGACTGGAATGGCTCCGGCATGCACGCCAACTTCTCCAATGGTGTATTGAGAACCTGTGGCAGCAAAGACGTATATGAATCCATCTGTGATGCTTTCCGTCCTTTTATAAAAGAACACATTGCCGTGTATGGTGCCGATAACGAGTTGCGCCTAACAGGCAAGCACGAAACCCAATCCATTGATAAATTTAGTTTCGGAGTTTCCGACAGGGGGGCTTCGATTCGCATACCTATTGCTACTGTTGAAAATGGTTGGAAAGGTTGGTTGGAAGACCGCCGACCCAACTCTGCTGCCGACCCGTACAAGGTGGCCGCCCGTATCATCAAAACTGTAAAAACAGCTGATGTTTTAGCTATTGCTTAAACCACCGTATGGCTTAGATGCTCAAAGGCCGGGCGAAACGCCTAAACAACAAACGACCTGGCCTTTGACAATCTATCAGCTCTGGTTCCTGCAGGGGAATATGCCATTTTCGATTGCTCCGGTTTGTTTGACCGGAGCAATTTTTTTGGTGCATCCTGATCAAACGGACAAAGGCCTGGGACAACACCCAAGCCCTTGTACTATATAAAAATCACCCGAATGTACTGCTATCTTAGGCCACAGCTTCTGCTATTGTCACCTTGCTCATTTGCACGTCCAATTCCAGCTTCACTTCTTCGCTCACTACGATCCCGCCCGCTTCAGTTACAGCGTTCCAGGCCAAGCCAAAATCGTGGCGATTGATGCTGCCGCTCAGGTGAAAACCAGCCTTAGTATTTCCGTAAAAATCAACCATACTACCGTGGTATTCCGCTTCTAAGGTTACAGACTTAGTGGTACCTCGGATAGTCAAATCACCTGTTATGGTGTAATTGTTGTTGCCTGTTTTGGTAAAAGAGGTAGATACAAATGTCAACTTAGGATGGTTGGCCGCATCGAAAAAGTCGGCCGATTTCAAATGGTTGTCGCGGTCAGTATTACCGGTGCTGATGCTGTCAATATCCGCCGAAAAAGACACCTTTGCCCCTTCAAAACCATTGCTTTCTTCTCCGTCCAGGCTTGCTTCGTATTGATTGAAGTAGCCTTTCACGGTTGAAATCATCAGGTGACGTACCTTGAAAGTTATCTCTGAGTGAGAAGGATCGATGTTCCAGATTGCCATGCTAATTAGTTTTTTTTAATGAGGAAATAGAAACTAGAGATTAAACGTGTATTTACATTTAATGTTTATACATCTAATTTATTTTTTTGAATTTTTTCACACCTGAGTAACGCAGAAAAATTAAGTTCCCGATTTGTCCTTACCCTAGCGGGCTAAACGGTTCATTTCAAGTGTGTCTGCTAGGGTAAGGACTTCAATAAATCGGGAAGTAATTTTTTGCACACTACAAAACCTGCTTGCCACAACTTGTAGAGAATAAAAAAAAACATCACAAAAAAATTCAAATTATTTGTTTGATATAATTTTTTGTTTTAACTTGCAGGCGATTTCAGGAAATTTGTTTTAAAAAAACATCCATTATGATTAGAGATGACAGGCTTCAACTAAATGATCGCTTTATAAAAGTATTCAAAATGCTGGAAGACCGCGGTGTGATTGTCAAAAACGACCGCAGCGGCAAAGGTATGGGCGATTTTGCTGAGCGCATCCTGGGCAACCGCTCCTATGGCCATATCGTAAGGGCATTTTTGAACCCGGAAGACAAACGCTGTATTGATTACCGCCACGCGAAAATTCTCTGTAAAGAATTTGGCATCAATGAATCCTTTATGCTGGAAGGCGACGGTGAGCCTTTTGGCATGGAAATCGAGAATTTTGTCCCCAAAGACGTGCATGAGGCGATCGGATTCAAAGGCAATATCCTATTTACTACCACGGAAGCCTTTGCGGGTGCTACAATCGATGCGGCGGGCTTCAGCACGGAAGAGTTGGAATATTTCAGCCTGCCGGGCTTGAATGGCGGTGGCTTGGTTGCCTTCCCCATCAAGGGTAATAGTATGGAGCCGATCATCAATGATGGAGATATGGTCATCTGCAAAGAAGTCAGCGGCATACACGAATTGAGAGACAATAAAATGTATGCGGTGAAAAATAATGGAAGGGTGTGGATCAAATTCCTACAACGGATTACCGATTCCAAAGGCAGAACCACCCACCTCAAGTTGATTTCTGCCAACCACCTCGAGCATGACCCATTTATAGAAGAAGTGAATGAATACACCCGATTGTTTCAAGTTATCAGGCGCATCAGTAGCCTGTAGGCACTAAAAGAACAATATCCTGCTGTTTTTTTGATTTTCCTCCCGAATTGTCCCAATTCGGGAGTTTTTGCTTTTTACCGGGTTGGTTGTTTCCTAATCTAAAGTCTAGTTGTATATTTGCTGGACAATAGCATCCTTTACTACTCCTTCCTGCCCCCAAATAGTCACGCTTTCATTTATTTATAAGTGAAAGCCCCGGGCTTTTGATTCGCATTTCATCACCTCAAAACACATAAAATCAACTATGAAAAAATTCATTTTTACCCTAACTATTTGCCTGAGTTTGGCTGCGGCCACTACGCTAAACGCCCAATTGCACGTGCAAGGCGACATCAATGTGAATGCTGGAATCGGGTTGCTGTCTTTTTACAATTTTGCTGGTACGCTTGATTTACCTCCCATTGGCGGAAGTGTAGAGTACGGTGTTACGGATGAAATCAGTGTAGGCGCTTATTTGGCTTTTTCGCGTTCTACTTGGAGTTATGCTTATCTTGGCGGTGAGGCCAGGTGGGCTTACACCTACCTGATCGTAGGGCCAAGGGCAAGCTATCATTTCAACCTGCCAGAATTGGAAGAATTAGACCTTTACGCGGGTGCTTTCCTGGGAGCTACGATTAGCTCTTCTACCTGGAAAGGAACAGGCAGCCAACCGGATGTGGACACCTACGGTGGGTTGACTTATGCTCTATTTGGCGGCGCGCGGTACTTTTTCTCCGAAAATTTGGGGGCTTTTGGCGAGGTCGGATATGGTCTGTCGCTGCTAACGGTAGGCATCTGTCTCCACTTATAAAACCTGACCAGTACAACTGGGAAAAATGAACTGCCAAGAACCTATCTTTGCAGTTCATTTTATTTATCACCCATTTTATCGTCAATATGGAAATCCGTACAGCGACCTTGGCCGATGCATCGCGCATTGCCCAACTACACGCTCAAAGCTGGCAAATACATTACAGAGGCGTGTATTCGGATGCCTATCTGGATCATCAGGTACTAGACGACCGCCTGGAGGTTTGGCAACAACGGCTGGATACCCCCACTCCCAACCAACACATCCTGATCGCCGAACAAGACCAGCAGCTTTTGGGGTTTGCCTGCCTGTTTTTCGATAACGATCCCCTTTATGGCACCCTCCTGGATAACCTTCATGTGAGCAAACAGAGCCAGGGCAAAGGCTTGGGGCGTCAATTGATTGCGGCATCTATCAGGGCCATACTTCAGCATCAGGCACAGGTAGATGGCTTTCATTTGTGGGTTTTGGAAGAAAATGCACAGGCCATCCAGTTTTACGAGCGAATCGGCGGCATTCGGCATGATATGGTTAACTCTGAAAACCCGGGTGGCGGCTTTTCCAATAAGTACCGCTATGTTTGGCAGGGTTTAGAAAGAAGGTTGCTGGCGCTTTAGGTGTCGGTTTTTTTCAGCATGTACCCACATGCCATCAATAGGATGCCAATGGTCAGCATGATCGCATGCAATGGATTAACATCTCTGACCATCATGACCTGGATCAAAATCCACCCACAGAGTACAGCCCCTTGAAAAATGGTGAATAAATGGGAATAAGCTTTGTTTTTTATGATCGCAATGGCAGCCGCAAAATTCAACACGCCATTTGCCACAAACAACACTATTCCTGGAATAAGAAAGGATCGAAAAGGGGCGTATTTCAAGTATTCGACAGACATGCCCATCTTTGCCCCTGACGGATCAAGAATAAAAAGTACTCCAGCTACAACGGCATTCAATCCGGTAAGCAATAGCAAGGATATGGATACTATTTTGATGACGTTTTTCACTAGCACCGTGGCGTTTTTCATTCGTATTGATAAGGCTCATTGTGATAGGCCATTTGCCGAACATTTTCCAAAACCCTTTTCATATATATCCGCCAAAAAGTTTTGGCAAATAGCCAATTCAGGGGATAAAGTAAGGGGAAATTGGCGTGCAAGGTATAGGTGTAGGTTACCAAAATTTTATTGGGCGCTAATGGTTCGGTTTGCCATACGCCTATGAATTTGTGGAAGCCCAGCATCCAGGATTGAAACTGATCCACCTGAAATTTCCAATACTGATTTTCCACCCGTTCCAATATCCGATCTACAGATACAAAGCCGCCTTTTTGGGTCAGCGATTTGGCTGCGAACACTTTTTTGGTAGCACCCGGTTTGCCCCAATTTTCATCGTCCGTGCAGTGCGTGATTTTAGGCATCAGCCCGTATCCGGTATGGACTTTGGTGACATCGCACAATAAAGGCGTCTTGAAAGCCCGCTCCAGGGAGCAGTGGTAAATGGTTGTTAGTGTAATTGTTGAAACCATATCACGTAGATGCAAAATTTACTTTTTCCTCCTTTATCCAGAAACAATTCTCCCGTTTCTCCGTAAAAGAACAGCAACGTCCGCCGGAGCAAATACTCCTCCCAAAATCCGGCATTTTTTTCCAATCGCGTCACTTAAAAAATTGAAGGCAAGTTTAGTCAATCAAAGCGAAGCAGAAGCTTTGGATTGCTTCAAGTAGTTTTTTCATAGTATAGGGAATGGCCGTGTTATGGTGTACTTTACATCAGCACGGCTTTTTTTTTACATATCCTTCCAGCGCCGCAGCGTGAACGTCATTTTGGTATTTTCCTGATTCAGGGTAAAACGAGCTTCCTCAAAACGTGGTGCCCGGAGCTTTTGCCGACAATCACGAGAAAAGGCATACGGTTCAGTAGGTACCCCTAAGGCATTTTTGTCCAGCACTTTGTTGTCATTCAAGTCGTGAAAAACAGCAATGGCATAAATGCCGGGAGTAACGCCATCAATTTCAATGGTTTGAACGGGTGTGGCACTAACCCGCTGTACAACCTGATTGACGATACCTTCGTCTTTCAAAAAAGTATCGGGTTGATCGTAGAAAGCTACCCATATAGCACCAGAGGCCTGCTCCAAATTTTCCATCCGCAGTTCGAAGGTAAGCGGGGGAGCAACAAAAAGGTTGTTTACAGCAGAAAATAAGCTCAATAGGAAGAGGATGCTCGACATGTATGTGTGGTTTTGATACGGTACAACTTCACACAACGGTCTAAAGGCATAAAAGTTCAGCAAAAATTTGCGTTTACTCCCCAGCAATCTTAGCAGGCGCTCCTATAAGTGGCAAACTGACGCTGAAATACTCGGAGCTTTCCAGCACATCCACCTGCTCATCGCAGAGATAGGCATAGCGGTTGCTGATGTTTTGCAAGCCAAATTTGGTGGAAGGCATGTTTTGTTTTTTGCGCTGTAGCTTGTTGCGCACCACCAAACGCTTGTTTTCTACCCAAACTGTGATCTCCAAGGGTTTATCTCCGGAGATGATATTGTGCTTGATGGCATTTTCAAACAAAATCTGGAGCGATAAAGGTGCCATATAATGCGTAAGGTATTCCCCTGGAATTTGCAGATTCACCCGTAAGTTATCGCCAAATCTTTCCCGCAACAAAAACAGGTAGGCATCCAAAAATTCCATTTCTTCCTGTAAGGAAATCAGTTTTTTGTCCCTTATTTCGAGGATGTAGCGATACACTTTGGACAGCTTTTGCACGAAGCGCACCGCCCGATCTGCATTTTCCGGTATGATGTAGGTGAGTGTGTTTAGGCTGTTGAATAAAAAATGGGGGCTTACTTGTGCTTTTAGGCTCTCCAATTGCGATTCGATGTTTTCGCGCTTCAGTTTCTCGGTTTCCAAAATCGTTTGCCGCCACAAATCATAGAAGTAGATACTTTCGTAAACAACGCTTACCAAAATTACGATGGTCAGCGAACTGACCCGCATTAAAAAATGAGTGACCTCAGGAGGCGTATGTGGAACGCAACCCATGATGAAATCGGTCAAGTAGTTGACGGCAAAGAAGGCGGCAATCAGGGTAGCGTAACCATAAACCAATCGGATTTTGGTTAGATCATACCCCTGGTAACGCCGCCTGAAATACAGCATAACGCTTCGGGTAACCGACCAGTAGCATACGGTATGTAGAATGGAAATCCCCCATTTGGGCAAGTAGGCAATAATGCCCGCTGATAGGCTGGCATTAAAAAAAAGGAGGGGTACAGAAAAAGAAATGATCGGAATGCCAAGCAACAACAGCCAGGTATCGTCAAAGCCCAATAAATCCCTTGCGCTTGCTTTCCGTGTTGACATTTTTCTAAGGTCTTTGTATTTTAGATGCAGGGTTGCCGTATAATGGGCAACCCTGCATTTGCATTAAGTCAAATAAAGATACAACAATTTTTAAAATTGCAAACGATACATCAAATCTGGAAAAAATCCGGATTGATACACATCGTTGATTTCGTTGGTCAAGCTGTTGTAGCGTTTGTCAAATAGGTTCTTGTGATCGGTCAGATTTTGCAAATCGATGAAGAAGTGCTGGGATAGTTTACGGCGCTTGCTGTTCAATTGAACCCCAAACTTGGCATCCAATCGGAAATACGGATCAAAGCGCAGGCTGTAAGCTTCCTCCTCTTTCAACACTTCCTCGCCCACCAGTCGGGAAATTTCCAGATCGACCGGCGTATAATAGCGGCCTCCGGCGCGGGTCAACTTGAAATCGAAGGTCAGGGCGTTGCGCTTGTCGGCGCCAATTTTAAATTCCTTTCCACCCAACAGGTTGAACACGTATTGGTTGTTGAAGGCTGTATTGCGCTCTATCCCATCGCTACCTTCGTATTTGGAATCGAACACAGAGGCGGTCAATAGGGCATAATAGCCTTTGCTGAAGAATTTTTCAACCGTCAGTTCCACACCATAATTCTGTCCAACGCCGTCGTTCACCAGCGATCCCGCTTCTGGGAATACAAAGTCAGCACCTGCATTCAACAAGGAGAAACTACTGGGTGTTTTTTCCACAGCAGCTTGGCTGATGGCCTGGTAATACGTTTCCGCCTTGATGCGCCAGTCGTTGCCCAAGCCCAGGTCGTAGCCCAATACGAAGTGGTGGCTGCGCTGGAAATCCAAGTCTTCATTGCTTCGTTCGTAAACACCGGGGCTGACTTCCTCTTCAAAGAAAAACACGGGCAGCGGTTGCATTTGATGGTGTAGGCCGTAGCCCAAGGTCAGTTTCTGGCGCGGTAGGAACTGCCAAACGAGCGCTGCGCGGGGCTCAATGGCATAAGTATCGTTGATGTCCAAATATTGCAAGTGCAAACCAGCATTGACCGACCACTGATCGGAAAAGCGATAAATACCCTGTGAAAAGGCTTGCATCAAGCCCATACCGCCGTCAAAGTCGCGCACCCTCACCCAGTCCGGTTCGCCGTCTTCGTCCAAATCGGGGCGGCCATCGCGGTCATCCACCTTAGTATCCAATTGAAAATACTGAAACAAAATACCGGAGCGCATGGTAAAACGCGCACTGTATTTTTTATTGTAAAAGGAAGACAGCGAATAAGTTGTTGTACCATCTTCTACTTCTGTTACCCGCAGTTTTTGGCCATCCTCCAAGATATTGTCCTGGTCGTATTGATTGCCCGCGTAGGCTATGGAGGCCACCGTGCGGATATAAGCGTCTTTGCCTGCTACGATGTTGTGACGCAAACCCACGATGCCCAGTTTGGAATCCACATAAGCGTCCTCATTGGGATTGGCAAATAGATCGGTCTCGTCAATTTCATTGCCCAGAAAATCGATTTTGCTGGTTGCAGCGATACCAAAGAGCGAGAATTTACCTGCTTTGCCGTTGCCGAAATCCATTTTGAAAGACAAATCCCGATAGTTGGGCGTGGCATTGGTACCCACCGGAATGCCTGCTGCATCGGCCAACTCTACAAAAGAGTGGCGATAGCTCAACAAAAAGGAGCTGTTCTTTTTTGTGCTAAGCGGCCCTTCAACCATTGCCTCTAGTCCGCTGAAAGCAGCCAATTGGAAGGTCGCCTCAAAATTATCTTTATTGCCAGAACGGAAGCCGATGTCAAATACACCGCCCAGGGCATTGCCATACTCCGCCGGAAACGCCGAGGTCAGGAAGTCGGAGGTACGCAGCAAATTGGGGTTGAGGGCGCTGACCGGGCCGCCCGTGGTGCCCAAAGTAGAGAAGTGATTGGGATTGGGGATGGGAATGCCTTCCAAGCGCCAAAGTACGCCACTGGGCGAATTGCCCCGAATGACGATGTCATTGCGGGAATCATCGGCAACGGCTACCCCGGCAAAGTTGCCCGCCAAACGGGCCACGTCGTTCCGACCGCCAGAAAAGCGGGTCACTTCCTCCAAATTGAACGAACGGGCGCTGATGGTGGCCATCTCATTATTGGTCTGCCCCTTTTCCACCTGAGCCGTTACGACCACTTCTGACATTTGAACGACGCTTTCTTCCAAGCTCACCTGTAAAACACTCTCTTTTCCCGCAGAAACTAAAATATTGGGAATGGTGACCGGGCTATAGCCCAAATAGCTCACCCGGATGGTATGGCGCCCCACCGGTACTTCTGCAATACTGTATTGCCCATCCAAATCAGTAATGGCGCCTTTAATCGGATCAACACTGACCAATTCCACAGCAGCCCCGATAATGGGCATTTCCGACTGTTTGTCCACCACAGTACCCTTGATGGTTTGGGTAACTTGTGCCGCAACAGCCGAAGTAAAAAATAACACAACAGTGACGAGTAAAAATAACTTTTTCATGACTTCAAAAGGGTTTTGATTGATCGTATGCCCCAAAAATGCCCCCTATTTGGGGATATGGAAAGCCCTTTTTGGTGAACCGTTGAATGGCCGCTTTGAATTGTAAAAGGCTTAGGATGAGTCGGAGATGGGTGGCGTACCCGAACCGTTTTTAGGATAAAACCCTAATTCTGCAAAAAGCTTAGCCCAACTAGTCGATTGTTTTTTGAATGTTTGCAGGGAGGTTCTAATTTTGTGCACAAATCCCATACCTATGTTTTCCTTCAGCCATACCGATTGGTATCAGGAATACCTCAACTACCGCAAAAGCCACCCATTGAGCCTCAAAGCTGCCAACCCTGCCTACGAGTGGATGGGTGCAGAATTGACTGACCGCTTTGAAAGCCTGAAACACCCGCTGTACTTGTGCATGCAGCAATCTGGTATTCTTTATGGTTTTCCGGTGTATTATCCGTTTTATTTTGATGAGGCAGTGCTGCGTCGGTTTTCTGAAGCAGAGCAGGCCAAGTTGATCTTGTTGGATACCCTGCTGTATGCTGGGTTGTTACAAGAAGAAATGCCCGAAGGTGCTGCTTACGAAGAAGCACTTATTCGGCTTGGCCTTCGCATCCAAGATTATTACAGGGGCTTGCATTGGAATGGAGCGGAAAAAGAGAAGGTGTTTACGGAGGAAATCATTTTTCACCGGGTGCGCTATAAGAAAAGCTATTTTGATTTTGCCAAAAATGGCGTCAACACCCACTTATTTTGGGACCTCTATTTTTTCAATCAATACCTGCATGCCCTTAGAACACCAGCGTTTGACCCCGCGCTATTTTTTCCAAAATTGATTGCCCGTAAAAAAGAGATGAAGCGCATCAGTTTGCAAATCATCTCGGCTGCTGCTCATGCCGACTGGAAAATCAGTCCTCCCGAACAACACCTCATCCGTTTGTTCAAGTTTTCTTCCCGCTTACTTAGCCAAAAAGAAAAGCAGGAGGCTCTCCAGCATTTCAAATGGGGTATCGGATTAGAGGACATCTTGCTGCCTGAGCTGGATTGGATGGCGCGACGCTATTTGCTCGACCTGGCTATTTTGTGTACCTACTCCGATTCGGCTGCCGATGAGCAGGAGAATGCTTTCATACAAGAGCTGCTACAACGCCTTCATTTAGACACCCTTGAAATATCTTCTTCCAAAGGCGATTTGGGGTGTTTCCTCTATTTATATGGCAAGCAACTTCGCTTTTATAAAGCCCGGCAGGCGGCGTTATTGCTTATCGGCCAGGCCATCATCGAGAATATGGCCAAGCTGGGCAAAGCAGCCAAAATGGAATACGTGGAAACACGGGAAATGGCCATTACTTTTGGCAAAATACTGCCCCAGTTGCTCAAGTCAAAAGACAACCGCAACCTACCCTCTGAAAAAGAGATTTCAGCGGCCTTCAAGCAGTTAAAGGACATCCCAAAATTCCTGCCTTTCCTCAGTTTTGTTTTCCTTCCCGTTCCGGGTATTACAGAATTGTATATTTTACTCGCTTTTGGGTTGGAAAAATATTCTGGCGGCCTCATCAGCCTATTGCCCAGCCAGGTGCGTCAGGTAGTGCTTAACAAAAATAAAGAAGAAGAAGAAGAGTGATAGCTTTATAAAGTAGTGTGCAAAAATGACTTCCAGTTTATCGGAGTCGTCAGACTGCGAAAGAACGGTATGATGCCTATTATACCAAGAAATAAAGGCATATATTGGTAGGACTTAAAGGCCAACCTCCACAAATCATGTTATTAGCTGGACAAGACCGGAGCCCTTTTAGGGCAAACAAGGCTAGGGTTCAGGTATTGCCAGCCCATCCTTCGCCCAGTCATTGGTGTTTCTTCTTAACATTCAAGCTCGGGTAGAAAGCCAATCGTGCCTTCTGAAGTTGAATTGCCCGACTTGTATTTATTTGCCTTTTTTGTGTGGAGTGAAAATAAAATATGTTGTTTTGGATGAAGTTTGATATTTTTGCAAAACACAGGTCATTGTATAAAAATAACGCTGATTGGGCAAGTAAATATCAGCCAAAAAGTAACACCCCATACTTTGAGGCATTGCTTTGCGACCCACCTGCACGATGGGGGCATTAGTATAAAATTGATTCAAGCGTTATTGGGGCATAAAGACATCAAGACTACTATGATCTATACGCATGTGAGTACTAGTACGACAACCTCGATACAGCGTCCTTTAGATGCGCTTTTTGAAAAAAAAGCGAATATGGGCTAAAGATTTATTGCGGATATAACATAGTTCGCTACCATTAAGAAAAAAATCAAAAAGTGTTCAACCATCCAGAAAAAGTGTTAGTGGAGAACCTTAAATAATCAGAACTTTGACGAAAAAGTTAGGTATGGTAAAGCACAAATCAATTAGTCAATTACATGAGTATATGGGATTTGGAAAACCAACACATCCTTTAATCACCATTATTGACACGTCGAAATTGGCTTATGGAGAAGAATTAGTTGGCGTAAAAATTTCATCAGAATTGTACTGTATCGCTTTGAAAGACAAAAGCTGTGCTTTGAATTATGGTAGAAATAACTATGACTTTGATGAAGGTGTGATGATGTTTTTGGCGCCAAATCAGGTCATTACTTTGAACAAGCCGCAAGCATTGAATGAAGTACAGGGCTGGATGCTTTACTTTCATCCTGATTTAATCAGAGATACTTCATTGGGCAATAAAATAGACGATTACAATTTCTTCTCCTACTCGGTTTATGAAGCATTGCACCTTTCAGCACAAGAACAAAATACGGTAAGTACTTGCATCAAGATGATTGAAGAAGAAATTAAAGCAAGGATAGATAACCATAGCAGACAGGTTTTAATATCAAATATCGAATTGTTGTTGAATTATTGTGCAAGGTTTTATGAGCGTCAATTCAATACCCGTTCCGCACAAAACAAAGATTTAACTGCCAAAGTGGAAACATTACTGAAAGAATATTTCAAGGCAGATAAAATACATGATTTGGGTCAGCCTACGATTGCCTATTTAGCGAATGAATGCCATGTATCGACAGGATATCTAAGTGATTTACTGAAAAAGGAAACAGGAAAAACTGCCAAAGACCACATCAATGATTTTTTAATAGAAAAAGCAAAAGATTTATTGTTAGGTTCTGACGACTCCATAAGTGGAATAGCCTATTTGCTTGGTTTTAATTATCCTCACTATTTCAGCCGAATGTTCAAAACCAAAACGGGTATGACACCACAAGCGTATAGGGACAACTGACCCAATCGAACTTTCCTGAAATGTGTTAGACCATCCGTGTTCTGTGTTAATCCTTTATTCATAGGCCCTTGATATTTGTGTTGTCAAAATTTTTAAACACAAATTCAAATAATCATGAGTAAAAAAGTTTTAGTCACAGGAGCGAGCGGAGCATTTGGGTCATTGACCTGCAAGTCCCTTTCTCAAAAAGGTTATCAAGTTGTCGGAACGATGCGTTCGACCAAAGGAAAGAACGAATCTATTGCCCAGGAACTTCAAAAGCAGGGTGTGAAATTGGTTGAAATGGATGTGACCAATGAAACAAGTGTCAATGACGGCGTGGCAAAAGCCATTGAATTTTTAGACAGCTTGGACGTTATTTTTAATAATGCAGGGTTGGGCGCCAACGGCATTCAGGAAATGTTTACCCCAGAAGACATGCACCGTGTTTTTGATGTCAATGTATTTGGCGTGCAACGGTTGATGCGAGCCGTGCTTCCTTATTTCAGAAAGCAACGAAAAGGAACAATCCTGTACACTTCGAGTTGTATCGGCAGGGTGACTACTCCATTTTTGGGGGTATATTCTGCCTCGAAGTATGCCTTGGAATCATTAGCGGAGGGCTATCGTGCCGAGCTTTATGGTTTTGGAATTGAATCGTGCATTATTGAGCCAGGAGGAATGCCGACCGAGTTTATGGGAGGCATGTTGCGACCAAGTGATGAAAGCAGAAATCACGGGTATGGAGACATGGTTCATGCGCCCGATGCTTCTTTAAATGGATATGTTGACTATATCAAAACCAATCCAATACAATCCCCGCAAGCAGTAGCCGATGCAGTTGTTACATTATTGGAAATACCGCATGGGGAAAAACCGTTTAGAACTGTTGTTGATTTTATGGGACTAAAAGAACCCATTGAGAATTACAATGCAGCACTTAGGCAGACTACTCAGCAGATTTATACAGCCAATGGAGTGGATTATTTATTGAACCTAAACAAAAATTAAAATGAATAAAACGATATTTGTTACGGGTGCAAGTTCAGGCATTGGCAAAGCAACTGCAAAACTGTTCCAACAAAAAGGGTGGAACATCATTGCAACCATGCGAACACCTGAAAAGGAAACTGAACTTACTGAACTTGATAATACATTGGTCGCCCAATTGGATGTATTGGATTTGGCTTCTATCCAAAATGCTGTTGAAGAAGGCATAAAAAAGTTTGGTAAAATTGATGTCCTTATCAATAATGCAGGTTATGGAGCTTACGGACCATTAGAGGCTTTTCCAAGAGAAAATATCCTTCGTCAATTTAATACCAATGTCATTGGGTTACTGGATATGACGAGAGCCATAGTTCCTCATTTTCGCAAAAACAGAAGTGGTGTTATTGTAAATATTTCTTCTATCGGGGGGAAAATGACCTTTCCATTAGGTTCTCTTTATCATGGGACAAAATTTGCTGTTGAAGGTATTTCGGAAGCACTTAGTTTTGAAATGGAACAAATAGGGGTCAAGGTAAAAATTGTAGAACCCGGAATGATTGCCACAGACTTTGGAGGTCGTTCCTTTGATTTTCAAGCCGGTGAAATTGCCGATTACCAACCCATAATTGGTGCTTTAATGAAAGTATGGCAAGGAGGAGGATTAAATCCGTCACCTGCTAATTTAGTTGCCGAAGTAATTTATCAAGCAGCGACGGATGAAAGCCCAACACTTCGATATAGGGCAGGAGACGATGCCAATTTCTTATTGGATAACCGTAAGAAAATGGACGAAGATGACTTTATCAACATGATAAAAGAGCAATATGGATTGAAATAAAAATTGAAAAATAGAAAACGGTAGCGAACAAAGCATAAAATGTCAATAGCCCCTATACGGGGCTACTGCATTTATGCAGCCGTTGGGCAGCATTAAGATAGAATGCCGAGTAAAAAGAAAAATCACACTGTTCAGGAGTCATTGATAAAGAATTGGCTCACAGAAAAACCTAACGGTGAAAGCGGAGTGTTTGTCTACGATGCGACAAAGGGAAGATCCTACTTTTCACGATATGGCGGTAAAAGTCGGTTTTCCTTTGCATCAAGAAAAGATTTGTATGTCTTAGAATATGATGGTCAGCGAAGGACCGAACTTGAGGATTGGTTTGCAGGCCTAGAAAGTACCTTTATAAAAGGAATAAAAAGATTCCTTCAGCATGAAGAACAAGCGATTTTTCAACATCAGGAGGAACTGGATAAATTCATCCTAGCCTTGGTTGGGTATAGACACCGCGACCAGCTTTCACTGTCAAAAAATCTTGAGTTAATTAAATCAGACCACAGTATTCGAGAAAGACTAACTGAAAATAGAAACTTGTCTGACAAGCAAATACTATTGGAGAATACTGTAAATGCAATCAATGCTTCAGCAGTCGACTTTGGTAATAGAATTCACATCGTACATATCCGGTCTAGAGATGAAGAGTTCATTTTAGGTGACAGATCGTACCTTGAGGATATCGTCGATGACTTCAGCTTTTTTACAATTTCTCCAAATTCAGCCATCGCTTTCAAACCGACACAGGAATCATCCTATTACGAAACCATCGAATGTGACGCTTCGCTGGTGAAAAGTATAAACCAAGCAATTGCTGCGAATAGTGTAAGCTGGATTGTTTCGAGTAAAGAGGAGTTAACGACCAGGTATCAACCAGACATGAATAATCTTGGTGAGAATGACTCAGTATTTATAGAAAACAAGCTACCCATTAAGGGTTTGCGCTATAAATAACGCTGCCCAACCTGCGGTATAACCAATGCGGGCAGAAGTGCTTTAAATGAAGATGAACGGATTGAGGAAATTTCTATCTTCGTTTCAACCTGGTGCCAAACAACCCCACACTGGTCATACCGCCAAACCGTTGAACAAACCACCCGCAACTTCCACCCTTAACACACTGAACACCATTGCATTGCATTTATTCTAATTCTATTTTTGGTGTAATTATTTCACCAAAACAAAGGGTTATGCAAACGAAAGTAGGCTATGTTAATGATTGGCGCGAATGGCTGGTGCTGCGCAACTACCCTTCGCCCCCACACGTAGTAGTATAAAAAAAGCCCGAAAAGTCGGCGTGAAAATACTGGAAAACCCGTAACTTCCCTCCACAGTGTCTTGTTGTGACAAAGACATTAAAAACAATCTTCCCTTATGGTTAGCATCGGGTAGCCTGGACGTCGGTTCGTTCAACTGAAGGGTCTGCGCCTAGCAACTGGTAGGCATAGCCGTGTGCGGTAGGGGCGCAGAGAGTCCTTAGAGTTAGCGGTCAGACAAAAAATAAAAAGACTGACAATTTTGGAATGAAAAATGATTTTAATCAATAAAACATTTCCATGAAAAAACTCCTTCTATTTTTATTCACAATGATCCATTTGACTTCTTTTTCTCAGAAGCAAAAAGTTTGGCTTGATGCAGACACCGGGAACGAAATGGATGACCTTTTCGCCATAGTTCGCTTAGTAAAAGAGTCTTCCATTGACCTTATTGGACTCAGCTCAGCTCATTTCAATAATGCTGACCTAAATGTATTTGAAAAATGGAATGGATATACTACCAATGGGCTAAATACAGTAGCTGAAAGCCAGCGATTAAATGAGCAAATCTTATACGTATTGTCAAGATTGGACATACCACATCCTTTGGGTTGCGACCGACAAATAGGAAGGGCTTGGGGCCAACAAGATGCTCGACCTTCCGCTGCTTCAGAAGCCATTATTGCTGCTGCCAAAAACATTCCAGATGGCCAAAAGCTACATATTCTTACCCTCGGAGCTCTTTCCAATATCGCAACGGCTTTGATTCAATCTCCAGAAATTTTACCTAAGATCAAAGTGTATGCTTTGGGTGCAAAATGGGATCCCAAAACAAGGGTTTGGAATAAAAGCGAATTTAATATCAGAAACGACCTGAATGCATTTGACTATTTGCTCAATCTTGAAAATTTTGACTTTACTGTTATGCCTTTGGAGGCTGCTTTTCCTTTACAATTTCAGAGAGAAGAAACCTATGCACGTTTAAACGACGATATTGAAATCGAAAAAATACTTGCTGACCGTTGGAGAGAACATAATCCTCAAGATACAATGAGGGTAATGTGGGACTTAGCACTGGTAGAAGCTTACTTAAATCCGCATTTAGCAAAGATAAAAGTTACGAACACGCCTCGAGAAAATACAAAAAGAAAAATCAATGTATATACTAAAATAGACGAGCGTGCCATGGCTGAAGACTTTTGGACTAACCTAAAACAATAAAAATAATATGGCTAAAATACTTGTAATCGGGAGTACCTCACTCCGAAAAGTCATTTTCAGAAATCGCCTACAGTTCAATTTCTCTGCACCCTCGCATGTTGCCCGTTTTTTTAAACAGATGACTGGGCCTTCGCTGCAGGAATGGCGGGGTTAGGGCAGCGAATGGGTATCGTATTTTGGAGGTATTTAAAATTTATGCCGACAAATTTAAAATTTAACTTTAAATTTGTCGGCATAAAATAGAACAATACGTTTATTGTTTATGGAAATATATCCAAGATACATCGAAAATGCCTTGTCGGAAAGGTTGTCCACTTTTCCGGTTATTGGCATTACTGGGCCGCGTCAGGCTGGCAAAACCACGCTGGCAAAGTCCATCATTAAAACCGTACAAAAACCAGTTGTTTACCTTGATCTCGAACTGCCCTCCGACTTGAACCGCCTGCGCAATGCCGATTTGAACACTTAGTTCTCATTTTTTTTATAATCGCCTGATTTACAATCGAGGCTATCCCGAACTCAAGTTTTTTAAGTACATTTATGCTAAATTGAAACTTTGTGCTTCTAAACCCCCAACTGCGCCAAGCCGCAAACCATTGTGCATAATTCAATGAAAATGAAATATCAATTCATCACTATTCTGATCACCCTAGCAATTTCAAGTTGCGGACACCTAATGGGTAATAAACAAAAGATTGCGGCTGACACAACTTTATTTATTGGCTCTAAACAATACAGTTGGGAAGATACTAACAGATTAGATGAATATTATGAAGAGACCAGAAAAGTAAATGTTCAAATTTGGTATCCCTCTAACAAGGTAACTTCCAGTAGTCTAAGAACCCCCTATTTGTTGTTTGGAGAAAAACTCTACAATCAGTTGGAAGGCTGGTCGGAAGCAGATTATGAGTCAGTACAAAAAGTAAAGACAGCCTCACTCCTTGACATTCCAATAAAAGAAAACCTTACAAAAGCTCCATTACTCATTTTCTCACCAAGTCTTGGCGGAAATTTAAGCTACTATACCTACTATGCAGAGTATTTCGCAAAGAAAGGTTACATAGTTATGGGAATTAACCATTTATATGAGAGTGAAGCAGTAGTTGCCAATGATAAGGTTTACCTTGCAAATCACTCTTTCCAAGACAGCCTTAAATCACTTAAAATACCTGATGACATATCGGCAGAGCAATACCGAGAATTAATGGGTGTCAGACAAAAGGTTTTAGCGCAAGACATTCAGTTTTCATTAGATCAACTGCTTGCTGATGAGCGTATTAGAAGTGCAATTGACACATCAAAAATCGGAATATTTGGACACTCGGTTGGAGGTGCTGGGGCAGTTTATTGTTCTATTCTTGACAAGCGAATCAAGGTAGTGATTAATTTGGATGGGACTCCGCCATCGATTGCCTTAAATAATGGAATTGATATCCCTTATCTTTTTATCGAAGATTTGACTGACTATAAATACCACGAAGGATATGCTATTCAATACAAACGAAGAAGTGACTTTTGTGAACTTAATCGAGCTGACTCGTGGCGAGTATTAATAAAAGGATTTAATCACAATAGTTTTTTGGATATCAACTATTATTTGGCAGAAAATACATCAAAATCTCAATCTGAAAAAGCCAATTTAGATAAAATAATAAGCTATATGGATGATTTTTTAAATCACTATTTACTTGGTAACGATGAGTTACATATTATGCCCTTTGAATCAGAGAGCTTGGAAATTATTGGGTTTGATAAATGACAACCATTTAAAACATCGTTAATTAGATGATGCTTCCTATCGGTCGCACTACGCAGATACTGACCATTGTGCAACATTTAAAAAAACACCGTGAGACAATTAGTATTCCTATTTCTGATATCCTTAACTGCTTGTAACGGACAGACAAAGAAATCCGACCAAACCATTGACAAGCAGACTGAAGCTTCCAATTTCGAGGTTCCAGATTCGACCTATGTAATCTTGGACTATAAAAGTGATTGGCATTGGTTATTCAAGGACGTTGAACCTGCAACACTTACAGAAAATGAACTCGTTGAGGTGGAAAGTATAATTGAAAAAGCTGTAAAAGAAAACAATGAGCAGCAACAAGAAAGTCTTGAAAAGCACAACAAGGAATATCCCAACAACCAATGGACAGAAACAGGATTTGAATTAAGAACTAAGGGGTTTAAGCGACAGTATGTTCCCGTTATCAACCGTGACGGACAGAAAGAGATTTGGATTAACTTTTTCTGCGATGATTGGGGAAATGATAATTGGAAATCAGGACTTATGATCGTTGAAGACGGTGGAAACTGTTATTTCAATCTGAAGGTGAACTTGGAAACCGGGACATATTCAGAACTATATATTAATGGTTATTCCTGAAAATGAATAAATTACATCATCGCCATGCGGGCTGAACGGCTAAATTTGAGTTTTTTTGCTCCCACAAAACTTTGCGGCGGGCAGGCAGTGAATCGCTCCGAAATCCCGTACTGGGGCAAGCGGCAAAACGTTATAGGACATTTTAAGACGATATACACTGAAGGAAAAATAATACAAGGACAATTTGAGGTAAATGGCAGTTTTGCCATTAGACGCAGAAACGAATTTTATCTAATCGGACAACTGAAAGAAGGCCCGTACAAGAAAAATGGTTTGTTAATGTGCCATTTAACAAATCTCTTTCAATGACAGTTCGATTTACAGCAGTTGAGGACGTTGAAATTTCAAGTGAAGAGAATAAATACAAACTGCTGATTGTTTCAGGCGACACTGAAACCATTGACGTACTGCTTGGATTGAAAATAGGAAGTGAATATTTGGGCATTACAATCGAAGGAGAAGATGAATGAAAGGCTTTTCACATATAAACAAACGCCTATTGAACTATTCCCATTTAGCAGCATTGACCCTGGTGGCATACATTATGGCTTTGTAATTCATACGGCTGAAGACGACGACTATCGAGCCGGAGAAATTTGCCCTATGGACGATGACGGAGTTGTTGTAATATCCAATCATACCACGGACCTGTTTCAGAATTTCCTTTGCGACATCTCTTTTTTTGACAGTTATCCAGCATTAGCCAAACAGCTAAAACTGACCAATAAAGTTATTGATAGAGAACGCTATGGCCTAAACGAAAAAACTTGGAGCGTTTCTGTTAAGCCCAAACATGATTGGGCATTTATGAATACAAAAGACGGTGCTGGAGTATTTGCATAGAATAAGCATTTCAATAAACATCATCAAACTAAATACAGCACACTAAACAGAGACAAGGGAATTGAGGGGTATCAAAACTTGGCAAATGAAATGAGACACCTTGGACTTTATGCTTCACAACTTTACTACCTAAAAGAGTTGCATGGGTATGTGTGACAAATCCTGTAATTGCAAAAGACCTATTAACACAAATGTTGGAGCCATATGAGAAATTAAACCGACAACATTTTTATGACACGACTAAATGGATAATTGAAACTTTTAACCAACGATATGGAGGATAAATCAACAACCGCTAACAAAGTATTGACAAAAGTGGGGCTGAACGGCTTCGATAGGGCATTTCCCGCTATGGTCGCTATGTCGGGGCAATTCGTACAAGGTTAAATATTTGTTCTTCGATTAAACTTCAGTGCTATAAATCTTCGCCTTCGGCAATACCCAAAACGATTCAGTCTCATTAAAGAAAAAATGAAAATGGAACAAAAAATAAGCATCGTAAAGAAAGGGGAATACGACGGAAATTTGCTATATTGGTTGTCGTTAACCTTCAATCAAAGAATGGCGGAATGGGAAAAGATGCGCCAAAAAAGATGCAGTAAAAAATTTTAAAATTCAAAAACATGAAACGGATCACCAATGTTATTTTCCTTGCCTTGTTTTCAACTCAGTTGTGGCAATGTTCTGCTCCAGAGAAAACAACCATAGTGGCCTCACCCGATGGACGAGTTTCTATTCAATTTGATTTAAGTGAAAAGGGCGAGCCGATGTATTCGGTGTATTACGAAGCGCAACCTGTTATCAAACCTTCAAAAATGAAGTTTGAATTGCTCCATCAACCCGCTTTGGGTGAAGGCTTTGAAATTGAAAATGCTCAACAATCTTCTGTTTCAGAACAATGGGAAATGCCCTGGGGCGAGCAGCGCGTGATCGAAAATAAATACAATCAATTGGTGGTGACTTTAGTAGAAAAGAATGACCCGAAACGCTCTTGGGTTATTCATTTCAAGGCTTATGACGACGGCATTGGTTTTAGATATGAATTTCCCAAACAAAACGGGGTTGATTCTTTATTCATTACGGAAGAAAGGACTGAGTTTAACTTAACAGCAGACCATACCGCTTACTGGCAACCGGGAGATTGGGATATTTATGAACACCTCTATCGCACCACCAAAGTCAGCGAAATTGATGCGCTTCAATACAGGAACCACCCCGATTTGGCGCAAACTTATATTCCGGAAAATGCGGTCAATACACCTGTCACCATGAAAGCGGATGAAGGATTATACCTGAGTTTTCACGAAGCCAATCTGACGGATTATGCCGGGATGACACTCAAAGTAAATACCGCTGATTTAGCATTGGTCAGTAATCTCGTCGGCTCCGAAAGAACACCATATAAAGTAAAACGAGCCCTGCCATTTGAAACGCCTTGGCGGTCGATCCAAATCAGCAAAACAGCAGGTGGGTTGATTGATTCCAAGCTCATTGTCAACCTGAACGAACCCAACAAACTGGGGGATATTCCGTGGTTTCAACCCATGAAATATGTAGGCATCTGGTGGGAAATGCACCTCGGCCTTTCCACTTGGGATTACGAAGGGTCGCAAAGCATGAGCACCTTTGCCGAAGGGGGAAAAACCGGGGCTGGAATACACGGAGCTACTACCGAAAATGCCAAACGCTACATAGATTTTGCCGCTGCCAACGGTATCAAAGGTTTGCTGGTGGAAGGCTGGTACACGGGTTGGGACCATTGGATAGGCTTCGAAGACCGGGAGGGTGTTTTTGATTTTGTGACCGAATACCCTGACTACGACATAGCCGAAGTCGTTCGGTATGGAAAAGAAAAGGGCGTTGAACTTATCATGCACCATGAAACGTCTGCCGCTCCAAGAACCTACGAACAGCAATTGGATACTGCTTACAACTTGATGCAAGGCCTGGGCATTCATTCCGTAAAAACAGGCTATGTGGGAAAAATCATCCCGAAAGGCGAATACCATCACGGGCAATGGATGGTCAACCACTATCGCAAAGTGTTGATGCATGCAGCCGAAAACCAGGTGGCGGTCAACGCCCACGAACCAATCAAGGATACGGGTATCCGCAGAACTTATCCCAACGCAATAGCAAGGGAGGGACTGCGGGGCCAGGAATGGAACGCCTGGGCCAGCGATGGCGGCAACCCACCTGAACACCTTTCCATAGTGGCATTTACCAGAATGCTTTCGGGGCCGATTGATTTTACACCTGGTGTTTTTGAACTCACGTTGAAGTCTAAACCCAACAATCAGGTCAATACCACACTTGCCCATCAACTGGCGCTTTATGTGGTGATTTACAGTCCCATTCAGATGGCTTGTGACCTGCCGCAAAATTACGAGAGGCATCCTGCCTTTCAGTTTATCAGGGATGTGGGTGTAAATTGGGAACAAACCATCACATTGGATGGCGAACCGGGCGATTTTGTCACCATTGCCCGGGAAGAACGTGAAACAGGTAACTGGTTTGTCGGTAGCATTACCGACGAGAATGAGCGGGACATTACCATTCATTTCGATTTCCTCCCCCAAGGAAAAGTTTTTGATGCGAAAATTTATAAGGATGGGGCAAATGCCAATTACCAAACCAATCCCGCAGACTATGAAATAGAATCCGCCAGCATTAAAAAAGGAGACGTAAAAACATATCGCTTAGCCCCAGGGGGCGGCATTGCGATTAGCTTGTTGAGCCAGTAGCATAAATTTCAACTTGCTGGATTATACGCTCCGAACATGTTGCTGCAACGGAATTTATCATTGGCACAACCTTCGTGGTACTGGGGTAAAAACGATGGATAGGACATCTGATCCAAACCCTATTTTTTCAAAAAAACAGTGCCCTGTGTCACCACCTCGCTGCTGATGCCCCTGGGTTGATAGGCATCCGCAGGTAAATCGCTCACTTGTATTGACCTAGCCAACGGCATGGTAGCAAGCATTGGCCAGGCCAAGAAGTTGGCACGTCTAAATCTTTTGCTGCACCGGATTTGGAACATTTAAAGCCAGGTTGTATCTTGTTGCTGTGTTCTGTGCGGATCGGAATAGCCGATTACAAACGATTACAAACGGTTATAAACGGTTATAATCGTTTGTAATCGGGTAGGCGCGGAGAAACCTAAAAGTAGAAAATGGCAAGCTATGAATATATTTGCTTGTTTTTCAATTGTTTGCAATGGGCGCAATATGGTGGATTTAGGGGGGCTGGGGGAAAAGCGTAATGCGGATATAACATAGTTGGGCGTCACCAGAAAAAAGAAAAAAATGACCATCGAAGAGATAAGGGAAAAAGTAAAATCAATTGAAGGGATTGGCGGAATGAAAGTTAATGAAAGATTGTTTGGGAGCGGATTTATGGAATTGTTTGACAAATCAAAAATAGAAGATAAAAAATTTGCAAGGTCAATTCTAAGAGAATTAAAGGTCGATGACGAATCAATTAAAAGAATAGTCCCTGAACAATAAAACCCAAAAAATCATGTGCCAATTCAATCTGTTGATAATTGACAAAGAATCGAATAGCGAAGAACTGAAGAAATTACTTTTTGAGAACGGATTTGGATTTCGAGTATTAGACATCGAAAGCTTGAAAGACCAAATTGGAGAAAACAGAATTGTCTTGACCACCAAAGGTCATTGTGATTGTGGGTCAATAATCGGAATAAACCACCAAGACTCAATTTCTAAAATCAACATAGAAAAAGAAAAGAAGAAATTACGAAAGAAGAAATGGTCAGAATCCAAAATCGAAAGATACTTGTCTGACAAATTAAAGGAACAAAACAAAAAAGAAGAATCGGATGGATTGGGCAACGAAACGGAAGAAAACAATTGGATACGAATCTCAAAGTTGCTCAGAAATCAAAATATCAAATTTGGAATCTTGTTTCGTCAATTTAGCGGAGTAATCGAAGATGAAGAATTTGAAATAGAAGAAACGAATCAAATTCCAATTTCTCTTTTAGATGAAGGTGCGTTAAGAAACTTCAAAGAGAATCAATTGAATTGGATAACGAAATAGAAAAAAGAAAAAGAAGGCGAACGCCCAACAATGCGCCAGCGGCCATAGCCGGCAAAAGCCGGCTACGTCGCCGGCGCTGACCGTTATAGGTCATTAGAACGAATAAAATGAAAGCACTAAATGTAAATAGCGAAATTTTCAATCCTATAATTAGTAAGATTAAGGAATCGCAAGAATACCGTCTTGATGGATATAAAAGTGAACTTGAACAGACAGTTGAATTATTAGCTAAGAACTCACCAAGCCAACTTGTAATGAAGTTAGGTGAAAGGCACTTTCGAATTAGCAAAAGTATTGCACGACTAAATATAAGGGAAGAATACTATAGCATTTTACAGAAACATAGTCACTATGAGTTCTGTCTCAAGTCAAAACCACTAAATCAAATAGCAAAAATTTTAGATAAATACTTAAAACTATATCATATAGGAAATCCATTTTCATGGCAAGATGGTAACTTTATAATTTATGTTGGAGAAGTAAATCCCGATGATTTTCTGAGAATTCTAAACTACCCAAACAATCTTATTCCACATACTTGGAGAGATATAAAAGTATTTAGGGAAAAAGGAATAGTTGATATTGAAACTGGTGAAGGTATAGTCGGAACTGAAATCTTAGATAAACAGAGTAACTTGTTGATATCTAAAGATTGGGAGTATAGGTTAATAGACAATACGGGTAAATATATCTTTGAAGTGATGTGCGGAACTGTTGCAAACTATTGGTTTACCACTTACTTAACTCAAGAAGAGAAGAAAGGAATGCAAATGAATGGAATAAGATACTTGGATGAATTAGCTGAAAGAATAAGATATTCACCAGATAAACATGAAGAACGAAGAATAAAAAACGACCTATAACAAGCGATATGAGATCAGACTTGCTATCGCTGCGTCCGCTCCATATCGCCAAACCGATATGAGATCAGACTTGCTATCGCTGCGTCCGCTCCATATCGCCAAACCGTTGAACAAACCGCCTACAATTTCCACTACTAAGTCGATGAATATCATTGATTTGCATTTATTTTAGCCTTATTTTTGGTATAATTTTTTCAC
>CALMIR010000042.1 GCA_937864265.1 uncultured Saprospirales bacterium | reverse complement strand
TGGCTAATGGTGCTGATGGACAAGCCTGTTTCATACAGCGCAATGATGGCGTCTATTTTCTCTGCTTCGGCTTTCTCTCTTTCTAAGCGCTCTTCCTCAGCCCTGCGGCGTTCCGCTTCAATCTCTGCTTCTGCTTCCTCAGCTCTGCGGCGTTCAGTTTCGATTTCCGCTTCCGCCTTTTGCCGTTCCAGCTCAATACCCCGATCCAATCCGATCCGGTACAAATAATCTTTTTCTATATCAATCGTGATGGGCATGCTTGCTGCTATTTTGATGGTTTGCTCCGACAAGTTACGCAATCTGGACAAGATATTCAACTGTTCCACATACTTTTTTAAGCTGGCCGGGTGGCGCACGACCACTCGCAATTGTTGCAAAATAAGCCGAATAACCGCTTCCGGGTCGTGTCCCTGAAAGTCGGCCAGTATGGCCAGAATGATTTCGCTACCCGTTTTAGAATCGAGAAAATCCCGATAGGATAAGGTATTGAAATCCAGTATTTCAAAGCCTTTGAACTGCATATCTTCCGGCAGTTGGGACATCATATTCGGCTTTCGCCGACCAATGTAAAAAACGTAATGCCGAATCGGGAGTTTGTACTTCCTGCTAATGATGCCGTGGTATTCCTGATTGCGGAAGACCATGTTCTTGTCATTTCGACTCTGAAACTCAATGTGGAGCAGCGATTTTTTGCCTGCTGAATCGCTAATCTCAAAGAGGAAGTCCGTTTCTCGTTCGGTGGTGGTCTGGATTTTATCGGGTAGCCGCCGTTTGTCTTTGATATCCAAGCCATAACGCCGCCGGATAAGTGGCAAGATGAGCGGCTCCAGGTTTTCTTTGAATATCTTGTCGTAGTCGTTGCCTGGTTTTTGGGGTTTTCGTTTGGCCATTTTGGGGTGTTTTAAGCAAAAATAAGTTTTTTATTTTATAATAAAAAATATTTTGTTGTAATTAGGGTTTGTCAATAGTGAATGTCGAATTGGAAAGATAAGCTGAGGCTATAGCCTGTGGAAGGTGCGGTTCAATTTGTTGGCGCACCAATATTTCGTCCACCAATTGGCCTTTTGAAGATTTAATGAATGCCGCTATGGCCTCTATTTGCTCTTCGCTGGCTTTATCTTCTGGGAAAACCAAATGCAGGATCAGCGGATAATCCTGGAAAAAAGCCTTGAACGCATCGGCCTCTTGGTAGCAAATATTGATGATCGGCTTGCGGCACATGAGGTAGTCCACGCATTTGCTGGGCAGGTGATAGGTCGTTTTATTGCTGATATTGACGAGTATGTCCACTTCTTGCATGGCTTGTGCGACGGCTTCCAGAGACACCAGCCCATGAAAATGCAAATAGGGCTTTAAAGCAGTATATTGAGCGAAGGTGGCCGCAAACGGATGGCCGATTTCCCCATAAAAATGCACTGCGATCGGCAGTGTCGGATATTTTGCCAACAATTTATCCAATAAATCAAGAAAAGCATCTGGGGTGCGGATGTGGTGGTAAAAAGCCCCGAAATAAGCGAGCTGAATAACAGCTTCGGTGTGTTTTTTAGCAGGGGTAATGTCCGGCCATTTCAGGTTGAAAAGGGGAGGGATGACACTGAATTTATCTGCCGATTCCGGGAATTGAAGGGCGTATTTTTTTCGGGCCGCCTCTACCGTTACCGATACCGAATCGGCCATGCGCAAAGCCTTAGCTTCTGCGCGTCGATTCAAGCCAGCGTATAAAAAGCGGTTGTTGATAAAACCCTCATTTGAAACCGAAAAAGGATCTTCGATATCCATGTGCCAAAGGAGCGCTGCCTCCTTCTTTTTGCCCGAAAGGGCTATCAAGTGCGCTGTAAAAGGTATGCCTACGCTATAAATTCGGTCAAAACCATGCTGTTGGTGTAGCGTCTTGAGCCGTCTCCTTCCTGGCCAATACCAAAGGCAGCGCCCATCGGGCCAGTAGAAACATCGCCAAGTGTAATCCACTATTTTTTCCAGCATTCGCCGCCATAAATGACCAGCTGACGTATCGCCCATGCCCCCGGCCTCGCCCCGACGCTTTTCTTTGCCTGTGAGGTCGTACAGCCAGTCGAGCAGCGAATTGAACCCCGCCCGATGCACGCTGACGCCGTCCACTTCGCTATGCAATGCTTGCCCCTTGCGCCGGGTACAGAGTACATGTACCTCGTGCCCCATTGATCGCCATTGTTCTGCAATGGTTGCCCAGCGATATACATTGGGATTTTGTGCAGGTTTCCAGGTGGCGGTCACGATGAGTATGCGCTGGGGTTTATTCATGTCCGGCGGTTTTGAGACGGAAGCCATCTTGGATAGAGGCACCCCGTAGTTCCAGATTGCTGTTCCAGTAAGCGGGCATGCAGGGCGGCAGCGCTCCCCAACAGGATTCGTCTTGGCTGATGATCAGTTGCACACCTTTGCCTAACCCCTTTGTTTCAAACGCTTGTAGCTCAGTAGGCGGGCAGGGAAATAGCCAATAGGCTTTCCAATCAGGGTTTTCCAGCACGCTATGCACTAGGCCGCGCCCCAAGAGCAGGGTTAGCAGAATAGTTGCTCCAATCGCAATAATTCGGCGACCATGCCCGCCAAACTGCGCGATGAAAACCGACTCCAAGATTGCAGTTGCTAAAGCAAAGCCCAGCAACAGCCAGGGCCATGCAAAGCGCAACGCCGGGAAGTTAAAGAACCAATAGCTGACAAAACCAAGGGTTATAAAGGCGAGCCAAAGCAGGTCAATTTTTTTGCTCCAAATTTTCCAATTGCTGATGCCTTTTATAGCAATAATGACGAGTGCCATAGGCCATCCCCAAAGGCAGATTTTACCCATTAGGGTTTCTTGGGTATGCTGAATCCACAGCGGCAGCCACACGGGCCATTTTAGCTCTTGTGCTTGTGCGTAAGCGTATTCGTAACGCACGATTTGGGTCTTGGCATGTTCAGCAATATAAACGAGGTTGCCCTGAGCCACTTCGCGGGGAACTTTCCAGTCGGGCTGGAAAAGATCAATACCGAATAGCGGATAGATCAAGTACCCGCTCAGGTAGTAATTGCGCAGGAACCAGGGCAGTAGGCAAAACAGGGCAACCGCAGTCAGGCTAGCTGCATGCAACCAGTTTCTGCGAGAAAGCAACAGTAAAAAGGCGGGTATTAATACAAAAAGATAAAAAGCAGCGATGATTTTGCAAGTAGTTAAAAATAAGGCGATGACGAAATAGGCTGTCCAGCGGTTGTCCCATTGGAAAAAGGTGCTGTCCTGGTATTTTTTTACTGCCAAAACCAGCAGCGCAATGCCAGCAAAAATATAAACATAGTCAGAATCCGCACTGCTGAGCAAATCGCGGAAAAAGAAAAGCATGCCCCCTATTTTTATAAAAGGCAGCAGAGAAAATCTGGCCAAAGGCTTTTGCCATAGGTTCAATAAGCCGCTTAAAAACCAGGCGTTTAGCCAGATAAATAGCAAGCCATTGAGGTCATACAAACCCGTTTCGAGCAGAAAGCGCTGCCCAAACAAGGCACAAATAAGGTGGAAGGCGGCATTGTAACCCATCCGATCATGAACCAGCGCCGTCCCTGGCACAACGGCATAAGTTTCTATCCATCGGATCAAGGGCAAGAAGTATTCCCCATCATCGGGGATTTCGATAGGGCCGGCGGCCTTTAAGAGCGCGATGAAGAGTAGGGCAAGGCTTGCCAAGTGGAATGCCCAGGGCAATTGTACCCATTTTCCAAAATAAAAGGCCATATAGGATTTCAAGTCCTTCCAGTATAATGCGCTGGCCATCAGTCCAAGGCCTATTACCAGGGTTTCTGCCAATAAGGATAAGGGCATAATCAGGGATAAACAACCCGCAAAAGCCGTTTGCAAAGACAGTCCTACAAGCACCAACCAAAGGGGGGACAAGGGGTGCTGCAATGGAAAATGCATCAGTTTATGCAAACTATTCATCCCAGCAAAGCCCCAAACCAGGCTCAGCCCCGAAAGATAAAGCCAATGGATCAGTACGATGAGCATAATGGGCTTGTCGTTGTTGGTTTCAGGTTTCAGGCTGGGCTAAAGCTGGGCTTTGTTTCAAGCAGCACCACGACTAAGGCGTGGTTTTAGGGCAAGACAACCACTCGCCACCCACTATCCACTAATCACTTTTGCCCCCTCATTCCGTTTCAACTCCTTTGTTTCTCTTCAGTTGGAGTTTTTCCTTTTCCTGGATTTTTCCGCGCTTGATGCTTTCTATACTTTGCCCAGTGGCTTTGATGTAATCATTAAGCCGATTGGCCGTTTTGTCGGCAGATTTATCCAACTCGCGTACGATGCCCTCGCCGTAGCGTTGGCTGTAGTATTTTAGGGCTTTGCCCCAAAACTGTCTTTTTTCCTTGCCTGTCATTTCACTTTCATGTTGGTCGTAACATTCCTCCACATAAGCTCTAAAGGCATTGTCGTATTTCGCCCAGCCTTTGTCAGAAGTTGGTAGTTTGGCAGCGTTTATATCGCTGATGAGTTCATTGTATTTTTTGATGAACTGGGTTTTGTCTGCTCCGCAGGAAGGTTCTTGATTGCAGGCGCTCAAAAGGGCGCAAAAGAAAATGAAAACGAACGGTTTGCTCATGCCACTTGATTTTGGTGGTCAAAAGTAAGGAATTCTAGTCTTTCAATATCATCTTGATGTGCGGAATGCCATCTTCCAGGTAAGTATCGCCTACGGCTTCAAAGCCTAGCGATTCGTAAAAACGGGTCAAATAGCACTGAGCGCCTATTTTAACGGGGTCGTCGGGAAATAGCTGGCGACACCATCGGATGCTTTCCTGCATAAGCAAAACGCCGATGCCCTGCCCCCTGTGATCGGGCGAACTCACCACACGGCCTATGGAAGCGAAATCGGGATAAGATACGCCTTTGGGCAAAAGCCTAGTGCAAGCCAACAATTCAGCACTTTGGCTATATCCCAGGAGGTGATAGCCTGCTACATCCTTGCCATCTGCATCGAGGTAAGGGCAATTTTGTTCCACAACAAACACTTTTTGGCGCAAAGCCATGACATCATACAGCTCCTGAACAGATAGGCGCTGAAAAGGGAGGCAATGAAAGAAAACGCGAGCCAAAGGGTTTTTTATGGACATTTGGATGGGCAAAATGAAAAAGAGGAATGAGCAGCAGGCCATTCCTCTTTTTGGATTAAAGAGTTAGAAGTTATACGTAATCCCAAATCGGAAATCAAACGGCAAATCTAGGGTATTGGCATCTTGATTCAGGTTGTACAACAAAGCTATTTCATAGCCCCATACGCCGTCGCCATCATTATAGCCCGCTCCAATAAAGGCGTTGTTTCGAGATCGCCGTCCTGTAATAAACTTATTTTCATTGAAATCGTAATCAATGATGATTTCTTCGTTTTGGAAACCATATTCCCCATGGATGAAAATAGTTCGGAAAATTTTATACCGACTAAATACGCCCAATCCATAATTGACAAAAGTACCTTTGGCTATTTCCGGGGCGCCCACGTCTGCGCGATAAAAGTTGAACAATACCTCCCCACGTGGGCCGATAGAAAAATTATCGGTAATTTTGTAACCTACCATAGGCGAAACGCCTAATTGAAAAAGGCTTTCAAAATTATCGCCCGAAAAGCCTAAGTTAAAGCCGCCGCCATACCAGAGCTTACTGGCAAAGTTGCCGCTGTCGTCAAAATACTTGTCTGTTTCAGAGCTTTTTTTCTTTTTTCCTCTCGATTGAGCAAGCGCGTCGGTATTCGTCAAAAGTAGCGTGATGACGATTAAAAAACTGAGTTGAAGTAGTCTTTTCATAAATTTAATGGATATATTTTGCAAAAATAGGCTTGATTTAGCAAATTTGGCAAACTAAGTTGATTCTTGATAGTTAACTCGAAGTTGGCACACGATAATTAAGGCGTTCAAAATGGTACAAAAGTTGCCTTTTCGCAAGGCTTTTAACAAAACATTAAGCTGTACATATAGATGGAGAATTCGTCGCATGCACCTGCCGATTTTAAAGAAGTGATAGATTTGGCTATACAAAAAGCCTGGGATTTGGAAGATGGGCAACAACAGCCTGCCCAGATGGTATCGGCTGTTAAGCTGCTGGTATCTTCTATACTGCATACAGGTGATCAAAGTGCCAAACAACTCCAAACCGAAGAAAATGCTACGGATTACATATTAAGTTATTGGTGGCCTGAGAAAGCGAAAGCCTTTTTAGTGCTTTGGCGAGATGTAATATTTGAACGGATAAAAGCCGAACAGCTTTTGAAAGATGGCAAAATCGGGCAAGGCATGCTGGAACAACTTGAAGTTGAAAGTAAAAAAGTATTACTAGCTGCCGCTGTTACCTTCAAAGCGTCTCCTGAAGTAGAATTGGAAACCATCAACCAATGGAAGGGAGGAATCAATAGGCAAATGGGGCGTTGGCGCTTGCAGCACAGCCCCTGGCCAGTTTACCGCAAGCAAATAGAAGAAATAAACCGGCAATACGATGATTTGCTCAAGCGACATGAACAACTGACGGATATTACCCTCCTCGTAAATCAAATAACGGATTTGATTGAACAAAACATCAATTCCAGCAAAAAAGAACTCAATGACTTGGAAACGGATGCCCAAAAGCACATTGCCTTTATTGAAGATTCTTTGGCCAATCCCGAAGAGCTAAAGCCGGGGCGAATTGCCACCCGCTTGGAAGAATCGGAAAGCAGCTTGGTCAACCCGGCCACAGCCAACATATTTACCGAACATATAGAGGATAAAATCAGCAAACTTCCAGAGCGATTGCCCATGCCTATGGCCACCAAGGATGGCATGCTACAGTTCAGAGAAATTAATTTTAGAAGAAGCATTCGCTTGTGGTTGGAGTCGGAAATATTGCCAGGGATATACGAATTGTGGGAACTGGCAGATAAAGCCCGAAATGGCCAACGAATGGCGTTGGTCAATATCAAGAACCGGGCATTGCTGCTTAGCGCTGAAATCAGAGATGGGAAAAAAATTCAGGTTGCTACAGCGGAAATTTGCCAGCCTTTGATCGGATTCGGAAAGAACATAACAGCCATTGAAACAGAATATAATGGAATAGCTGCCCTTGTTGAAGACAGGCTACAAACCCACTTCCATTTATCGGCTTTATTCGATACGGAAAAAGAATTTTTAGCCATTCCCCAGCAATTTCAATCGGCTTTCAACCAGATTCGTCTCAACCAAGGAGAATGGCTGGGGCAATTGGGGCAATGGTGGGACAAACAACTGGGTGCCCTTCGGAAAATTAGAAAAGAAGTCGCCCACGAAGAATCCCTTAGTCGCTCGGAAAAAATTGTGCGCTATTTGCGCCAGCGAATGCCCGACGCCAACAATACTTACTACACGGGTATTTTTTTAACCAAAGGATTCATCGGCAATTCTTTTTGGGTAGGCCGTGAACAGGAACTCAAACGCATCGCAACCCTCATTGGAGAGTGGCAGTTGGGTTTTCGCGGTGCCGTATTGATCAGTGGCGCCCGGTTTAGTGGAAAGTCCCTTTTCGGAGAAACGATCGCCCACCGCTTTTTCCCCAACAAGACCATCCGGCTTGCTCCCAATATAACCCTGCACCTGGATGGCCGCTCCTATCAGGTGGATTATCAACTGGACAAAGCGCTGGAATTTATTGTAAAATACAGCCTGAACAGTCGGCCACTCGTATGGATTGATGACCTGGAACTCTGGCAAGATACCCAAACGCCTTTGGGACAAAACGTGCGCCATTTAAGAAGGTTTGTGGACATCTATTCCGGGAAACTGTTCTTCTTGGTAGCGATGTCACATTGGATGAAAATACAACTCGATCGGTACTATGATTTGGATAAGGCTTTCCAAGCCAATATACGAATGCGTGACATGACGGAAGATGAAATTCGGCAAGCCATTTTGATTCGCCATGGAGCCACACACCGGATGCTCAGCAACCCCGGCGGGGAAGAGGCCAGTCCCCAGCAATTTCGGAAAATGACGGCGCAGATTCACCGTGTATCCCAAGGCAATATAGGGGAGGCGCTCAATTATTGGACGTACTTTACCAGCAAACTAGATGAAGAAAGGGTCGTCCATGAATTCAAATCGTTGCCTGTCTTGCCGGATATGCCGTTTACTGATACCTTGCTGCTGTTGAATACGCTGATGATGGCCAAACGCAGCAATGAGTACCGCTTGCGCAAATTGTTCGGTGGGGCTTTTAAGGAAAAATACAACGTCTTGTTACAACGGCTGATCGGGGTGGGATTAGTAGAACGACACCTGGATAACTGGCTGGAAGTCAATGAAGTGGCGGCTAATGATGTTGCGCGGATGCTGTCGCGTAAACAATTTCTGGAATTCCAAAAATAAAGGTCAATGGAGGCATTATTGGATACGGATTACAACTGGGGCGATTTTATGGTATTGATACTGGCTTTGTTGGCTCTGTACTTTGTGCTGCGCCTGATGAGCCAGGTACTGGAACAAATCAATTTTTTTGGAACCCTACAAGCACCGTTACTTCACTTTACACGCAACCTGCTTTTTGTCTATGAACTGTTGGCCGTTATTTTGTTGAGCTGCGCCTTCGTCGTTATCAACCCACTGTTCAATGGATTGCTTCTAGGGGTATTGTTGTTGGGCGGGTTTAGTTACTTCAAAAATTACCTCAGCAGCCTGCTCCTCTTCTTCGATCGGGCAGTGGATGTTGGACGGCGTATCAGCATTGGCTCGGTGCAGGGCATAATTACGCAACAGGGTCGCCTGGGACTTTTTTTGCAAACGGCTGAAGGACGCCGCTTTGTCAATTACAGCCAAATTTTGTCGGAAGGTTACACCCTGGTATCCGGCGATGAAATTGGCGGCTTCTATGAACTTTCCATACAAGTACCAGAACAGGAGCAGACCAATACCAGCCATAGCCATATTTTATTGGATTTACTAGCTACAAGCCCTTATCTGGATCGCCGGCATAAGCCGGAAATTCAGGTACAAAGGGAAGACCCGCTGCAATTAAGTGCTAGGATATTGGTTCGGGATGAAAACCTATTGCAAGAGCTGATTGCCTTACTAAAAGAATGGGGTTACAACGCCCAAATCGCAGACGCTTAAACTCAAGACAAACATGGAAGAAATACTGTCCTCTTATAATTTTATTATTGGCTTTTCAATCATCATCATTTTGTCCTTTTTCTTTAGTGAGGTGGCGCGCAAAACCAATATTCCGTCCGTACTGATGTTGATTGCCTTGGGCATCGGCTTGCAATTCGGTTTGGAGGCACTGGGGCTGGGAGAACTCGATTTTTTTCCCATTTTAGAAGTCCTGGGTATCGTGGGCTTGATTATGATCGTGCTGGAAGCTGCTCTGGAACTGGAATTGAAAAGAGAAAAATTATTGCCCATTGCGATAGCCTTTTTAGTAGCCTTGGTAGGGCTGGGGCTATCCATGTGGGTAGCGGCCATCATCTTGCAAGAATTTTTGGGCATGAGTACCGAATCGGCTTGGATGTATGCTACGCCCTTGTCTATTCTCTCCAGCGCCATTATTATACCTAGTGTGAGTGGCTTATCTGAACACAAGAAAGAATTCCACATCTACGAAAGTACTTTTTCGGATATATTAGGGATCATGGTATTTTATTTTTTGGCAGGGCAGTTGGAAGCATCAGAACACTCCAGCGGACTTACCGGGTTTTCGCTCAATCTGTTGCTTACGCTGGTCATTTCCGTAATAGCGAGTTATTTGATCATTCTCATTTTTCAAAACATTCGCAGCCATACCAAGCTGTTTATGCTCATTGCCGTGCTGCTACTGCTTTATGCCATTGGAAAAAAAATGCACTTATCCTCCCTCATCATCATCCTCATATTTGGACTGCTCATAGCCAATATGAATGTATTTTTTAGCGGCAGGTTGAGCAAATGGCTGCATCTGGAAAAAGCCAATAGCATCTACGAAGGTTTGCACGTGTTGACCATGGAAGCTGCCTTTGTGGTACGTACTTTTTTCTTTGTCATTTTCGGATTGACCATCGCGTTGGATTCACTGGGCAGTTTAGATGTTGCTCTAATTAGCTTGCTCATCCTGGCATCCATCTACCTGATTCGGTACTTGTTGTTGAGAGTCTTTGTGGGAAAAGACATCGTTCCTCAACTGTTCATTGCACCCCGTGGCTTGATTACCATTTTATTGTTTTACGATATACCCGATGAAGCTACTTTTCCCGGTTTTGAGTCAGGTATCTTGTTGTTTATCATCATGGGAACCAGCCTGATTATGACTTTTGGGATGATCTACGACAAACGCAGGAGCGGCCAGTCCATTCGCCAAGCCATGAATACCCCTATCGGTTATGAACGCTGGAAAGCGCCATCCATAGAAGAAATCAACAAGTCTTAGTCCTGTTAGGTGGCGTTCAGCGAAAAAGCATGCCCGTTGGTCGAACACATCCATACCCGTAACGAGATTGCGGTATTTTTGTGGTATTGAATGAATACAATATGCGGGTTTTGCTTTTTGTGCATTGGTGGGATATTCAAAACTGGCACCAGCAGCTTTTTGGACTACTGGGAGCAATCGCTACTATTTTGCTGATTATCCTGACCATTCACTATTTTTTTAGCCCGCAGGATAAAAACTATATTGCTTCTCCAAGTTCCTGGAGAAATCCCCGAATCATTTTATCTTTTGCCTTTGCTTTTGGCTGGATCGGCTTTTTATTAAGCGTATTGAAAGTCACTTTGTTGATCACCCTGCCTTTGGCGTTGGCCATTGGTTTTGTGGTGGCCTGGTCGGCCAAAAGCATGGCACACTTTATCTGGCGGCTAACAGCCACCAACCGACCACTGGACGCCGAAAAATGGATGGAAAGTACCGGCAGGGTGCTGGAATACATCCCTTCTCACCGAAATGGTTTCGGCAAAGTACACCTCAATTCCCGCGAGGCACCTTATGAACTAGAGGCCATCACAGCCGGTGAAGAACTGAGACCCGGCATGCCTGTCAGAGTCGTGGATGTCATTGAAGACAGAGTATTGCTCGTCGTCCCGGCAGAAGACAAAGGCTATCCTAATCAGCGTTAAATAGCGGAACGAGTTCTTGGGGGGTATCCTGCGAAACACGCAAGCGAAGATGAGCAACCTGCGCCTTCCACTAAAGCAGGATTTGTGCAGGGCAGGAATTTTGCCTCACCCCATCAACTCCACCTGCCACTCGGCTACATTGCGGGAAGCACTGGAAAAATTTACCCCTATGCCGACCACAGGCTTTCCCAAGTTCCAAAAAGCCTGGTGATAGTGCTTTTCCCGGATTTGTTTCAAAGCAGCCTCTGCACTTTGATCTAGCTTGAATTCTAGGATATAGACTTGCTTACTCGTTTCCACCACCACATCGGCGCGGCCTTCTGAGGTGCAAGGCTCGCTGCGAATGCGTAAGCCCATGTAGCTGAACAACAGGTGGATGGCGGCGTGGTAAAACCGCTCGGGCGTTTTTTCATAAAGCATATAAGGAATGCCGCTGAATACGCCGATCAGTATTTTCATCACCTGCTCCAGGTCGCCATTTTCAAACGCTTTCTCCAGGCGCAGGGCCACTACCAATCCCGATCCTTTGGGTACACCGCCAAAAGCATCCAGCAGGTAGGCGAGCATGGAATGTTCTACTTCGTAATTTGGATAGCCCAATTGGTACAAGCCATACTCATCGCGCCCTAACAAGGTCAGATAACCCGTTTGGAAAAGGAGTCCATAAGGTCGAAGGTCTTCCAGATCGAAGCTGTCGAGTTCCAGCTGGGATTGTTCGGTTAGCTTGAAATCGTACAACCCCTCCTGTTTGAGCAGGTTGATGAGGAAAGTAGGCGTACCGGTGGCAAACCAGAAGTTTTGGAAATCTCGGGTGTTGAAGAACAAATTGCTGGATACGGGATTGTAAACACGCTCGGCATCGATATGGAACCGATAGCCATTGTACCAAAAACGCATCTTATCCAACAACTCCTCCCGACTGAGTTTCATGTGGGCGGCAGTATCTAGTATTTCTTCGGCAAAATTGTGTTCCAATTCTTCCTGGGTATAGCCCAGCATGGTGGCATAGGCCGGGTGCATGCTGATGTCCTGGAGGTTGTTGAGGCCGGAAAAGATACCGACTTTGGAAAATTTGCTCACCCCGGTGAGAAACGCCAATTCGATCAGCGCATCCATGTCTTTTAATACGGAGTAAAACTCTCGAAGTATTTCCCTGTTTTTTTGCGCCAGTGGCAAATCTTTACCTAAATAATTGATAATAGGCGCGTCGTATTCATCAACTAGTACCACCACTTTGCCTTTTTGTTTGGCCAGAGTGGTCAATATTTCCTTGAATATTGGCACAATCCCTTCTTTTGACAGGGCTACACCATGCGCTTGGGCGATGGTACGCAACTCTTGCTCTAAGGCAGGCATCAACCCCAAACTTTGGAAGCCGATAGCTGTAAATGACAAGCGAATAACGGGATGCTGCTTATCCCAATCCCAATGTTCTGCAATCCACAAGCTGCGGAACAACTCGCGATTGCCTGAATACAATTCCTGCAAAGTGGTAATGGTCAATGATTTGCCGAAGCGGCGTGGGCGAGAAAGGAAATAAAATTTGCCGCTGGTTATCAATTGATGTATGTAGCTCGTTTTGTCAATATACTTATAGCCATCCTCGATGATGGTTCTAAAATCCTGTATCCCAATGGGGAGTTTCTTTAGTGCCATTCGCCTCAGTTTATGTACAAAGATACAAAAAACGCCAGTTCGGGAATGGTAAAAATGCCTATTTCATTTACCTCCTATCCCATTTGATGCGGTAAATCTTCTAATAGGTAGGTTAGGTAGGAGCAAGCAATCAGGCATTTGTAGTAACGTAGAAAAATTAAGTTCCCGATTTTGTCCTTACTCTAGTGCCGACAGCACTAGGGTAAGGACTTTGACAAATCGAGAATTAACTTTTTGCACACTACATAATAGAACATCCAACATCAATTCACCACCACACTATCATTGACATCACCGATTTTAATGGCTGTAAAACGGGCTGGGCTAGCCTGGCCAGCAGTATAGTTGATCGTGGTAGCTGCGCCGCTATAAACCTCATTCAGCGGATTGGTTTGATTGGCAAAATCATAGTCGGTGTTGATGAATATCCAGGCATCTTGATTTCCCAATTGAGTATCAATACTGAGCAACAATTTTCTCAAAGAAATAATATCCAGCGTCGTGATGATTCCATTGCCATCGGCGTCTGCTGCAATCCTTTTTTCTGGCGTGCCTAGGGGCATAATGCCTAAAACATGGGCATGAATCAGCAATAAATCTGCTGTACTGAGGCCATTGAGGTAATCGTTGTCCTGGGAAGAAGCAGTTATCGAGAATTGGGCATCAGCAGGGGCAAAAAGATTGAAAGAAAAACTACCGCTGGCATTAGATGTGCTTTGGAGGGGTGTTTGAGCCGCAATCACCACATCAACATCCGGTAAACCCAGTCCGGTTTTGGTTTTCACAGTGCCATTGCCATTAATATCGGTATAAGGCGCCAGCCCCGTTGCGATGATGGCATCGTTGAGCTCAGCCAAAGTGGCGTCAAAGTTGGAGCCACGTGGGTCGTACGCTACCGTTCCATCGGGTGCAATGACGATGAAAGTAGGCGTTCCCAGAAATAAGCCATAGGTGCCATTGATATAGGGTTGTATGGCGCTTATACTGCCACCATCGGCGCCAACACCGGGAAAGGTTTGACCATGAAGGGCTTTGTATTGATTCACATCGGCGTTAGAGTCGTTATTTTGGGTACTTAGGCCAATGAATTCAACCATCCCTTCGCCGCCACCCCAGGATTGATAAAAGGCTTCTACTTGTTCTGCGGTCGCATTGCAGGGTGGGCAGTAAGTAAAAAACAACTTGACAACGACCGTTTTACCCTGATTCAAATAATCAGCATATAAGTGGTGGGTCTGGCCATCGCTGGAAGTGACTGTGAAATCGGGGGCTGGAGGCTGAGCTTGGGCTACAAATGCTAGACAGGCGAATAAAAATAATGTTGAGGCTTTCATGTTATTGCTCGTTTTTTGAAACCCGGGAAAGGTGCCTGAAGGAGGGGACTGTAGGAGCATTTCATGGGTTATCGTTGTTTTGGGAAATACGGGTCGATATCTTCCATCAAAAATAGACAAAAACACCTAAATTGCTGACTGCCAGCCAAGAATTTTTTTTCCAATAAAAAAAGCCACCAACCCAATTGGATGACGGCCTACATATATATTTTTCGTTGTTTGCTTAGAAATTAAGCCCGGCAGATAAGTAGATGATATTGTTGCGCGACTTGATGCCGTCAACATTAAATACGTTTGTCATCCCCCATTCGCGTTGTAGTTCGAAGTTGAACACGCCAATATCCAAGCCCAAACCAGCATTTAAGCCCCAGGTATTGTCTTGCAAAATCAAGTCATCAAAATCGATTAAATCATCGTCCTTATCAATAATGAATGAAAAACTTGGGCCCATAAAAAGTCGAAGTCCCAAACCTTTGTCTTCGATCAAGTCACCGCCGACATAAACAGGAATTTTTATCCCTTGAATGTCAAAATTGATCTTCTCATCACTCACGTCAATATTGCCAATTTCCTCGACCCGGCTGGTCGTTGAAAAATAGTGCACACCAGGGGCGATGTATATTTGGTTACCAAACCGGAGATCAAATCCAAACTGATAGCCGACATTTCCTTCTAAATTTTTGTCGTCGAATTCTTCTGTAAACGAGGAGAAATTAATCCCCGCTTTCGGGGAAAATGTAGTTTGGCCGTGCAATGCGCTGCTGATGAAGCATACACTCAGGCAGCAGGAAAATATTAACTTTTTCATTCAATTGGTGTTTTATGAACAATCTTTATTTGCAAAACGATTCGAGCTGGCTGGTGTTCGTTTTGCCATTCCAAAAGCGAAATAAAAGCCCCACGATGGAAAAAAAAGAGCCTTACCAACCCATTTCCTGTGCTTATTACGATGAATTGGAAGCGCTGGCAACTTTGCGAAAAAATTGCTGGATTGTTTATAAAAATGAAGCAGGAGAACAGCAGGAAATAGAGGCTGTTATAAAAGACTTTTACATACAAGACAAAGTGGAGTACATGCTGCTTTCAGATGGAAAGCAAATCCGCTTGGATTATATCCTACAGGTGGACGGCAAACCTTTGCCGGGAGGCAACTGCTGATTATCAATTTTCCGGAATACTGTCGCGAGGTGAAATGAGGTTTCGAATTACGCTATCGCGGTACAAACTGTCTTTCAAAATGGAATCCGCGACCACTTCCTCCTGAGAAGGGATGCGCAAGGGGCAAGCCAGCAACTGCTCTACTTCAGGCGGCAATTCGGGAAATTGCATCGCTTGCCAGGCCTCATATTTGGGATCATCCTGTATCTTTTTAAAAAACTTACCGCAAATGGGCAATGCAGTAGCCGCGCCTTCCCCTAGTTTGAATTGCCGGAAACGAATAAGCGGGGTTTCTCCTCCTACCCAAGCACCAGCGATTAGGTAGGGCGTATATCCGACAAACCAACCATCCGACTGATTTTGAGATGTCCCGGTTTTTCCGGCCAATGGCACGTTGTACAAGCCATAGCGGTAGCGCAGACGGGCAGCCGTACCGTAGGTAGTAACCGATTCCAGCATGCGTGTCATGATGTGTGCCAAAGTATCTGAAAAGACGGCATCCTTGGGTTGGCCTGCAGTTCTGTCCACCAGTACTTCTCCGTCAGGTGCCACCACTTTAAGCACCGAAATGGGCTTTAATGCATGTCCGCCACTGGCCAAGGTGCCAAAAACACTGACCATTTCGAATAAAGAAACATCGCCGCTGCCCAAGGCAATAGAAGGCTCTGTTGGCAAGGGGCTGTAAATGCCCATTTGTTGCGCCAGTTCTATCACCGGATCTGTTCCAGTTTGCATTATCAGGTGTACCGCTATGGTGTTGACGGAATTGGTGAGGGCACCTTGCATAGAATAGGTATCACCGTAACGCCCATCGGAGTTGCGGGGCATCCAATCGTCCAAGTCCTTTCCTTTCTCATCCAAATTTGGGGTCGGGTCTTCGCGCTTGGGGTCTTTTACCGCCCATTCGCAATCTTCGTATTGATGATAGGTGAGTAGTCGGTTAGGAATCATATCGCAGGGAGCAATGCCGCTGCGCAAGGCTTGGGCATAAACCACGGGTTTGAACACAGACCCCACCTGCCGCTGAGCCAGCACATGATCGTATTGGAAAAACCGATAATCATTCCCCCCTATCCAGGAGCGAATGTAGCCGGTATGTGGCTCTACCGCCAGGAATCCCATGCGCAATAGCATCAGGTAATATTTGACAGAATCGCGTGGACTCATCACCACTTCCCGATCGCCGTCCCAGGCGAATACCGACATGGGAATAGGTTTGCCAAATTCGGTGGCGATCGCCGCTTCGCTAGTTCCCTTCTTTTTTAGTTGCTGATAGCGGTTGGAGCGCCTGATGGCCTGATTTAGGATGGTGGTATCTTCGCCCCAGGGGTATTCTCTGCCCCAATGGGAGAGGAAAGCGTCTTGTACTTCCTTCATGTGCTCGGCAATGGCCTCTGTTGCCCGTTGTTGCAGCCCGACATCCAGCGTTGTATAGACTTTCAATCCATCATTATTGAGGTCATATGGTTCGCCGTTCAATTTTTTATGGTCTTTGAGCAGTTGTTCCAATTCATCAAAGACATGGTTCATAAAATAGGGGGCTATATTCCGGTTCACTACGGCAGGATTGTAGCGGGTCACCAGAGGAAGTGCCTGTAAGGAATCGCATTCAGCAGAGCTTAGGTACTCATTGCGCAACATCTGCCCCAAAACGATATTCCGCCTTTCACGGGCGCGTTCGGGCGCTTTTACTGGATTGTAATAGGAATTGGCCTTTAAGGAACCGATCAGCGTAGCCCCTTCTTCTATGGTAAGCGCACTCGGGCTTTTGCTGAAAAAACGCCGGGCCGCTACGTCAATGCCATACACATTTTCGCTAAAGGGTACGGTATTGAGGTAAAGGGCTAAAATATCTTCTTTCGTAAAGGTCTTTTCCAGGCGTATGGCGATGATGATTTCCCGAAGTTTGTTGAGCGGGAGAGAAAAAGCGCCATAACTGGCCCGCGGGAAAAGGTTTTTTGCCAATTGTTGGCTGAGCGTACTGCCGCCGCCGCCGCCGGTATCGCCTTGCAAAATAGTGCGGTATAAAACCCTTGCCCAAGCCCGTACATCAACCCCGCCATGGCGGAAAAAACGCTCATCTTCCGTCGCGACCAGGGCTTGAAGCACATGAGGCGCAATGGCTTCCAGGTTGATCACATTGCGCTCTTCAACAAAATATCGTCCCAATAATACGCTGTCGGCAGAATAAACCTCGGAGGCGGCCCGATGTTCCACCAGGCGCAATTGCCGGGTAGATGGCGTGGTGATCATTACCCAAATAAGAAGGAGTAGAAACAAGCCTAGTAATGACCCCAAAGCAATGGCGGTTATCCGAACCAACTTTGCCCTTTTGGGGTATTTGGTTTTGAAATTCAACCAGGCTGTTTGAACAGGCTTTAGGTAACGATTCATTGATAAGTTGATCTGCAAATTAGCATAGAACGGTTAATCGAGTAGAAAGTTGCAGCCAAATGAAATGGGCAAATCATTTTAAGGCGCAATCCCTTTTTTGTAGGGGTTGCGCCCCATCACGATCAGTATTTGATTTCGGTTAAATTGACAACAAAGCCTTTTATTTTGTGCTTTTTGGCCAGACTCTCCCGATAGGCATCTGCCGCTTTTTCGGAGTCAAAAGTACCTAAAAGAATTTTATAAATGGGTTTGTCGTCGTTGCCTTTTTCAATACTGATGTGGATATTGTCGAACCACTTCGCTTGAAGGTCGGCTACTTGGCGGAAGACATTCTCATAATTGGTCAGCGAAGCTACTTGAACGCTATAACCCTTTCCCTGTGGTTTTTCTAAGCTGATTTTATACAGGCCGTATTGCTGGAATTCATTGCCGACCAAGCGGGCTTTGCTGCTGCCCTTGCTTTTATCGGTATCCGTGCCAACGGTAGTTGTTTTTTCTTCTGTTTTTTTAGTGCTTTCTGCTTTGTTTTTAGCACTTGCTTCTGTGTCGAAGCTGGTAGGCACTTCCTTGGGGATTTCAGTTACTTTTTCTTCAACTTTGGTATCCTTTTTAGAAGGAGCGCTCACTAGCTCTACTTTTACTTCGGCGACGCCTGCATCTAGTAAGCCAATTTGTTTAGCGGCAGCATAGGAAATATCTACTACCCGGCCTTTTACATAGGGGCCTTTGTCAATGACTTTAACGACCACCGACTTGTTGTTGTCCAAACGGGTTATTCTTAGTTTGGTGCCGAAAGGATGGCGCTTATGAGCAGCCGTCAACTCATTTCGGTCGTATTTTACGCCATAAGCGGTTTTGTTGCCCTGGAAATCATCGGAGTAGTAGGAGGCCATTCCAAATTCTTCATCTTGCTGGGCAAAGGATGAAGTGGCCGAGGTCAAAAAGGCGGCTGTCAACAGTACGAGGAAAATTGATCTTCTCATGGTGCTTTTTTTGATTGGTGAATGACCACTTGTATGGGGTCGTATGAATTAAATAATAAATTTTGGCGAACTTGTTGAGTTCTTGAGGCCGTCCCAAATATAAGATTTAGTTTCGGAATACGGTATTTTTCAAAATCCCGGTAAAGCGTCGATTTGACTCTTGGCCAAGCCTACACTACCTTCGACAAAACGCATCCCAACCCCTAAATATTATACATTGAAATAGCTTGCCCTGGAAGCCAATAGGTTTTGATGCCCTAAGTTTTGACATCTGACGCCCTCGAATTGAACCATCCCGCTTCAAAATTTGTAGTTTTGTGGAAATTAAAATCATATGAGCAAGCACGGAAAAGTTTTGGTGGCTATGAGTGGTGGTATTGACAGCACCGTGACGGCCATGTTGATGCATGAAGCGGGCTATGAAGTCATAGGCATTACCATGAAAACCTGGGACTATGCCAATTCGGGCGGTGAAAAAAAAGAAACGGGCTGTTGCAGCCTCGATTCCATTAACGACGCCCGACAGGTAGCGGTCAATATGGGCTTTCATCACTTTATCGTGGATATACGCGCCGAATTTGGCGATTATGTCATCGACAATTTTGTTGATGAATACCTGGCTGGGCGTACACCCAACCCTTGCGTGTTGTGCAATACCCACATCAAATGGAGTGCCCTGCTCAAGCGGGCGGATGCACTCGATTGCGAATTTATCGCCACAGGCCACTACGCACAAATCAAAGAACAGGACGACCGATTGTATATATCCAAGTCAAAAGATTTGCAGAAAGACCAGTCCTATGTACTGTGGGGCTTGAGCCAGGAATGCCTGCGTCGGAGCCGTTTTCCGCTAGGTACTTTTACCAAGCCGGAGGTGCGTCAAATGGCTGCCGACCGGGGTTATCTGGATTTGGCTAAAAAGGCCGAGAGCTATGAAATTTGCTTTGTTCCTGACAATGACTATCGTTCTTTCCTGCGCCGCCGGGTAGATGGACTGGATGAAAAAGTCAGCGGCGGCCACTTTGTCAACACCCAAGGGGAGGTGATTGGCCAACACCAGGGATACCCGTTTTATACGATAGGTCAGCGCAAAGGGCTGGGCTTAGCGTTTGGTGAACCTATGTTTGTAACAGAAATCCGACCGGAAAGCAATACAGTGGTGCTCGGCAAAATAGATGAACTGATTCGGAATGGCATGACGGTAGGGCAAGTAAATGCCATGAAGTATGCGAATATCCCGGAAGGGCTGGAAGTGGTTTCAAAAATCAGGTACCGGGATGCGGGTACGATGAGCCGGCTGATCCAAATTGATGGAGACAAACTGGAAGTGGAATTCTTTGCCCATGTAAAAGGAGTCGCCCCGGGGCAGTCTGCTGTTTTTTACGAAGGCGACGACGTGGTGGGCGGCGGTGTGATTTATTCGGGTTTGCTGAAAGCTTCTGTTTAGTGGTTTGGCAATAACTTCAAAAATCGCATTCCTGAAACGATAACTAGACTTTGGACACCGACGAGCACAGAAATATATTTCTGGAAAATCGGCTATGTCCAAAGTCTAGTAACAACCAATTATACATGGCAAGCAAGCAAAAATATTATGTGGTTTGGGAAGGCAACACTCCGGGTATTTATACTTCCTGGAATGATTGTCAACTTCAAATCAAAGGCTATCCGAATGCGCGGTACAAATCGTTCGGCAGCAGGGAAGAGGCCGAAGCAGCTTATTCCGGCAATTTTAGCCAGCACATCGGTTCGGGAAGCAAAGCGGCCAAAGCGCCGACCAAAAGCCTGGAATCGTTCAAAGATGCCATCGTGTGGGATAGTATCAGCGTGGACGCAGCTTGTAGTGGCAATCCAGGGGTGATGGAGTATCAAGGGGTGGATACGCGCAGCAAAACCCAAATATTCCATAAAAAATTCAGCTTGGGTACCAACAACATAGGCGAGTTTCTGGCCATTGTACACGCCCTGGCCCTATACGAAAAGCAGGGCAAGGATACGCCTATCTATACCGACTCCAAGACGGCCATCGCTTGGGTGCGCAACAAAAAGGCCAATACCCAACTGAAGCGTACCGCCAAAACGGCAGAATTGTATCAGCTTATCGAACGGGCGGAAATCTGGCTCAAAAGCCATTCGTGGAAAAATAAAATTTTAAAGTGGGACACCGAAAACTGGGGTGAAATCCCCGCCGATTTTGGACGGAAGTAGCTCAAACCCTCAAGCGCCCCAATATCTCCTGCAACCAATCTTTATTGGCCACTTCCTGAGA
>CALMIR010000041.1 GCA_937864265.1 uncultured Saprospirales bacterium | reverse complement strand
AGTTCTTCGCTATCGCCAGAAGGATTCCAATTTGTTTCCATGCACAGCCGATGTTTTGTACAAAGATACAAAAAAAGAGCGAGTTATCCCCAACCCTAATCCTTCCCCCCCTCAGCGCAACAGCACCACCTCCCCGCTCAGTTGCACCACCTTTCCATCCGGCCATAGCACACGCAGCACATACACATACACCTCCGTCGGCTGCGGGCGATTGTTCAGCCTGCCATCCCAGCCCCTGAGTTGCGACCAGGCCACCTCCGCTTCCTCATACACCATAGCCCCCCATCGGTTGAAGATGCGAAAATCCAGTACCTGAATATCATCCTGCCCGCCGACGGGTAAAAAACGATCGTTGTAGCCATCGTCGTTGGGCGAAAACGCATTGGGCAGGGCGACTTTCGCACGCGGAAGCAGCTCTATCAACACCTCATCCGCTGCCGTGCAGCCTTGCTCGTCGGCCACCGTCAGGGTATAAAGCTGTGTGGCGGGCGGCATGGCGATGGGGTTGGGGCAATCGCTGCACGACAAGCCCAAGGGGGGATGCCAGGTATATATCGGCGCAGCGGCGTTGGAATTGGCCGATAAAGCCACGCTGCTGCCTGCCTGTATCTGTACGTCCAAACCCGCGTCGACGAACAGCGGCGGCGGATTGTCCAGCGTCAGGAGGGTATCGGCTTGGCAGGCTTCGGCATCCGTCAACTGCAGCAGGTAGGTATCGGCTGGCAGCCCGTCAAACAGCCCCTCCTCCTGCTGGTTTTGTCCGTTGAGACTAAACGCAAGGGGCGGTACAGCCCCCAACACCTCCAGTACCTCGATACGGCCATCTGCACCATCAAAACAGAATGGCGGCAGCGCTTCCAGCACCCAATCAGGAGCTTCCCGGTACAGCACCAGTGTGCTATCGGTGGCCATACATCCATTGGCATCGCTCACGGTCACGCGGTAAGTGCCGGGTTCGCTTAGGCGCAAACTGGCCAGGGTACTGCCATCTTGCCAAAGATAGGCGGCCTGCTGTCCGGCAAACAAGGTAGCAGACTGTCCAGGGCAAAAACGCAGGGTATCCGGCAAACCCGCCTGCGGGCTGTCCCAATAACTCAGGCTCAGGCAACGGGTGGAATCGCAGCCCATCACCCCGCTATACACCCGGCATAAGCTGGTATCGGCACTCAAAATCATGCCCTCCCATTCGTAGGTTTGTCCCGGACACAGTTGCACCTGTTGGAGCAACAGGAAGGTATCCAAAAAAACAAGCTGCAAGCGATAGACCGAATCGCAGCCCTGCGGAGTGCTGAGTGCGAGCTCGAGCAGGGTATCGGAGACGATGGGCTGGCCCTGCCAGAGGAATACTTCGCCTTGGCAAAGCTGCTGGCTGGCCTCCTCCAGGATGGGCATATTGGGCTGCGCGATGCTTGCAGCCGCCACCTGCACACAGCCATTGTCATCGCTGACGCTGATGCTGTAATCGCCTGTAGGTAGCCCGGAGAGGGGCGGGGTAAAAGTTCCCTCCGCCCAGGTGTAGGTATAGGGGCTTTGCCCTCCGATGGGTACAACACCCAGGCTGCCGTCGCTGCCCCCTTGGCAGGACACATCCAGTGAGCTGAGTTCCAGGCCAGAGAATTGGGACAAGGCCACAGCGATGCTGTCCCTTCCCCGGCAGCCTTGAGCATTTGCTGCTTCGAGCCAGTATAAGCCCGACTGGCTAACTTCGAGGCTGCTGCCGCTGCTGCCATCGCTCCACGTATAGTCCATCAGCCCGGCAGGGGCTTGTAGCAGCAGGCTGCCGCCCTGACAAAGGGTGGTGTCGGTGCCGAGGTGGAACTGTGGCGAATATTGAAGGATCACTTCAACAAATGCTGTGTCCGGCGGACAGCCTAAGCTATCGGATACAATATATTGAAAAACCTGGGGTAGGTCAGTGGAAGGATCAAATGTGCCATTTCCAGGTGACCAGCCCCCAGCAGGTGTGGCATTTACACCCAGATAATCAAAGAGGGTAATGGGCGGATCAGATGGGCAGGGCATGATGATGGCATCTATCCCTGCCGAAGCGGGAGAAGTATAGATGGGAATAAAGCAAACTGCTGTATCGCTGATGTCACTTCCTGCAAATGCCAGAAATGCCACCTCTCTAATACCGGGAGAAGGCACATTCCCTTCATGATGGTATCGAATGGACATCAGTGCAGATAGCCAATCGGATAGTGAAAGCTCGGCTGCATTAGAGGCAGAAGGGTAAAGCAGAACGATATTTCCATCATCGGCAACTTCGGATAGAATAGGCGAAGAACCTGAGTAGGTCAAATACTCCAAAGAACCATCCAACGCGCCTGAGAGCAATACCCGTACAGAATCCAAGCCAGACAAAGGCATCTGAACCCGCCCGTCGTTGTCAATTACTGGAACATCAACGGCCGTACAGGTGCTATCTGCTAAATAGTCTAAGCCAAAGGCTGTATGATTGTCGCCATCTAGGTCAATCAAAGGAAGGCAGGGCGGGGGAAGGGATTCTTCGTATGTCCATAAAGTTGATGGAAAAAAACTCAATGAACAGACAGGTACAAAAGCTTGCTGTTCAAAATCCACAATGGAGATGATTTCTAATAATTGTGAAACTCCTATACTTGAAAAAGTGATACTGCTATCACAACTCAAGGGGATAGAAGTCAGGCCAGTAATGAATGGTTCGAATTCTTCGTGAGGCAAAATATTGATACTGTTTAAAATATTATTGGTATCGAGTTGAAAGATACCACCAGGCAATAAAGAGCTACAAATAAGCCTGCCGTTACGAACCGCCATACTATGTGGTAGTATGAAAAGGGAATCTTCACCGAATCCTACACTGATAGTTTCCCGCTCCCCACTGATTAGATTATACTTGCCAAAAAAGTTGTCGTTCAGCATGAATAATGTATTGTTTAAAAAAGATATAGCACTGAACGGGATATCGCTTGACTCAGGAAATGCAGTGAGGACTGAGTGGTGGCCTGTTTCTAAGAAAACCTCATAAATGGTATCGTGTAGGCTACCAAAAAGGCGACCACTTTGGTGAAAGGCCAGTGAAGCATAACTTCTATCGGCACGGATGATGTGAACAGTATCGCAAGTGTTTAAATCAATTATGCCTATTGTGCGGTCAATATTCTGAAAATAAACTTCTTGCGAAGACAAGTAGTTGGAGCTAAATAAATAAATTATCC
>CALMIR010000040.1 GCA_937864265.1 uncultured Saprospirales bacterium | reverse complement strand
CATGGTTCAAAGAGGTTTTTGAAATCATAAAAGATGAAGCCAATATTCCGCTTGAAATTATTGACAGTTGGACGCGGGATGCAAGTAGCCAGAGGCGAAGCTATGGGCATTAAAAGAAAAAAAGCGGTGTCACCTAAGACCTATGGCACTGCCCCAAACCACTAAGAGCAGGGTTTCGGAGCCGGATTTATCCGTGCCAAGTGGTATTTTGGGGGTTTAATCGGTAAGCAGCGACAGACTGGCAAAAACTGATCGGGTCTGTTTTTAGCGGGACAGCTTTCTTCTTGTTTTTTTGTCCCTTTTGGCCTATCTTAGTGCGGAGGATGTCCCTGGTGAGGCTCTTGATGTGCTCATTAATTAAGTAAAAATGAAAAAGAGAACCAATCCAAGTGAAAAATCGTTAAATTGAAGTCAAATTTGTCTTAAAAATGGAATTGATTAATAAACATCGAAAAGAGTTAGAAAAAGCTTGTTCAACCTTCAAAGTTAAAGAATTATATGCTTTTGGGTCAATATTAACTGATAAATTCAAATCAGATAGCGACATAGATTTTATTGTTTCAATTTTGTCAAACGACCCAATTGAATATGCAGAAAATTACTTTGAACTAAAGTTTGAATTAGAAAGAATCTTCAAAAGAAAAATAGATTTGCTGGAACAAAAAGCAATAAGGAATAAGACTTTTGAAAACTTAGTGAACCAACAAAAAATGCTCGTTTATGCAAGTCGAAATCAAGGTATGGCTTGAAGATATTGAAAAAGCCATTGCCGAAATTAACGAATTCCTACCCGAGCCGAGAAATTTCTTTGAATTTGAGAAAGATATAAAAACAAAGCGGGCAATTGAACGAAATATCGAAATAATTGGCGAAGCGATGAGCCGAATCTTGAAAGTTGAACCAGATATAGCAATAAGTGATTCAAGGAAAATTGCAGATACTCGAAATCGGATAATTCATGGATATGATTCAGTTTCAGACGATGTGATTTGGCTGATTGTTGTTCGATACCTTCCCATTCTCGATCAAGAAATTAAAGAAATAAAAAAAGAAAACGGATGAGATAAAGTGCAAAATGTTCATACGGGCTATGCTCCCACACACCATTTGCACAAGACCGCTAATGCAACCATGGGAAACGCCTACTACAAACTAATAAGCAATGATAATGAAGACGATTAAGAAAACAATCTTGCCAATTTTGATAGCAACAATTTGGATTAGTATATCCGAATTTGTTAGAAATGAGTTTTTGCTAAAATCATATTGGACAGACCATTATGAAAGTATGGGATTGAATTTTCCATCCGAACCGATTAATGGAGCAATATGGGAAATATGGTCATTATGTTTTGCTATTAGCATTTATATTTTTGCTAAAAAGTTTACATTGATACAGACAACCTTTATTGCATGGTTCGTTGGGTTCGTTTTTATGTGGCTTGTGATTGCTAATCTGAATGTTTTACCGTTTGGTATTTTACCTTTTGCAATCCCGTTGAGTATTTTAGAAGCTTTTTTGGCGACTTTAATTATCAAAAAAATGAGCAAGTGACAGAATTAGAACTAATAATTGACCTACATAAAAATTCCGATAGACAAGGACCAGGGAGCGAAAATGACACGCTGAAAGCTCTTGGCTTCTTGAATTTGCCGACTGACCAAAGCTTGAAAGTGGCGGATATTGGTTGCGGTTCAGGTGGACAAACCATTACTTTGGCCAAAAACTTAAACGCACAAATAACCGCAGTTGACTTGTTTCCAGCGTTTTTGAATGAGCTCAATGAAAAATCTCAACAATTAGGATTGAGGGACAAAATCGTTACACTTGAAAAATCAATGGACGATTTGCCTTTTATCAAAGGCGAATTTGACCTTATATGGTCAGAAGGTGCGATTTATAATATGGGGTTTGAAAACGGACTGAAAAAATGGAAAGACTTTTTGAAAGTAGGTGGATATTTGGCTGTAAGTGAAATCACTTGGATCACTCCATCTCGACCAAAAGAAATTGAAGCATTTTGGAAAGCAGCATACCCAGAAGTCGATACAGCATCTAGCAAAATCAATCAATTAGAAAATAATGGTTATACGCTTGTAGGGTATTTTTATTTAAGCCAAGACAGTTGGATTGAGACCTATTACAAACCTATGCAAGCAAGATTTGAGCATTTTCTGAAACGCAACAACAATTCAGTGCTTGCCCGAAAAGTCGTAGAAGACCATCAAGCTGAGATCGACTTGTATTTAAAATTCAAAAATTATTACAGTTACGGATTTTACTTAGCGAGAAAAAATGAATAAATGGCAGCCCACAACACTCCGGGCTTCACCCTAAACACTAAGATCGGCATTAAAAGAAAAAAAGCGGTGTCACCTAAGCCCTATGGCACTGCCCCAAACCACTAGGAGCAGGGTTTCGGAGCCGGATTTATCCGTGCCAAGTGATGTTTTTTGGACTTAGGCGGTAAGCATCTGACCGACAGCCTGGCCAAAACTGATCGGATCTGTTTTTAGCGGGACAGAGCTTTCTGCTTGTTTTTTTGTTACTTTTAGTACTATCTTAATGCGGAGGTTTTCTCTAGGTGCAACCAATAAAGGAACAGAATCCCAATAGAATCAGTTGAATTGCATAAAAAACGAGTATTGATAAACGATAAAATAAAGAACAGAATAATCAAATCACTGCTTCCGTACCGACCTGAAAGGATTGGAATATTTGGCTCGTTCGCAAGAGGTGAAAACCAAAAAGACAGCGATTTAGATATTTTAATCTCATTTAGACTTTGGACACATCCCAGCCAAGCGAATCGAGGTCGCATCCAAAACCGAGCTACTAAAGTAAGCAAAAATCCTATTGATGTGGTTGATGTTGTTGTTTTTTTGGCGACTTTTGGTGGCTTTTTGACCACTTGATGATGGCTTTTGGGGGGCTGTGTCTGCCCCTGTTTCCTACCTTTCCCTTTTTTGGACTTTTGGGGGAGAAAGGGGGTCGGGTCAAAAGTGCCAAAAAGGAGGTGCGCCGCCCTTTGTGTCTGTGCGATGGTGAGCCGAAGGTCAGGCTGTTCGCGTACGGCTTTGTTTTTGGGCAGGTAGTCCTGCCAAGGAGGACAGTGGATTTGCCCTATCTGTGTGCTGGCCGAGAACATTAGCCATGAGGCGGCTTGGACGATGCGCAGCCAAGGGTCGATATGGGCAGCCACCGGCGTCTGGAGCTTGTCCATGCACATGGCATTCTTGGCGAAGCCGTAGTAGGATTCCACATCGTAACGCTCGCGGTACTGCTCGTGGGCTTCGCGCGAGCTGACCTGTGCCCTGCGTTGTCCGCTGACGGCTATGAACATCGGGCGGTCGAATACCCGCTTGAGGGTTTGGGCATCGAGTACCTCGACACGGACGATGTCCATGGGCTTTTTCTTCATCGATGCGCCGTCCTTGGTTCGGATGAGCAGATCGTTCCAACGTTGGATGTCGATGAGGACGCTGCGGTTGTTGCCCATGACGGATGCTAGGCGCACCTGTTCGTTGTTCGGCAAGTCCGACAACGACTGCTGGAACACCTCATACGGCTGCCCCTTCTTCTTGTAGGTCTTCCACCGGGTCGTCTGCGTCAGGTAGAATTTGTCGCCATATACGCGCTTCGCTCCGCCTGTGAGGCCAGCATCTGCCTTGGTCCACACCTTGATGCCGTGGCGAAGCCTGACGATGGACACCATGCTTTCCATGTCGTACATCGGCGACAGGAAGATGGCCTTGCCGTAGGCACTGTCTGCCCGCAGAAGGCACAGTTCCTGGCCAAAGGGTAGCGTCTCGTCGTCCAACTGCGATGCTATCTGCCTGACGGCGACTGCCTTGGCATCGTCCTTGACGCCAAGGCGCTCTAGAGCCAGCGGCGGCACCCAGCCCGCATCGCCAACCCCTAGGTGCAGCGCGCTAACGGGGTAGCCGACGCCCAGCGCCTTGTTCGACGCTATTACCTTGTTCGACGTCGGCACATATTGGCGGCCTTCCAAGCAGGGCGAATGCTCCTTGAGCAGCTTGGTCACGTCGTGCGTCAGGGCATAGTAGTCCGTCCCCGAGGCTGTTGTGCGGGCGGGTGGTAAAAACGGACGCACCAATTTCCTGAAATCACATTCGGTTACTTGCCAATTATCCAGTACCTTTGTCAAATTGCTGTAAGTGTAGTGGCAGAATGGACTATACGTCAAATCTACGGGGCATCTGGCTTGGGCGTAACTAGCCAAACTCATCACTATATTCGTCATCGCACGGCAACGATTGTCACCGTAGTCCAAAAGAGCATAGCAGAATCGGAGTGTTTCTTTGTTTTTTTTCACACATCAAATATCGGCACACGGTTCTGCTTTTTTTTCGCAGGTGACAGAAGATGTGTCCAAAGTCTAATGATATTGGAAAATATAAATAGACTCGTTCTTACCCTAATGGCTTAACCCTAAGCAATAGCGTCGTTTTTTTTAGGCCGTTTTTTTAGCTGAACGGCTTTGCCCCCTTTTCTATTTGTTTTTTGCTCCTTTTGGCACTATCTTAGTGCGGCGGTTTTCCTTAATGTATGTAGCCGATCGCAGTACCTGCAGCAGTTCAACTGACCGCCTTAGGATCGCTTTTAGGGGGATTCTTAGATGTTGGCTGTAATAGCTCCCGTCACAATAAAAACACGTTCCAAAATCTCCAACTTACCCTATTGTAAACCCTCGGGGTAACCAAACATAAAAAATGAAAGTTGAACCGTTAATAGCCTATTTTGAAAAACTTTTACCCTTGACGGAAAAGGAAAAATCCTACTTGGAGGAGGTGTTTAAGGAACGAAAAATCAGCAGGAGACAATATATATTACAAGAAGGGGATGTGTCTAAATTTAACTCCTTTGTGGTAGAGGGCTGTTTTAGAATGTATTTTGTGGATGATAATGGAAAAGAACACAATTTGCAGTTTGCGGTCGAAAATTGGTGGATCGGAGATATTGGTAGTTTTTATTCCGAAGAGCCCAGCAAATTGAATATTCAAGCGCTTGAAAACTCGGTCATCCTCCAAATCAAGAAAGAAGACCAATTAAAAATGTTTGTTGATTTTCCAAAGTTCAATCGAATTTTCAGGGTCTTTACAGAAAATGCATTGGTCAGCTTTCAAAGGAGAGTATTGCAAAATATAAGTTCAACAGCAGAGGAGCGATATATAGATTTTATAGAAAGGTACCCAAACCTGTTTAATCGTATTTCCAACGTGCAAATTGCCTCATTTCTCGGAGTAACACCTGAATTTTTAAGCACCATTCGAAGGAAATTGGCAAAGCCTTAAACTACATTAAGGTTCTTTCTTAATCTACCTTATAGGCATAGGATATCCAAACACCCCATCTTTGTGGTGGAATTAATTATTCATCAAATCCTTTAATTAACTTCCAGGTTTTGTCCTTACCCTAGCGGGCTTCGCTAGGGTAAGGGCTTTGATAAATCGGGAAGTAATTTTTAGCCAACTACTAAAAGATGAAACAAACCTGGACGATTGCCCTAACCATATTTCTCATGGTGGCTTGCAGTCAAAATCAATCACAATCAATTGATCAACCACAAAACAAGGATGTCATGGTAAAATTAGAAAAAGAAAAAATTGAAGCATTATTGGGTGAATACAAAAAATCACTCAACACTTCAGATGCAAAACTTGCACAAAGCCTTTATGCCAATGATGGAATTTTCATGCCCTCAGGAGCGCCATCAGCTATCGGCTCAGAAAACATACTCAAATCGTATGAATTCATTTTTTCTCAGATTCAATTGAATATTGAATTTCTCATCGATGAGATTTTAGTGGAAGGAGATTTTGCATTTGCTACCACAAGTTCAAAGGGAACCACTTTGATTCATGCAAACGGTGAAACCATACCTGAAGAAAACAGAGAACTATTTGTATTTGAAAAAGTGGATAATGAGTGGAAGATTGCCCGCTACATGTTCAATAAGACCAAATAATGATCTGAAGTAGTCAGGACTTAATCTGATAGTTTTAGTAAATTCGAAGAACGAGATTAGTCCTGACTACTTCAATTAAACGTTAGCCTGTGCTTCTCCCTCAATCCCTGCCCTTATCCTTGAAAAGCAAGTACCTCAAGATGGACGCCATCAGCGAAAAGCACCACAATTAGTTGGTGATCTCCACCTCAAACACCTTAGCCTCCGCCACATTGCGCACCCCATCCGTAGCACTCAAAATCAGCAGATAATCTCCGGCTTTAAGGGTATTAGGCACCTGGTATTCAAAATCAAAATCATAGGTTTGGCCTACCTGGCTGCCAAAATAAAACACCCGGTCGGTATTGAAAGTATTGCCCGAACTGAGGTCGGTATAACTGAGGAAAAGCACCCCATTGCCGCCGTCGCTCAGAGAACGCTCATCGCTTACCTGGCCGGCGAAACGCAGCTTACTGCCTTTAGCCGCTGTAAAAGCTGGTGCAACAGGTGCCGTTGTGCTGATCATGGGCGCTACTTCATCCAAGGGGTTTTTCACCTTGATGGCATAAAAATTAGCCAGGGGGTTATCATTGCCAGCCTCATCCACCACCTGAATTTGAAAGTGATAATTCCCGGCAGTGACATTATCAGGTACATCCAAACTTAGATCAACCACCGATTCTTGCCCCGTCAAATCCTTTATTTCCAATACGGTCCAATCGGTAGTCGTATTGGTTACATCGGGTTGGCTAACTCCGGGAATGCTGCTACTGCCGTGCCCGTGGCAATCAAAATTGTTGTGAATATCAACTTTGTATTGAGAAAGACTGGTTTCGTCTTGAAACAACAGCTCCAAATCCAGCACTTGTCCGCCTTTTAGGTGAAAAACCGTATCTTCCACGCTTCCGCAAATCTCGTCCGGATAGGGCGCCGGAGTCAAAGTTTTAATCTGCATGGAAGGCGCGTTTGTATCCACCGCTTCTTTGCCACAAGAAATAATCAACAACCCGCTTAGAACAAATGAAGCAATAATGACTTTTTTCATTAGGAAAAGTTTTAATTTTCTTTGAAAATGGCAGCATGTTAAATCAAATATCACTCATAGCTATCGCCCTCTTCCTGGCAGTACATGCTAACGGCCAGATTAGGGGTCAGGTATTGGATGAAACGGAAGCCGCATTGCCCGGCGCCAACATCACCCTTTTGCCGGATAGCCTACAAACTTACAGCGGCTTGGACGGCAGCTTTTCCTTCAAGGGCCTTTCCGATGGCAGTTACCAATTGACCGTTTCTTACATCGGATTTTCCGACCAAACGATACCTGTCAAAGTTAAAAATGGCCAATCGAACCCCGTCCGCATTTTGCTGCAAGCGGAAAGCACGCTACTAGAAACCATCCAAGTAACCGACGAACACGCCAAGCAAGAAGAAACCCTCCATACCGAGCACATCGACGAGCAGTTTTTAGAAGAAAACCTGCAAGGCACTTTTGCCAAGTCCATCGAAAAAATTCCCGGTATCAGTGCCATCAACGTGGGCGTGGGCATCGCCAAACCCGTCATTCGCGGCCTTTCGGCCAATCGCATCATCGTCAACCACCAGGGCATCAAGCAAGAAAGCCAGCAATGGGGCAGCGATCACGGCCTCGAAATTGACCAGTTCGATGTCGAACGGGTAGAGATCATCAAAGGCCCCGGCTCCCTCCAATACGGCTCAGACGGCTTGGGCGGTGTCATCAACATCATGCCCGGCAGGCTATTGCCCAAAAACAGCTTCGACGGCAGCCTGCTCGGTGTGTATAAAACCAATAACCAGCATTGGGGCGGTTCGGCCCGCCTCGGCGTAAATGTCAACAACGTTTTCCTGACCGCCCGCTATAGCCGCCAGGATTTTGGCGATTATAGCGTACCCGCCGATCAATTTGTCTATAATTCCTTCGTGCTGCCCATCGAGAATCAAAACCTAAAAAACACCGCCGGACAGGAAGAAAACATCAGCCTAAATGCGGGTTTTAGCCGCCCTTGGGGCATCACACGGCTGCTTTTCAGCAAATACGGCCTGCAAGCCGGCCTTTTTTCAGGCGCAGTAGGCATCCCGCGTTCTTACACCCTCGAAGACGATGGCAACAATCGCGATATTGATATTCCAAAACAGGAAGTCAGCCATTACCGCGCTTCCCTCAATCAAATTTTCTTTTTCGGCAAAGATCACCTGGGTATAGATCTGGGCTACCAGCGCAACCTCCGCCAAGAATTCTCCTTCCCGGAATTTCACAGCATCCCCAGTTCGCAAATCGACCCGGGTAACACCCTGGCGCTGCAATTTGAACTGCAAACCATCAGCCTCAACGTCCATTACGAACACCGCATCAGCTCCACCTGGAAAAACATTCACGGTGCTAATGTACAATGGCAAAACAATCAACGCGCCGGATTTGAATTTTTACTGCCCGATTTCCGAACTTTCCGAGGGGGCATTTTTACCCTGACGGAAAAAGAATTGCGCCCCAACTGGCTCATCAATGGCGGTATCCGCCTGGACTACGCCGAAAACCACACCGACTTTTACCGCCAATACGTGTGGGACAGCAACGAAAACATCCGCGATTCCCTCGTAGCGCCTGTCACCGATGACGTATTTTTCAACTGGTCGGCCTCCCTGGGTACCAACCTGACTTTACAGGATGGCCGCTGGGTGCTAAAAGCCAATATTGGCAAAAGCTTTCGCGTGCCCTACCCGGCAGAAACCGTTTCCAATGGCATCCACCACGGCACCTTCCGACACGAGCAAGGAACACCCGATCTGAAATCCGAACAGGGCTACCAGTTCGATGCCAGCGCCGATTGGAAGCTGGATAAATTCCGGGGCAGTTTGGCCTTGTATTTCAACTACTTCGACAACTACATTTACCTGGGGCCTACTTTCCCGGCTCGTTTTTCGCCGCTGCCAGAAGCCGGACAAATATTCCGCTACCGTCAGGACGATGCCATTTATACCGGGGCAGAATTGCAATGGGAATGGGAACTTTCTCCCATTTTGCAACTGCAACAAGCCGCCGATTTTGTGCAGAGCTTCAATCCTAAAACCCAATTGGCCCTGCCTTTTACACCTCAGCCCGCTATTCGCAGCGATTTGCGCATCACCCTTCCGGAAAAAGGCATTTTACAAAGTGCCTATTTTGAAATCAACCACCAGTACCACTTTGCCGCCGAAGGCAATAGCCGCCTGGATCGTTCGGAAGTAGCTACACCTGCTTATCAGCTTTGGGGCTTAGCCTTAGGTTCTGATTTTATCTGGAACAATCAGCCGCTTACCCTGAACTTTCAGGTGCAGAATGTTTTCGACACCTATTACCTGGCGCACTTGAGTCGCTATCGGCTCATCAATGTGCCGGAGCAAGGCCGAAACTTCGTCGTTTCATTGAAAGTGCCCTTTTCAGGGCGTTTGAATATGGAATAGCAGGCCGCCGCACTAGAGGCGACCCGCTCATCATAACCTATTGCACTATAATTACCTTATTGCAAGCAGAACTCAGCGTCTGCTGTTTCTTTTTCCGCACAATCATGATCAACACAGGCACTTACTTCTAGGTGAAAACAAGTACCTGCCGGAAAGCTGCACAAGTCCACTTCTTGCTCAAAAGTGATTTCTTTGTCGTGGTCGTGCTCGTCGTAATCAATGATTTTATTACCCGTGTCCCCTTCTGGGTGCAGGATTATTTCCACCTCGTGGTTCTCAATGGTAGCAGAAAAATCCACATGAATGTGCACATCGGAGCAATCGCTGATAACCGCATCATTTGCAGGTTCTTCAATGGTAATGGTCACTTTATTGGTCGGATCTTCGTCGTCTTTTTCGCAGGCGCTGATCGCCAATAGAGCAAAAGCAAAAAACAAAACCGATAAAAATTTGAAAGAATGAATCATAGCAATGACATTTTAGATATTAGAAATTAGCACATAAGAGACGGAGTGCTCCAGGCAAATGGAATGAATGACCGATTTGGAATGCCGACGAGAAAGTTGCTTTCTTGTCCGTATTCACTCCATGCTGTAGGTATAGAATACCATGCCCTAATCCCTTGCAAGTTGCAGCAATAGCCTGTCTTTTTTGGCGAGGGCTTACACTCGATTCAAGGACACAGCGAACCCTCTATGCAAGAGACATTCGTGCAAAATGATTGAAACTCCGTCTTGAAAAGCAGAAAAATTAGGAAAAGATAGGAGGTGCTCGCAATGCCGGCCAGGCAACTTGTTCTGTGTGAGCACAATAAAATGTCGGAGAGAAATTATGGCTAAAGAGCGTCGTAGGTGCTTGATGTGGAAGTGGGGCAAAAGCAGACTGGCGAGAAGGGGAAGAATTGAGGTGGCAGATGAGGCAGTTTTCTTCCTCGTGTTCTACGGCGTGATAATGGCTTTCCCCAACGGCAGCATCGCACACGAAGCCCGTCTCATGCTGGTGTGCCAACATGAGGTGAACATCCTGGATCAAAAAGCCCTGAAGCAAAACCAAGGCCAGACTACAGGAAGTCAAAAATCGGTATAAAGACAAACGAGCGATAGCAATGCCCTTTAATGATGAAATAAAGGTATCGTTTTTTCTGGATTCAACTTATGAAAAAAGACTTTTTGTCAAATTAAAACAAAAAGCCGCTGAAATAGATCACTTTTTCAGCGGCTTTTTGAATTCAGGCTTCGCAAACGCGATTACTGCTTGAATACAGCAATAGTCTCTACGCCTTTGTCTGTATTGATCATCAAGAAGAAAGTATTGCCTTCCAATTGATTGTCGAAAGTCACATAAATCATGTTGGTATTGTTGCTAGTCCAGCTAGGAGCAGCTACTTTCTGGCCTTGTAGGTTGTACAATTCAACAGCATTGACATCCTCTACAGAACCTGGCAATACGATGGTGATGTCCTTGACAAAAGGATTGGGAAAAACGGTGGCTGATTCAGGTGTAATTACGGTGGTGTTACCCGTAATTTCAATAGCTTCAACTGCCGGATATTCGAATTTACCGTCGAAATCGACTTGCTTGAGGCGGTAGTAGCTGATACCTGTAAGTGGTGCGCCATCTATAAAGGTATAATCCCGTTTTTCAACAGAATTGCCAGCACCTTCTACTTTGCCCAGGCTTTTCCATTCGATGCCATCGGCACTTCTTTCCACATCGAAGTAGTTGTTGTTGATTTCTGAAGCAGTCGTCCACCTCACTACTACGCTAGCCGCTGTTCCTTCCAATTCAAAGGAAACCAGTTCAACAGGCAGGTTATTGTTACTGTCAATGGTGGTTTCCCCAAAGTAGGTAACATACCCCGTATGGTTGGATGATGCCGATCCTATAACGACCCTGCGAGTGTACAGCTGTGCTCCAGAAGCCACATAGATGCTACCTAGCGGGTTGTTGAGGATCATTCTTCGAACGTTCACGACAAAAGGGGAATTGATAACCACATTTGTCGCATTCAAAAAAGTGACAATTGGGCCTGGCGCAGGTGGCGTAGGGCCAAAGTTTCCATTAAAAATAATGGTTGTAGCTGTCACTGGATTCCCCGACCAATTAGATCCATCCCAAGTGGCTACCTGGCTGTAGAGGGTCATACTGCCCAAAAATAAGAGCGCAATTATGGCGATCTGCTTCATGTTTTTTTTTTTTTATTGAGTAATTTTGGTGTTTTACAGTTAACAGTATATGTTGCATAGATGTTGCCCACCTATATTAGGAATACGAATAAAAAGTAATTGTTGTGTTAGTGTTTGATCAGGTAACAGGATAAAATATATACAAAATTCGATTTTATTGTGGAATTATGCAAATGATCGCACTTTTTTATTTATAAAATGTTAGCGCCAAGCACGCAGCAAGGTGTAAACGCTGCATTTACGGCTTCATAATCGCTACATGCTGTGTACTTTCTTTTGCTTGCATTTTCTTATTCAAGCCTTTAACTTTCTTGGTCGGATGCTTGTCGAGCCAATTTGCCATTGGTCTGATAGGTGGAGACCAACATCATCGCCCAGCCCATGACAAAAAACAAACCGCCAATGGGCGTCACCGGCCCCAGCCAGGAAACAGACAGTGCAAATGCTTCCTGAATGGCCAATAAATATAGAGAACCAGAAAAACAAATGATTCCCGCAGCAAATAACCAACCCGACCACTTCAAAGCATTGGTTTTTCGAACGTACAGCAATATCCCGGCTATCAAAATGGCTATTCCATGAATGAAATGATATCGAATACCTGTCTCAAAAGTATTGATTTGCGCAGGAGTAAGCATACCTTTGAGTTGGTGAGCGCCAAAAGCGCCCAATGTGACAGCGATCATTAGGAAGAAACTCCCTAGGCGTAAAAACGTTTTTCTCATAACGCGCCAGATAAATTTACATCATGTTGAACAAATGGGAATAACGCTAGAAATTCCAGCGCTTTTTGTATAACAAAGTACAATATGACTTGGAATAGGAATGCAAAAAAGACTTTTCTATGGAAAGAAAACTCAACGCTTCTCCATTCCTGAAATGGGCAATAGGAATTGGGACAATTACAGGACTAGCTATATTGATTTACTTGGGTTTCTTCTATTTCCAATCCCCCCAAAGGGCTCTGCCATCAACTACAGCTTTATTTATTACATTGCCTGATGGCAAATCTAATCATTCTGTGAGAGATTCACTAATGTCCGGTCATTTTTTTTCTCCGTTCTCCGAATTGGAAAAAGATTACCAGGCATTCCAGGCTTTTGTAAATACATCAGACACGCTCGCGGGAATAGGTGTGATCACCAACCTGCGTATGGGCGATTTGGCCTTAGGGCTCATTTTGGATTTGAGGGCCTATTCCTTCGATTGGGATCAAAAAATAAAAACAGTGAAAGGGGCGACGGCATCCTATCAGGGTCACCCTATTTATAGGTTTCAAACAAGTTCCGGTCATTCCATCGCAGCGGCCAAGTACAGGAACCTGTTGCTCCTCGGCAGGGAAAGCCTACAAGTGGAGGCCGCCATCTCGGCACTAAAAGGAAAAAGTCGATTGCAACTCCCAAAAGGAGCGCTTAATACTAAGCAGATAGAACTGCACTTGATACCGGAAAATTTAACTGCTCTCGGAAACGGCATTTTTTTTCCACCTTTGAAACGCTTGCTGCCGGGATTATCCGACTGCGCTACCCACGTCAAAATGCAATGGCAAATTACAGCATCCGGCATTCACATCAAGGGTAAATGGTACTCCGCCACAAAATCACCAGCCACATCAGGCCAGCAAGATACCCTGGCTTACGCCAAATTGCTCTCCTATTTGCCCGCATCGGCACAGTGGTGTCGTGTTAATATGGATCTATCCTCCTGCCATAAGCCCTCTTCCACCAATCGCAGTATCAAGGATGCCTACTTCAAATCCTGGCAAGGAGATGACGAGGCGCTCATGGCCTGGCCGCAGCTCAACCCGGAAAAAACCAACCAGATTTTCATTATCCAGCACCGCGACGCCAAGCTCGCCCAAAATGCACTGAGCCAGCTTACCCAATCACTGGGAAGTATAGAAAGCTTCACTTATCTCGATGTTTTTGATGCGCAGCAAGTCGCTGGAAAGCGTGCACTCCAAGATTTTGGATTGGAGTGGATGAACCCTTGGTGGGTTATTTTGGAAGACTTCGTAGTTTTTGCCAGTTCAAAAGAAGCCCTAACGCATTACCTGGACGATTATTTGGTAGGCAATCACCTGCAACAATCGGAGTCTTTTTTACAATTCTTGTCCCAACAAAAGCCTGGTAACAGTTGGTTTTATAGCCCCTCCATGAACTATACTTTTGAAGGTGCCAACTGGATAAGCCAAGAAGCCCCTACTTATCGCTTGTTTTTTAAGCAGTTGTTTGCCCAATTTCCCAAAACCTTCTGGAGTATCCGAGTCAACCAAAGCTTTGAGGGCGTTTTGGTTAAACCGGAAAAAGCAGATGTTTTACAACTGGTTTGGAGCAGCCAGTTATCAGGTACGCCTATGCATCCACCGCAAATCGTCCACTGGAAATCAGCCGAAAAAGCCTTGCTGATCCAACAAAGCAACGGCGATCTATCGCTATACAGCTTGGATGGCCGGGTTGCCTGGCGCTCCCCAGTGGATGAGCCAATCATAGGCACTATCCAAAACCTGAGCGTTAATGGTCGTTTTCAGTATGCCTTCAATACTTCCAAATACCTTTATCTGGTGGATGAGTCGGGTCGAAACAGCCCACCCTTTCCTATTGCATTGCCCGATACGGCCTGCAATCCAGTGCTTAGTGTCGATTTGGATCACAATGAACGGTATTACCATTTTGTGGCCGGGAAAAAAAAGTCACTGTACGCCTTCGCCCCCTCTGGCGATTTGTTGAGGGGTTGGTCGCCTTTGGCGAGTATCGATTCAACGCTCAGCACGCCCATGAGGCATTTTCAATACAACAATATGGACTTTTTACTGGCCTTGAGTGATGCTGGCACCCTGTATGCCTTTAAACGTGATGGTACGCCCCGATTTGACAGCATACCAACGAATCGGTCTTTTCGCTCCCCACTCTATTTTCAAAATGAGAACAACTGGCAACGCATCGCATGGGGCGATCAGCATGGACTGACCCATATTGTGAATACAGCCGGTGCCTCTTTCCGCCTCTCTTTAGTCCAGACGCCTGCTGCACCCTGCCTGTTTGCTTTTGAAAACATACTGGGCGATGACAGAAAAGATTACATCAGTTTATGTGGCAATACCCTTGTCGTCAATTATTACGAAGGCCAAAGCTTCCAAAAAGCCTGGGAGCAAAAATTGGACTTCACAGCTGACCAACTGCTCCTTTTTCCGAATGCTTGGATTGGCCTGTCAGACAGCCAAAATCGAAAAATCTACCTGATGGATAAAAACGGACAGCTACTGAATGGCTTTCCTGTGGCTGGCGATAAAGCTTTTGACTTAACTATTTTACCAGACGGCAGCCATCTTTTAGTGGTCGCTTATGAAGATAGTTTGTATGCTTACAGAATAATGCCGTAATTTTACCAAAGTATTAAGGTCTCCATCAGCCTTGCACCATTCACCATCACAATTACTATATATCTATGAAAATCGCAGTACTTGGAACCGGTATGGTAGGACAAACCATCGCGGCCAAATTAAACGCCCTCGGCCACGAAGTCACCATCGGCACACGAAATGTAGCGCACGCACTCAACAACAACAAGCCCAATCCAGCAGGCCAGATTTTTAGCCAATGGCTGGCGGAAAATCCATTGATTAAGCTGGGTTCTTTTGCGGAAGCAGCCGCAACGGCAGCGCTGTTGATCAATGCTACCAGCGGTTCAGGATCGATAGAAGCCCTCACGGCAGCCGGAACAGAAAACCTGAAGGGTAAAACCATTTTGGATATTGCGAACCCGCTCGACTTTTCACAAGGCATGCCACCTTCGCTGTTCATCAATAATACGGATTCGCTGGGGGAAACTCTTCAGCGCAGCTTCCCTGAGGCTCATATCGTCAAAAGCCTGAATACCATGAATTGCTCGGTAATGGTCGATCCCAGCCTGATTCCCAGCGATCACAACGCCTTTCTAAGTGGCAACGAAGCTTCGGCCAAAGAACAGGTGCGTCAATTGCTGATTGCCTTTGGTTGGAAATCGGACAATATCATTGATTTGGGAGACATCACCACGGCTAGAGGCACGGAGCAACTCCTCCCCATTTGGATTCGATTGTGGGGCGCATTGAAAACCCCGAATTTCAATTTTCACATCGCTGTCGCAAAATAAAGTCAAGACTGTAACTATGACTGAATATGCAGCCCTTTATCGGGAAGAATTACTCGAAAACGTCCTTCCTTTTTGGATGAGGCATTCTCCCGATTGGGAAAAAGGGGGCTTCTTTACTTGCTTACTCCGGGACGGCCAGGTTTTCGACCAGGATAAATTCGTATGGCTTCAGGCGAGACAGGCCTGGACTTTTTCCATGCTCTACAATCAGTTAGAGCCTCGCCAAGAATGGCTGGATATGGCAAAACATGGCGCGAAATTCCTGCGTCAGCACGCCATCAGCCCATCTGGAGACTGGTATTTTTCGCTCACTCGCGAGGGTAAGCCCCTGATTGAGCCGTACAATATTTTTTCCGATTGTTTTGGCTGTATGGCGTTTGCCCAATTGTACAAAGCCACGCAAGACCCCGCCGATGGCGAATTGGCTAAAACCACCTTCGAGCAGATCATAGCACGTCAGGAAAATCCCAAAGGACATTGGAACAAGCATTTTCCGGGTACGCGACCCTTGAAAAACTTTGCCCTCCCCATGATTCTGTGCAATCTTTGCCTGGAAATCGAGCATTTATTAGCACCAGAGTTGGTCATCGGCATCATTTCCCATTGCATACATGAGGTCATGGATGTTTTTTACGATGCAGAACGGGGTCTGATTTTGGAAAATGTAACTCCTGAGGGGCAATTTTCAGATACCTTCGACGGCAGGTTGCTCAATCCTGGTCATGCCATCGAAGCCATGTGGTTCCTCATGGATTTGGGGCAACGTCTGGGTGATGCGGCATTGATTGAACAAGCCAAAGATCGCAGCCTTCAAATGCTGGAACGCGGTTGGGACAAAACATACGGCGGCATCTTTTATTTTCTGGATGTGAAAGGCTATCCGCCTCAACAACTGGAATGGGATCAAAAGCTCTGGTGGGCACACCTGGAAAGTATGGTCGCCCTGGCCAAAGGCTATCAACTAACTGGCGACGAGCGCTGCAAAACCTGGTTTGAACAAGTACACGACTACGCTTGGACGCATTTCCGCGATCCGGCATACGGCGAATGGTACGGCTACCTGAACCGCCGCGGCGAGCCGCTCCTAACCCTAAAAGGGGGAAAATGGAAGGGCTGTTTTCACGTGCCACGAGCACTGTTTCAATGTTGGCAGATGCTGGCCTAGCCTCACCCTCACCTAATTTGAGTATCTGATAGCTAGGCTTAAGGTTAAGCTTCTGAGCAACTGAGGTATGAAAAGCACCCTAGTCATGCTCACACCCCCTACCCACACCCTCACCCACACCCTCACCCTCACCCTCACCCTCACCCAATTTCTTCTTACAACCTTACTTTCTTACTGC
>CALMIR010000039.1 GCA_937864265.1 uncultured Saprospirales bacterium | reverse complement strand
GGGAAGTCTTGGCGGGGCTACCCAGTAAGCTTGGCATTTTGCCAGGCTTTTTTTTATTATTCTGTTTGAGATGATGGTGTTTTTATTTCAATCTATTACGCCGCTTTCTACAATAGCAAATGTTTTTGCTTCTGAATCTATTTCTGCCATTACACCATAAGGCAGTGTAAAAGTCGGACAAGTATGGCCGAAATCCATACCAGTAATAATAGGTAAATCGGTTAAACCCTCTTCTTTTAAAATTTTGATCAAAGCAGCATCATAGGCTTCCCAATGCTGATTGTGGTAAGGTCTTCCCAATAACAAACCACTGATATGATGTAGTATGCCGGAAGCTGCATAGTTGCGGAATATCCAGCCAAAATACTCTGGATCCAACATAAAGTCGGACACTTCAACAAACATTATTTTTCCTTTCCAACCCTGAGCTTGAACCCATAAATCAGTGTCTTTCAAGGTTTCTAATACTTCCAGGCATCCTCCAAGCAATGTACCTTTTACACTTCCACTTCCTTGTAAAAATCGCCATCCAGAATGGAGTTCTAACTTTCTAGCGACAGATTGATTTTCAGGATTCGACCAATCCAACATTTCTGAAGTCCACCCATCGTAATTGGCGGCAATTTTCCCGACAGGAGAAGCTGAAAATAAGGTTTTCTGTATGTCTCGAATCTGATAAGGATGCATGCCCCTATTCTCTGCAAAGCCAACCAGCGTTGAAGTACCATAAAATGAAGTAACGCCTGCCTTATAAAAGCAAAAATGAGAGACAGTCGTATCCGAAAAACCAATAAATATCTTTGGATGCTGGCGGATGATATCAATATCTATAAACTTCAGCAAGCGAATGCTGTCGTCTCCCCCTATATTGGAAATGATGGCTTTAATGGATGAATCTTGTAATGCCTCCATCAAATCTTCCGCCCTGGCCTTAGGATTGTTGTATATCCAATCCGCAGGCTTAAGCGCATGCCTGGTTTCAGTGACTTCTAGGCCAAAAACGGATTCCAACTGGCGTTTGCCCGCTTCATATCGATGCGGCAACTCTCCTGCCCCGCCCCAAGAGAGCGAAATGGTGGCAATTTTATCACCAGGTTGTAATTTTTTTGGTTTTTGCATCAATTTTTTTTCTTAAAGAGGCCTTTACATCGGAACGCCTTACTTCCTGATCAATTCCATCACGAAGTCCATCGCCTCATCCTGATCTCGAATTAATCCTTCTATTGTGGGGCGCACCTGATAATCGGGCATGACGCCATGGCCATCGTTCTTGTCTTTGTCTCGAATAGCAAATTGCCGGATGGGGATGTTGACAATCAATTGGGTGTTGGGTAGGGTAATGATATGTTCATAACCGCAGATAACCCGTTCGTTTCCTCCCGTTTCTTCACCAATTATTTTTCCTCGTTTGTAATGCCTGAAAGCAGAACTGACAATAGCAGAATTGGAGAAACTACCGCCGTCCACCAACAAATACACCTCCCCTTTAAAGGCATCTGGTCGCGGTTGGAAAAAACGGGTTCCTTTTCCTTTTTTGGGTTTATTTCTTACCTCGTTATTCGCGCTTTCGCCTTGTTTTACCACATAAAAGGCTTCCACAAGCCTAAACTTTTCCTGAAGTACATACGATAAAAGGTAAATCCCATTTTCGAGATTTCCGCCCTGGTTGCCGCGCAGATCAATGACTAAATGCTTGATACTAGCTTGGGCAATGGCTTCAAAATGGGTATCTATGGCACGCTTAAAGCCTTGTTGGTACAATTTCCTCAGAACACCATTGTCAAAGTCGCGGATCGCAAGAACGGCTGTCTCTAAGCTGCGATCCAATTGAAGGGTAATCCCGTCTTTTTCGGTTTGATTCAAGCCTCTGGCTTTGGCTTTGTTGCCGTACCTCTTTAGCCTATTGGCCCTTATTTCAGATTTGGGAAGTGCCTCTATTTCTAGGGTATTTTTATGGCCTTCCCTATTGATGATTTCCAATGAAAAATAGGCAGGGTTTCCAAAAAAATAACTGTAATACTCGAAAAAGTAATTGTTCAAAATCCAGAGTGGATAATTCAGGTTTTCCCCATCTCTCATGAGTCTTTTCAGGCAATGGTCAATAATGGATTCCACAGCTACTCCATTGATGTAAAGTATTTCCGCCCCAAGTTCAATGGATTCATTTGACCCATAATTGGCTTCCACAAAAAGCCTTTTCTCTTGACAAAGCAATTTTAGCGGAAAGAAAAGTGCGTGCTCATTGTTGTAGGTGAGGCGTTCAGCACTGGGAAAAAAAAGCGTATGGCCATCTTTTATTTCAGCGGATACGGTGGTCAAGTGATTGTATGCAGCGACCGGATCGAGGGTGTCTTCCAAACTTGCCAGCTCAACGAAAAAAGTGTCGATTGCTTGTTTGCTGGCGTACAAGTACAAGTTTGGGTGTTTGCTTTTTAATGCGGCATGCAGGTAATGAACATCTTCGCGGATTTGTGAAGGGGTATAGGTGACTTCCTGTCCCAGGCAAACTGCGGAGTAAAACAGAAAAATGAAGATTGAATTTTTCATAAATGCTGTTTCCTATTGAACCTTACTCCAACCAATCGGGTAAAACTTCCAAGTTGAAATAGGGTACTATGATGAAATAGGCAACCAGGGTAATAATGGCTATGGAAATAAAATTCATCAAAAAGCCTGCCCTTGCCATTTCAGGAATACTGACCTTATTGCTGGCAAACACCACCGCATTGGTACCTGTACCGGATGGCAACATGAAAGCGCAGGAACATGCAAAAGTAGCCGGTATCATCAGCAGATATGGGTGTGCTTGGTTGGCGATAGCCATTGTCGCTAGTATGGGCATAAAAATATTGGCCGTAGCGGTATTGGAGTTGATTTCAGTAATGAAAGTGATGGCGGTTATCACGAATAATAAAATCCAAAAAGTAGGCAGGTTTTGGAGGAAAGTCACTTCATTGCCTACCCATTCTGCCAATCCGGTATGGGCAAAGCTATCCGCTAAGGCATAGCCTCCTCCTACGATCATCACCACACCCCAGGGCACTCTTTCTGCATCCTTCCACGACATGAGTGCCTTCTTTTGACCGCTTGTTGTCGTTTCTCCGCTTTTGACGATGAACAGCAGCAGCATTCCCAATATGGCAACGGTGGTGTCGTGCACGTATTCATCTATCCCGAGGAGGCTTCCCCAGCCGGGTATAGTGAGACTTCCCAAATTCAGGCTTTTCCTAAAAATCCAGCCCAGCGAAGTGAGGATAAATATGTACATCACCCGACGTTCGCCTGTCGTCATTTTGCCCAGTGCCAATAACTCTTCCCGCACCAGGGCTGCGCTGCCTTCCAGTTGCCCTTTTACTTTAAAATACCAAATCAAGTAAAGCCAGCCCGCGGGCAATAAAAGTGCGGCTAACGGCACGCCTATGACCATCCAATCCGTAAAAGAAATGTCTGGTGCATCAGGATATAATCGGTCAATGATACCAGTGAACACCAGGTTGGGTGGCGTACCGATAAGGGTGGCCATGCCCCCGATACTGGCCGCATAAGCCAGCCCCAACATCAGTACCAAACCAAAATTAGCGCCACTACCTTGCGATTCCTCTTGATGGACAACTGCCAGCGCAATGGGCAGCATCATCAGGGTGACGGCTACGTTAGCCAACCACATAGACAAAAAAGCGGTTGCCAGCATGAAGCTCAAAATGATCCGCTTTCGATCGACTCCAATGTAGTGAATCGTCAAGAGGGCGATGCGCTTGTGCAGGTGCTGCATTTCTATGGCTTTGGCAATAACCAAACCACCGATCAGCATCCATACATAATTATGGCCATAATTTTCAGCCGTTCTACCCGATTCCAAAATACCTAGGATGGGAAATAAAAAAAGGGGTACAAATGCCGTCGCATAAATAGGAATGGCCTCCGTCACCCACCAAATGGCCATCAACAAGGCTACCCCCGCAGCTTTTAAGGCTTCTGGCCTCATACCTTCTGGTGGAGGCAATAGCAGACACAAAAGCAATACTGCAATGCCTGTCAAAAAACCGATTGTTTTGGTGGGCATAAGGTTGTCTTTTTCAAACTAATGGTCAAGTCCGGTGGTTACCGAAAAAGGGAAATTCGCGATCTCTGTCTGCAACAATAATATCCTCGGGCGGGAGTTGCCAGTCAATTTTCAAAGCCGGGTCATTGTAGCAAATCCCACCTTCATGTACTTTGGAGTAATAATTATCAACTTTGTAAAAAAACACGGCGGTGTCACTCAACACGACATACCCATGCGCCAAGCCCCTAGGTACAAACAATTGACGTTTGTTGGCGGCGCTCAAGCGCAGGGAATAGCTATGGCCATAGGTCTCCGAATCTTCTCGCAAATCCACCACAACATCAAGCACCTCGCCCTGCAAAACTCGCACCAATTTCGCTTGGGCATAAGGCTCAACCTGATAATGCAGCCCCCTAAGCACACCATAAGTAGAGCTGGCCTGATTGTCTTGAACAAATTGAACATCTGGCGCTATGTCATTAAACATGCGCTGGTTAAAAGCTTCGAAAAAAAAACCGCGCTCGTCTTCCCAAATTTTGGGTTCGAGCACTATAAGGCCAGGAATTTCAGTGTTGTAGAAAACCATAGTTCAAATATAGCGATTGAACATAATATATTGCGCATGAAGACGTGCCCTGTTTGAGAATTACTTTTTGCGAAAAAATATGCCGATGGGTACGCCTGTAAAATTAAAATGCTTTCTCAATTGGTTTTCAAGATAATGCTTGTAGTTTTCCTTAATGTGATTGGGGTGGTTGCAGAAAAAAGCGAACGCCGGAAAGTAGGTAGGCAACTGGGTAACGTATTTGATTTTAATGAAATGCCCGCGATGCGCCGGGGGCGGGTAACGTTCGATAGCCTCCAGCATGAGTTCATTCAACACGGAGGTTTTTATTTTTTGCTGCCGGGCTTCATAGACCTCCAAAGCTACCTCAACTGCTTTGAATATGCGGGTTTTTTCCAAAGCGGAAATAAAAATCACGGGCACATCGGTAAAGGGCGCTATTTTGTGCTTGATTTCTGCTTCAAAATCCCTAGCCGTATTGGTTTCCTTTTCGACTAGATCCCATTTGTTGGCCAAAATGACGATCCCTTTATTGCGTTTTTGGGCCAAGCGAAAAATATTCATGTCCTGTGCTTCGACCCCCTGCCGGGCATCAATCATCAAAATGCAAACATCGGCTTCTTCGATGGCTTTGATGGCACGCATGACGGAATAAAATTCCAAGTCTTCTTCCACTTTGGCTTTCTTCCGGATACCTGCGGTGTCTATGACTAGGAATTCCTTTTCAAATTTGGAATAAACGGAATGGATAGAATCCCTGGTGGTACCGGCTATATCTGTAACGATATTGCGCTCTTCCCCCAATAGGGCATTGGTCAGGGATGATTTGCCTACATTGGGTTGGCCTACGATGGCAATCCTGGGCAAATGATCTTCAGGCGGTGCGTAATCCTCGATATGTTCTACCACACCATCCAACAATTCACCCGATCCGCTGCCGGATAGGGAGGATATAAAAAAGGTTTGTTCAAAACCCAATCCCCAAAATTCGTTGGCCTCCAGCATCCGGGTGTTGTTGTCCACTTTGTTGACCGCCAGGAATACCGGTTTATCGGTTTTGCGCAGCATTGCTGCCACTTGTTCATCCAAGTCGGTAACTCCTGTGGTAACATCCACCAAAAAGATGATGACTTTGGCTTCGTCTATGGCGATTTTCACCTGCGAACGGATGGCGGACTCGAATACATCTTCTGAGTCGCGCACAAATCCGCCTGTGTCAACGACCGTGAAAGTTTTGCCGTTCCAGAAGCTTACGCCGTACTGCCGGTCTCTGGTTACACCGCTAGTATCGTCAATTATCGCCTGTCTCTCACCGATCAAGCGGTTGTAAAACGTTGATTTACCGACATTAGGTCTGCCGACAATAGCTACAATATTGTTGTTGCTGGCCATCTAAAAATGCTTCGTTCAAAACGGCAAAGATAGTATGGTTCTTGACAATTCTTGCGACCTGGAGCAACTGATTTACAAGAAAGCATTACTTATTGTGGACGCAGTGCTTCCTTGCAAATCAATTCCTGCCAATATAGTCAGTAGATGAGGCGGCTTTTCCCTATCGAATCAATGTCACATCTCCTTTAAGGAAAACCACCTGACCATCTATAAAACGCACTTCAGCGTAAAATACGAATACCGCTGGATCCATGGGTTTGCCGTTGAAATTGCCATCCCAGCCCAGTGTTTCGATATTAGGTTGTATCGGTTCGCCCGTTTCAAAAACCAAATTGCCCCAACGGTCAAAAATCCTAAATACGGTAATCTCTACTACTTCTTCTCCTCCAAAAAGGGTGAAAAAATCGTTTCTGCCGTCGTCGTTTGGACTAAATACACCTGGCGCAAAAACATTACGGGTTTTATCCACGAAAATGGTGATCTGGTCTGTGGCCGTACAACCGTTCTCGTCTGTTGCAGTTATTGTGTAGGTGACTGTTTCCTGTGGCGCGACAAAAGGATTGAATGTCACACCGGTAGAATCCGTAAAAAACAGTACAGGAGACCATTCAAACGTGTCCACCAAGAAATTGACTACAGGCAGCAACTGTACACTTTCACCTAGACCGATCTCATTGTCATCATCGGATGAAAATAGCTCTAATACCAATTCCTCAGGTTCTGGTACAAACACATTGACGGTAGTAAAGCAATCGTTATCATCTTGGACCACTAGCTGATATATGCCAGAATTTAAATTGGGCAAGACTGCCGGAAAGCTGGCGATGGTTTGGAAAAATATCCCATCGGTTGAAACCTCAAACGGTGCATTTCCGCCCAAAATGGTATCTATAACGATTGAACCCAATTGGTCGTCAAAACAACCCGCAAAAAAACCACTGGCCGAAATGAGCATACCTTCCGGTCCGGATATGGTTACGCTGGCCTCTACCGCGCAGCCCGCAGCATCGGTAACGGTAACCGTATAAGTACCTGCTCCTAATTTATCGTTTGTAGCTGTGTTGGCGCCATTGCTCCAAAGGATATTTACTGGCGACACGCCACCAGTTACATTCACTACTACAGCCCCATCTTCACTATTAGAACAGCTCAAGGGCAGGCCATTAAAGTCTGAAGTAATTTCCACATCTATGGCCAAGTCGCTTACGGTTACCGTAACCGCCGAGCCTATTTCTGGAAGACAGCCCGCTCCATTGATTACGACGTTATTCAATGAAAAGGTGGTTGTAAAACCTGGCGACACCTCGATAAGCTGTCCATCCACTGCATTATCCACGACGAAAATCTCGCCGCTTATGTCATCTTCTACCACAATGAAAGCTGATGTGGCACCTTCAAGACGGAAAATCAAGGTAGCAGTCTCCCCGGGGCAAATAGCCGGATTGCCTTCTAAATAAGCCTGCGGGCTTTCCAGGAATGTGAGCATCACGTTTACAATCGAGTCACAGCCCGAAACGCTACCCCCCATGATGATTTCTGTTCCCGTTGGATTGGATTCATCATAAGTGGTACCATTCACAATAACAAAATCACCTGGGCACAAAGTCAGTATCAAATCTTCGCTCACGCTGCCGCCAAAGGTCAGCATCACGTTGATCACCGAATCGCAGCCGTTCGCGCCTGCGCCAGGCAACACTTCGATGCCGC
>CALMIR010000038.1 GCA_937864265.1 uncultured Saprospirales bacterium | reverse complement strand
ATGGTACTTCCACCACTGCTTGTGAAAGACCCGCCAACCACTTCCTAGCCACGGAACTGACCGATACTGAAGGCGATTGCGACGATAACGATCCCGCCATCAATCCGGATGCAGTGGAGGTTTGCGACGGCATCGACAACAACTGCAACAACCAAACCGATGAAGGGGTGAAAACGACTTTCTATGCGGATTTAGACATGGACGGCTTTGGCGATCCGAACAATATTGTCAATGCATGCGAATTGCCTTTGGGATATGTGTTGAATGACAATGACTGCGACGACAACGACGCCGACGAGTACCCCGGACAAATCTGGTACCTCGATGCCGATGGCGACGATTATTCCGATGGCACTTCCGTTACCACTTGTGAAAGACCGGCCAACCACTTCCTAGCCACGGAACTGACCGATACCGAGGGCGATTGCGACGATAACGATCCCGCCATCAATCCGGATGCAGTGGAGGTTTGCGACGGCATCGACAACAACTGCAACAACCAAACCGATGAAGGGGTGAAAACGACTTTCTATGCGGATTTAGACATGGACGGCTTTGGCGATCCAGACAATATTACTTTGGCCTGCGAATTGCCGGATGGCTACGTCATCGACAACACCGATTGCGACGACACCAATAGCGCCGTTAATCCAGATGCGGTTGAAATTTGCAACGATATTGATGACGATTGCGATGGCTTGATTGATGACGAAGATGAGAGTTTGGTCACACCCTGGAATTACGAAGATGTCACAGAAGTGGATGGTGCAGAAGGTGAAGTAGATTATGACCTTTGCGACATCAACAATGGTCAGGTTACCCTGGATTATTATTCGCCCAATTTGAATACTTCCGTTGACAATCAAGGTTATTTGTACACCGAATTGTGTGGAGATGGCGAGTTGAGTTTCAAGGTAGAAAGCGTTTCTAGCTATGCTTATGTTGGCATTACGTTCCGGGAAACGAATGATCCAGGTGCTAAGAAAGTGGCCCTTTTCAGTAATAAGACTAATATTTTGCGCTGGGAAACAAGATATACCGCCAATACACCAGCGAGCATTCAGTCCTTTTACAAACCATTCCCCTACTGGATCAGGTTGGTTCGCCAGGGCAATTGGGTATTTGGCTATTATTCAGCAACTGGCACCAGTTGGAGTTATGTACACGCCGTTAATGTGCCCATGGAAAACTGTATCCAAGCCGGAATCACCATTTTGTCTTATTTCCCGGAAGCTGATGTAACGGCTACTGTAAGCCATGTGAATTTTTCGCAATACAACCCATCGCTTGCGCCAGGTTTGCCTATTCACAGCGTTTCCAACGATGAACAAGTATCCATGCATTTATATCCCAATCCAGTATCCAATGACTTTTGGCTGGAATGGAGCAACAGTGAACAAACACCTGAACAAATTAGAATTTTTGACCAGACAGGAAGAATGATCCAACAGATTCCAGTTGAACAGGATGGCAGCAACCAGCTCCGCCTTTCAGCGGATGAGTGGCAACCGGGTATGCACTGGTTAGAGGTTATTCTGTCCGATGGTGGCACCAAAGTGATGCCATTGATGAAAGAATAACCGGATAGAGAACAATACAAGGGGTTTTTCAGGGGCAGCTACCGATAATGAAGGTGGCTGCCCTATATTTTTTGGTAATGCTGAAGCCCGATTTGTCCTTCCAGGGTGTCCGCTATGGGAAAACGCTAAAAAATCGGGAAGTCCTGTTTTGCAGCCTGCTAAATAGCCCGCATTTTGTTGTTTTTCTTTTCGTGGGTAAGCTCCACCAAGCCCAAGGCTTCCATCAGCGGCGGCACATACATGCCAAATCGCCCTTTAAATCCCTTCTTCAGGCCATACCAGCCTCCAACAGGATTGTCCGTCGAGCGCCCCCAAGCCTCAACTGTTCCTTCCTTAGCTGGTTTTTGTTCGTCGGCAGCGCCCAATTCCATCCAGTCGCCATGCGCTTTCAGCATTTCGTGCAGATCGCTCAAGCAGCGCACATCGTAGTGCAGAATGGTTTTACCCACGACACAGACGATGATTTCACGTCCATCTTTTTCATCGATGTACATTTCATACTCGGAGCTGAGCGGTGGTGTTTGCAGCTTCCAGGGATTGTCTTTGGTTCTTTTTTCCATGTTGTTTGTAGTCATTTTTATCCTTTGACGATTGAGCTGGCCAAAAGGATAGGGTTTTATGCTTAAAAAGTCCTTTTGCGCTGGCTTTTTTTTAGCAGCATCGAACAAGTAGCCAAGTGGTGGTCATCGTGTTCGGCAACAAAATACATCAAGTCCACGATTTTCATAGGTGTTTTCAATCGGGGATGAAGTGCTGCCTTATCCAGGTCTGCGCTGGATAGCGTTTGGAGCAAATCCAGGAATTGTGTCCTTAATTCGGTCAATGAGAACCATAATTCTTCCAGTGTTTTTGTATTGTGATCTGCTTCATGGGTTTGCCGATTGCTGAGGTCGGCGGGGCGCATGAACTCCAATCCCTGGGCTATGTCCGATACGCGTCCTATCCAAAGGGGCTCCAAATCGACCAAGTGGCCTATGTTTTCCAACACCGACCATTCTGCGCCGACTTTGCTTTGAAGCAAGGCATCGGGATAGGGTTCAAATTTGGCTTTAATCCGCATGGGCGTTCCTTCCAGCCTTTCTAGCAAAGGCCAGTAGGAATCATTGCCCACTACGGGAAATTGTCGTTCAAACCAGGGTTTTAAGGCAATAACAGCCATCGTAGATAGATGTTAGGAGTTTGTAAAAAGTACTGTGCGTTACCCATCATGGAGCAAGGTTTATGCCCCTCTGCTTTAGTGATTGCCCCCCAATTCTTCCAGGAACTTTTTCGCATTTTCGTTAGCTGGATTTAGCTCCAGCGATTTTTTGTAATTGGCGATGGCCTTGTCTTTGAACCCGGCTTTTTGGTAGGCTTCCCCCAAACTGTCGTAAACATTAAAAGAATCCGGATAGACGCTGGCGTTCAGCTCAAAAATTTGGATGGCTTTCTCTATTTCCTGCCGATTCATCAAGGCATAGCCCGCCCAATTCATGGCACTTTCCCTAAACAACAACCATTTGGGGTAAGTCGCTTGTACTTCTTTGTGCAAGCGAATGACTTCATCTACTTGACCTTGCAGCGCCAAATCAATGAGTGCTTCCTCTCCAATAGGCACATACTTGCCCTGAGTTTGGTATATCCCACTCAACTCTTCATACATGCTGTATTCAAAAGGGTACAATTCCAGGCAGTATGCCATCATAGCGTTAGCTTTCGCAAAATCCTTTTCCGCAACGTGTTCCCAAGCAAGGTTACTCAATTCTCCAGGATAGGGATAGTGACCCGAAGCCACGCTTTTTTTGGCAACATCAAGCCCATTTGATCTATAATTTTGTACAAAAGTCGATTCTTTGTTCACAAGACCTGCCTGTGGCTCCCATTTGTCGTACATCATGTAGTAGGCTACTTTTTCAGCCGCTTTTTTGCCTTTGATACGCGATACAAGGTGCAAAGCCCCATCTATTCCCGCTGAAATTCCGGCAGTAGTCACTATTCGATCGTTATCAACAAAACGGGCATCGCGGAGTACTTCACAGTTTTGGCAAGATTGTTCCAGCGTTTCATAGCCAGAATAATGGGTGGTCACTTTCAATCCGTCCAGCATGCCGCCTCTAGCGGCAACGATAGCCCCGGTGCAAACGGTGAGCAGCATGGCTTCCTGGCATTGTTTTTTAACCCATTCAATGACTTCCGGGTTCCTGTAGAATTGGCTGCCACCTCCACCTGGAATGACGATAATATCGGGCTTAGGGCAGTTTTGGTACGTGTAGTTGGGCACCACTTTCATAAAGCCCTGGCTGGTAAATGGTTCATCCGTAAACCCAATAATGTACGTATTAAAGTCTGCATTGGAGAAAACTTCTCCAGGGCCGGCAAAGTCGAGCAATTCTGCACCGTTGGGTACAAATAAGGCTACATTTAGTTGAAGTTCTCTTTGGATAGGCTGCCCGTGTACGAAAAAAAGACTGGCGATACTAAAAAAGGAAATCAGGAAAATCAAGTGCGATTTCATAAATAGACTTTTATTATGGGTGATTAAATCTTATAGCTAAAGCCTAGGCTTTTGTAAAATGATGAGGGCACAAGAAAATCCTGCTTGTTGGATGGTGCTGCAAGCAAAGTTAAAACAATAACGTAGATATTCACGTAAGCAGCGTGCAAAATGATGGCCCGATTTATCAGCGTCCCTACCACAGCGAAGCCCACTATGTTAAGGACAAATCGGAAAGCTCATTTTTCTGATCACTCCAGCTTAACAAATTCGTAGGTAGTAAACTCCACAAAAGACGCTACCCGCAAGGTGAAGGACTGTACTTGACCATCCTGCACCTCGAACCAAACGGTACGCATGCCAAAAGTGGGGTCGCTGAAAGAACACAAGAAGCGCTCACCGCCGAGTGGTTCCAGTTTGGCCGTCATACTATGGTGGGCAAAATGGCCTTCCAGGTAATCGCCTTTGTTGACAAAAGATAAGTCGCCATAAGCGTCATTTTGATAGCGTCCGGCAAAAGCAGACAGCGGCGCATCGGTGGGTAATTTCATACTAATGGTATCGCGGATTTTTGCCCGCCAATCGGCCATATTGGCCTCATTTTCTATCGTACCTTGCAAAAAAACACCGTTGTAATCGCGATAAGGCAGACCGAGGTAGGCGTCCAGAATTTCCCATTTCAAAGCCTCAAAAAAACCATTCTGATCCGTATTGGTCAGCACAATAATGCCCAGTTCTTCTTCCGGCACCAAGGTCACCGAGGTCACAAAACCATTCACGCCTCCGGTATGTGATACGATTTCCCGGCCTTCATAATCTTCCAACACCCAGCCCATGCCGTACAAGTTGTAATGGCTGTTATTAAACGGGTGTTGGCTGCGGCCAATAATAGATAAAGGCGTTCTAGTGGCTTGTATAGCGCCTTCAGGAATGACTTGCTTATCCTGATACCTGCCGCCATTCAGATGAGCCATCACCCAATGGCTCATATCGTTGATGGACGAGCTGATGCTGCCTGCCGGCGCCAGGTTATCAATCATGGGAATGGGCAGATGCTGCAATTGTCCTTCCACCAGCGTGTGCGGCTTAGCAGCATTCGTCGCTTTGGACAAATTGGCACTTAGCGCAATACTCCTATCCATGCCCAGGGGCTGAAAAAGGCGTTCCTCGATCAGCGCATCCCAGGTTTGGCCACTGATCGGCTCCATGCACAATCCGGCAATCAAAAAACCGGCATTGCAATACCCCCATTGGGTGCGGAAATCATATTTGGGTGTGAAGCGGCCAAAATGTGCCAATACTTCCCGCTGGCTCAAATTGCTGGTCCAATACGTAAAATCGCCCTGAAAGGTTTCCATGCCCAGACGGTGGCATACCAAATCGGACAGCGTGACTTGCTGTTCTACCCAATCGTCTTTCATGTCGAACTCCGGCAACCACGCATCCACCCGATCGTCGAGTTGGCACTTCCCTTCCTCTGCCAGCATGGCCAACAAGGTGCCCGTAAATGCCTTGGTATTCGAGCCAATCATAAACAAGGTGTTGGCATCTACTTTTTCCGGCTTTCCGGCTTCCAGCACACCGTAGCCTTTCGCCAATATCAATTCCTGGCCTTTGACAACGCCTATGGCAATGCCGGGTATGGGCCAGCCTTGCAAAGCGCGTTCGACGTAGGCATCCAAGCTGTCTTTTACAAAGGTGGGCCAATCGGTGGATTGCGCCTGGCCGCCTAGGGCCCAAAACAAGCATAAAACAAAAATGAGTAATCGGTTCATCGTGATGGGTTTGATTGGTATTGTTTTTAATGTGTTATTTCTGGAACGGCAGGTTGTAGCACTGCCAGCTCTAAGATATACCCAAAATATCCATCTCCCAAATATTCAAGTGCTTTAGTTGTAACAAAATTGCTATCCATACCGTATTTCTTTATTAGTGGATGCTTAAGCGCTTTCACCTGCACTTTAGGGGGGATTGATCGCAATTGGGGGCCAACCTCATTTGTTTATGGATGACCAATAAGTACAGATATTGAAGACATACCTTTAGTCCATATACCTTTTGGGGTAGCAAATAAAATAATGAATAAAACACTATTTGACATTGTATGAATTTCCATAATCAGCGAATTCTCCCTACGGTAATTACAAGAGTTCGTTTTCTGCTATAAAAGAAGAAAGAAATATAAAAATATAAGATGAGCTTCAACGACCATCAGTCACATTTTGAAAATATCCGAGAGCAGTTAGCTAGCGAACTCAAACGAGCCAGGCATACTATTTTTGCTGCCGTAGCGTGGCTGACAGACGAGTATCTGTTGGACATTTTGACAAATAAGGCAAGCGAGGGCGTAAGCATTCAACTTATCATTTCAGGAAGTCACTACAATGAAAAAAGCAGATTCAGGTCGCTTACAGATGCAGGCGGAGAAGTTTACACTGTAGGCGGAGGCGATGTTATTAACGATAGATTTATGCACAACAAGTTTTGTGTGATTGATTACAAAAAAGTAGTCACAGGCTCTTTTAACTGGACAAAAAATGCAAGTACAAACGAGGAAAATATTGTTGTAATCAATGACGAAAGGATTGCTTACCAATATTCCGAGAAATGCATAGAGTTGATAAAAAGAGGAGAAGTAATTGACTTTGACAGCTCAAACGAAATACGGATTTCTTTTTTCGCTCCTAAAACGCTCGTTGATAGTGCCGAGAGCGTTAAACTTGAATGGAAAGTTGAGAACGCTACAGAAGTCTCCATAAGCAACATAGGGCAATTGCAACCGATAAGCGGCTCACATTCGGTTAAGATTAACCAAGACATGACTTTTGTTTTAACAGCAACTGACGGAGAATTTAAAAAATCTAAAACGGTTTTCGTCCGAACAATTCGATACCCAAAAATCTTATCATTTGCTGCCAGCGAAAAAGCAATTGTCAGAGGGATAAGCCTTAAACTGTCATGGTCAGTTGAAAATGCAAAGCGTATCGAAATTGACAATGGAGTTGGCCAGGTTGAAGCAAATGGGGAAAAACAAGTTTCCCCTGTTTGTGACACATTCTTCACATTGACAGCTTACGGCGAAACGCAAAATGCTACTAAATCGGTTAAAGTAGTCGTTTTTCCCTTGCCAACAATAACTGATATTTCTATACCAGTTCCAACAAAAATAAGATTGGAAACGGATATTGGACTTTTTGAAAACAAAGTCCCAACTTCCTTGCAACTCGGAAACGTGAAAAATGATATCATTCAGCGAGTTCCAAAAATTGATTTCATTTTTTCCGACATACAAACAAATCCACCAACTATACAAGAAATTGCAAGTTCACTGAGAAAGCAAGCCCATGATTTGACTATGCCATACGTGGAGAAAACGGGCAAGCTAAATTTATTCAAATCTGCAATTTTGGACAGGCTGCAAATTGCCTTTAAAAATGATTGGCGGGCATCACAAGTTATCAGTCAAATTCGTAAAACGTATGGTATCTAACAGAATTAAAGGGTTTTTCCTGTTTTGTTCGGGCGCACATTTGGACATTCTTAAACATGAAGATTGTAAAAATGAGCATAATAAATATGTAGGAATTGGGTCGGCAGTATTCTTTACTGCTGTATTTGCTTTTCTTTCATCATCATATGCCCTTTTCACAGTTTTTAAGTCCTATTTTTTCGCAATACTTTTTGGAATAATTTGGGCAGGGTTTATTTTTAGTCTTGATAGATACATTGTATCGACTTTGAAAAAAGAAAACAGCAAATACGCTGAAAGTGAAATTTGGAACGGACTTGCTAATCGAGCAATTGAAATATTTAAAGCCTCTCCGCGTATTGCGTTGGCGATATTGCTTGCCTTTGTAATTTCCAAGCCCCTTGAACTGAAAATATTTGAAAGAGAGATTGAAAATGAGTTGATTGCCATACAGCAATCCGTTATTCAAAACCAAGAACAAAAAGTAAGGGATAGGTATGAACCATCAATCAAAAGGCGAAACGATCAAATCAGCGTTTTGCAAGGTGAATTAGAAAGCCGAAAACGGATATTTGACGAATTGACAACAACGGCAAACCAAGAGGCAGACGGAACTGGAGGTTCAGGAAGACCAAATTTGGGGCCGATTTACCGTGCCAAAAAGGTAGCAGCGGACAATGCGGAAGATGAATACAGACAGGTTTTAAATAGAAACCAACCAACAATCAATGCTTTAAGGGAGGAAGTGGCCGATTTAGAAAAAAATTTGCAAGACGAATTGACAAAATTGAAGCGAGTAGATTATGACGGACTTTTAGCGAGGATTACGGCTCTAGGAAATCTCACAGAATTTATCAAAGAAGAACCGCAATTACCCTCCTCAGTAGTTACGCTTCAAAATGATAGTTTGTCAAAGAAAGATACCGTTTTACAAGTAGCCCCAATTTCAAAAGTACAGGCTGAACGACCCATCTACAAAAGTAATTCAATGTACTATGCCAACCTTGCGATTTTGCTATTATTCATGTGTATTGAACTTGCTCCTTTGCTTTTCAAGATTTTGACGGACAGAGGGATCTATGACATAAAACTTCAGATGTTGGAGGAAAAAGTCTATTCGCAAGAAGTCGAGCAGATTTCATACTTAAACGATGAAATAAATAAAAGGATAAAAATAAAAGTAGGTGAAAACCAAAATATTGTCGAGCGAGAATTGGCCGACAACAAAGGGCTTTTGCAGAAGATTTCAGATGCTCAAATTGAATTGGCGCAAGAAATAATAAACTTCTGGAAAAGCGATCAATTAAATGAAATAAGAAAAAACCCAGAATACTACGTTGCTAACCTTAAAAAAGAAGAGAAAAGCAACGGTGAAATTAAATAAAAGCCGATAGCGCTAAGTACTTAACCCTAAACACTACGCAATGAGGAAGACCGTCCCACGTCGAACGCAGAATTTGCGGAAAAGAAATGGCCTAGTTCTTCTTGGCCTAATTTTATCATTAGGAATGCTGGAAGCCCTCGGTGGAATTCCAGTTCGAAGTAAAATAGATAAAGGTTCTGATCAACAATTGCTTCAGGAAGTTCAGGATGAAGTCAAAGAGAAAATAGATTCCTTAACTGATGACCAACTGGTTAAAAGTCAGTAATCCTTTGTCCCCGTACAGCAGGCTTCGCCTTTCCCGACCTGCTCACAAGCCAGCACAATAGCCAATGCCAGAAAATTTTCACGTTGCCAGGTTTGGAACATTGAAAGCCAGGTTGTATCTTGTCGCTGTGTTCTGTACGGATCGGAATAGCCGTTTACAAACGGTTATAAACGGTTATAAACGTTTGTAATCGGGTAGATGCGGAGAAACCTAAAAGTAGAAAATGGCAGGCTATGAATATATTTGCTTGTTTTTCAATTGTTTGCAATGGGTGCAATATGGTGGATTTAGGGGGGCTGGGGGAAAAGCGTAATGCGGATATAACATAGTTGTGTGCCATGCAAAGAAAGCCAACGCTCATTCAAGCACAATTGGTTTTTTTACCGACACACAGGCAAACGCTGAAAACCAAAAGAGCTTGAATTTTTGCCAACGCTCGACCGAAACGAATGAGAAACAAAAGAATTGAAATAAAGAAAACGAATGTTTGAACAGACTTTTAAAAATATAGACGACATACTCCACAAGGATGCAGGTTGCGGAAGTGAACTCGATTATGTTGAGCAGACCTCTTGGGTTTTGTTCCTGAAATACTTGGACGACTTGGAACGTGACCGTGCTACTTCTGCCGAACTCACAGGAAAGACCTACACACCCATTATTGACCAAGAATATCAATGGGGTGTTTGGGCTGCTCCAAAATTGACAGACGGAAAAATTGACCACAATGCCCTTACAGGTGACGACCTCTTGGACTTTGTAAACGGCATATTGTTTCCCTACCTCAAAAAATTCAAACTGTCTGCCGAAAATGCCGACACCATTGAATATAAGATTGGGGAGATTTTCAGTGAACTGAAAAACCGTATCCAAAGCGGCTACAATTTGCGTGAAGTGATTAACCGCATTGACGAGTTGCGTTTCCGTACTCATGCAGAGAAGCACGAAATGAGCCATCTGTATGAAGACAAAATCAAAAACATGGGCAATGCAGGGCGAAACGGTGGCGAATACTACACGCCCCGACCGCTCATTACCACCATTGTAAAAGTGGTTGACCCCAAAATTGGTGACAAAATTTATGATGGTGCGGTTGGTTCTGCGGGCTTCTTGTGTGAAGCATTTGACTATTTGAAATCAGGCAAGGAACTCAGCACCAAAGAATGGGAAACCTTGCAAAAACGCACCTTTTACGGCAAGGAGAAAAAATCATTGGCGTACATCATTGGCATTATGAATATGATTTTGCACGGTGTGGAAGCGCCCAACATCATACATACCAACACGCTTGCCGAGAACTTGGCCGACATACAGGAAAAAGACCGTTATGATGTGGTACTTGCCAATCCTCCCTTTGGTGGAAAGGAACGTGCCGAAGTACAACAAAACTTCCCGATTAAAACGGGCGAAACCGCTTCACTCTTTTTACAGCACTTCATTAAAATTCTAAAAGCAGGTGGCAAAGCAGGTGTGGTCATTAAAAACACCTTTTTAAGCAATACCGACAATGCCAGCATTGCTTTACGAAAAGAATTACTACAAAACTGCAATCTGCATACCGTGTTAGATTTACCAGGCGGAACGTTTACAGGTGCAGGTGTAAAAACCGTGGTACTGTTTTTTGAAAAAGGCAAAGCCACACAAAAGGTTTGGTTCTACCAATTGAACCCGGGACGTAATTTAGGCAAGACCAATCCGCTCAATGAAAAGGATTTGGAAGAATTTGTAGAACTGCAAAAAAACTTTGCCGATAGCGACAACTCTTGGACGGTAAACATCAAGGATGTTGACCAAAGCACTTTTGACCTAAGCGTAAAAAACCCCAATACGCCAGAAGCTGACCCACTCCGCCAACCACAAGAAATTTTGGAAGAAATAAAAGCTTTGGATGATGAAAGTGCAGAAATCTTAAACTCAATTTCGGAACTGATATGATGGATTGGCAGAAAAAGAAATTGGGTGAACTATGCAATATTGAGTTAGGTAAAACTCCTTATCGCAAGGACAAGTCCTTTTGGGATAAGGAAAAGAAAACAGAAAATGTTTGGCTTTCCATTGCTGATTTATTGAACGCTGATGGAGCTGTTGTATCTGACAGCAAAGAATACATTTCTGATAAGGCTGCGGGTATATCAAAGGTTGTTAAGGAAGGAACGTTGCTTGTAAGCTTTAAACTTACCCTAGGCAGATTAGCATTTGCAGGACGTGATTTATTTACGAATGAAGCCATTGCATCATTAACAATTAAGAATGAAAAAGAAATTGATAAATACTTCTTGTATAAATATCTGTCCTTCTTTGATTGGGACAAAGCAGCAGAAGGAGATGTAAAGGTCAAAGGCAAAACTTTAAACAAAGCCAAGCTAAAAGAAATTGAAGTTCTATTTCCAAAATCCCTTCCCGAACAACAACGCATTGTTTCCATTTTAGACGAGTGCTTTGCCGCCATAGACAAGGCCAAAGCCAATGCCGAACAAAACCTCCAAAACGCCAAAGAACTTTTTGAAAGCTATTTGCAGGGCGTGTTTGAAAATGGTAATTGGGAGACGAAAAGTTTAGGTAGCCTTTGTGATTTAATTACTAAAGGTTCATCACCAAAATGGCAAGGTATAAACTATGTTGATGAGCCAGGAATTTTATTTGTTACCAGTGAAAATGTGGGTGAAGGCGAATTGCTACTTGAAAAAAGAAAATACGTTGAAGAAAAATTCAATCAAAAGGATAAAAAGTCAATTTTAAGAAATGGTGATGTTCTAACCAATATCGTTGGTGCATCCATAGGGCGAACCGCAATTTATGACATTGATGATGTTGCAAACATCAATCAGGCTGTGTGTCTTTTGAGATGCAACCCTGAATTGATAAATAATAGATTCTTAATGAATTTGCTCAATTCGCCTTTTTTGAAGACAATTCTTCATGAAAATGAAGTCAACACAGCAAGAGCAAATTTGAGTTTAGGATTCTTTAATAAATTGGAAATTCCTTGCCCAACAATTGAACAACAACAAACCATCGTCCGCCAATTAGACGCCCTGCGAGCCGAAACGCAAAAATTGGAAGCGGTGTATCAAAAGAAAATGGATGATTTGGAAGAACTGAAAAAATCCATTTTGCAAAAGGCTTTTGCGGGGGAGTTAGAAACAGAAAAAGCAGTTGCGGTATGAGTTGGAATGATCAAAATACATTAAACGAACCATCCGGTGAATGGGGCGGTCCATGGACTGAGAAGAAACTGGAAGCCTTCTCGAAATATGTATGGTCATATCTTACCATTATGAAGAAGTTTCCTTATTGGAAAACAATCTATTTTGATGGCTTTGCTGGCAGCGGTACAAGAAATAAGCAGAGCAAGCCTGAACTGATGCAGCAACTTAAAATAACAGAGGAAGAAGAAAGAACTTACAAGGGTGCAGCCGAGCGAGTTTTAAGTTTTCAGGAACTGAGCTTTGACTTCTATTATTTCATTGATAAAAACGACAATTCGCTTAAAAAGCTAAAAACCAAGTTAGAAGAGCAATTTGAAGAAAAAAGAATTGTCTACAGGTCTGGGGACGCCAATAAACAAATAATAGAACTTGCTAATGCGTTGAAAACTCAAAAGTATGCAGCTTTGGTTTTCCTAGATCCGTTTGGTATGCAGATCGATTGGAGTTCTATTGAAGAATTGAAAGAGACTCGTTCTGACGTTTGGATATTAATTCCAACTGGAGTTATAGTAAACAGGCTTCTAGATAGAAATGGAAAATTACAGTTTAGCAAAAAGTTACAATCGTTCTTTGGGTTGTCTATTGAAGAAATTAAAGAGTATTTCTACAAAGAGACTAAAGTACAAACATTATTTGGCGAAGATGAAATCATAACTAAAGTCTCGAAACCCATTCAAAAAATTGCCAGTTTATACGCAGAAAAGATGAATACAATTTGGAAGCATGTAACTAATGAACCTTTAATATTAAAAAATCGAAATGGCTCACCTATATTTCATTTCGTCTTTGCCTCGAATAACCCAAATGCAAAAAAAATTGCTAAGCAAATCATTCAAAACATATAACTTATGGCACAATCAAGTATAGAATGGACAGAAATGACATGGAACCCAACAACGGGTTGCGATAAAGTCTCGGCAGGTTGCAAATTCTGCTATGCCGAAGTAATGGCAAAGCGGTTAAAGGCTATGGGTGTTGAGAAATATTCCAATGGCTTTGAGCTTGCCATGCATGAAGATGAATTAAAAACGCCTTATACGTGGAAAAAGTCTAAAATGGTTTTTGTCAATTCCATGAGCGACTTATTTCATAAAGACGTGCCTATTGAGTTTATACAAAAGGTTTTCAGGGTAATGAAAGAAAATCCACAGCACGTTTTTCAAATACTAACAAAGCGTGCGGATGTTCTCCTGTATTACGATAAAGAAGGTTTGCTCGAATGGTCACACAACATTTGGATGGGCGTTTCAGTGGAAAACAAAACATTCATGAAGCGAATTGATTTGCTTCGTCAGACCAATGCACGAACCAAATTCTTGAGTTGTGAACCATTAATTGGGCCGCTACCAAATATGAATCTAAAAGGCATTGATTGGGTGATTGTAGGTGGAGAAAGTGGTAGAACGCCCAGACCAATGAAAAAAGAATGGGTTGTTGATATTAAAGAGCAATGTCAAAATTCTAATGTAGCCTTCTTCTTCAAACAATGGGGCGGCACAAACAAAAAGAAAACAGGCAATCTACTTGATGGAGAAAAGTATTTAGAGATGCCAGAACTAATCGAAATTAGATGAACGAAGCAGAAACAAGAGCAGAACTTCTTGACACCAAGCTAAAGGCTTGTGGTTGGAGAAATTGTCAGAATTAGGATTAGATGGATTAAAAGATGATAGGATTAAAGAAAAAGGTAAAACCAAAATCCTACAATCCTCAAATCCTAAAAATCTTAATTCAGACAATGATAGATTAAAGGATGATAGGATTACCAAAAAGGAGAAAAATGAAATGCTGGAATCCTCAAATCCTAAAAATCATAATTCTGACAAAAAGGAAAAAGTATGAAACACGAAGAACTCACTCATAAAATCATCGGCTGTGCCATGAAAGTTCATAGCACTCTAGGGAATGGCTTTCAGGAGGTCATTTACCAGCGTGCACTGGCCATTGAATTGGAAAAGCAAGGTTTGGGTTTTCAACGTGAAATGGAGATGACTATTTTATACGAGGGAGTAGATATTGGTACGCGCAGGGTTGACTTTTTTGTGGAGGATTTCATCATGGTAGAATTGAAAGCATTAATCAAGCTTGAAGAAGTTCATTTGGCCCAAGCCATGAACTACTGTCAGGCATATAACTTACCCATTGGACTATTGATAAACTTTGGGGCAAAGAGCCTTGAATTTAAAAGAGTGTATAATGTCAATAATCCTAAAAATAAAGATTACATCAAGGATAATCCTAAAATCAAGCAATCCTAAAAATCATAATTCAGACAAATGAACGAAGCAGAAACAAGAGCGGAACTAATTGATCCCAAGCTAAAGGCTTGCGGTTGGGGTGTTGTAGAAGGCTCTAAAGTGCTTCGTGAATACCGCATTACCGAAGGCAAAATCCAATCGGGTGGCGGGCGTGGCAGAAAAATTATTGCCGATTATATTTTGGTGCATAAGGGCATCAAGTTGGCCGTAATAGAAGCCAAAAGTGATGAATTGGAAGTAGGCGAAGGCGTGATGCAAGCCAAGCAATATGCTGAGAAACTGCAATTAGAAACCACCTACAGCAGCAACGGAAAAGCCATTTACCAAATCTGCATGAAAACAGGCGAAGAAGGTTTGGTATCAGACTTTCTAAGCCCTGAAGAACTGTGGAACAAGACATTTGCCGAGCAAAACGAATGGAGAGAGAAATTTGCCAATGTTCCCTTTGAAGATAAAAGCGGTACTTGGCAATTGCGTTACTATCAAGAAATAGCTGTTCAGCGTGCGCTTGAAGTCATAGCAAGCGGCAAAGACAAATTATTACTAACTCTCGCCACAGGAACAGGAAAAACAGCCATTGCTTTTCAAATCGCTTGGAAACTGTTTCAAACTCGTTGGACTTTGCAACGAGACGGAAGCCGCAGGCCGAGAATTTTGTTTTTAGCCGATAGAAACATTTTAGCCAATCAAGCTTTCAATTCGTTTTCAGCATTTCCCGAAGATGCGTTGGTGCGGATAAAGCCCAGCGAGATTAAGAAAAAAGGTAGAGTGCCAACCAACGGCAGTATTTTCTTTACCATTTTCCAAACCTTCATGAGCGGAACAGATGAAGAAGGAAAACCTGCTCCCTACTTTGGAGAATACCCGAAAGACTATTTTGATTTCATCATCATTGACGAGTGCCACCGTGGTGGAGCAAATGACGAAAGCAATTGGCGGGGTATTTTAGAGTATTTCAGTCCAGCAGTGCAGTTGGGTTTAACCGCCACACCCAAACGAGATGACAATGTGGACACCTACAAATACTTTGGTGAGCCTGTTTACATCTATTCGCTGAAAGAAGGCATCAATGACGGTTTCTTAACGCCTTTCAAAGTAAAACGCATCAAAACCACTTTAGACGATTATCGCTACACTTCGGACGATACCATTGTGGAAGGCGAAATTGAAGAAGGCAAATTGTATGAAGAAAAAGACTTTAACCGCAGCATTGAAATTGTAGAACGAGAAGCCAAGCGCGTAAACATTTTTTTAGATGAAGCCAACCAAAACGAAAAAGCCATCATTTTCGGAGCGAATCAAGCTCATGCAGCCTTGCTTCGGGATTTGGTCAATCAAAATGCTAAAAGCCAAGACCCTTTCTACTGCGTTCGGGTAACCGCCAATGACGGAGAAGAAGGCGAAAGATTGTTGCGAGAATTTCAGGACAATGAAAAGACATTGCCAACCATTCTGACTACTTCACAGAAACTCTCAACGGGAGTTGATGCACGTAACATTCGGAATATAGTATTGCTTCGTCCCGTAAACTCCATGATTGAGTTCAAGCAAATAGTTGGTCGTGGCACAAGACTATTTGACGGCAAAGAGTTTTTCACCATTTACGATTTTGTGGATGCGTACAAACATTTCAGCGACCCTGAATGGGATGGAGAACCTTTAGAACCTGAACCGCGAGAGCCGAAACCTTATCCAACACCTGAGCCAAAGGAAAAACCAGACGTTGAAGATCCTGATGAGCCAAGACCAAGAAAAAAGAAGATTAAAATAAAGCTCCGCAATGGAAAAGAAAGAGAAATCAAACACATGGTTTCCACTTCCTTTTGGAGTGCAGATGGCAAACCCATTTCAGCAGAAGAATTTTTGAATAATCTGTTTGGCGAATTGCCCAAACTATTCAAAGACGAAGAAGAATTGCGGAAATTGTGGAGCAATCCACTAACACGAAAAACCTTGTTAGAAAACTTGGAAACAGCAGGTTTTCCAAAAGAAGACCTGTTGACCTTGCAGAAGTTGGTGGATATGGAAAATAGCGACTTGTATGATGTGTTGGAATACGTTTTCAATGGCGACTATATTGCAATGACAAGAGAAGCGAGAGCCAAAGCAGCCGAAGCGACCATCTTCGCCTTACTCAACGACAAACAAAGAGAATTTATCGCCTTCGTATTGAGCAAGTACGTTGACACAGGCGTGGACGAACTCGACCAGGAGAAACTTCCAATCTTGCTGACAAACAAGTATCAATCCTTGGAAGACGCAAAAGAAATATTAGGAGACGTGGCAAACATCAGCAGACTATTTGTAGAATTTCAGGAACATCTGTACAAACAAAAAGTGGCTTAATGACAGAAACTTTGCGACATAAAGCCCTCGCTTCACAGCCACACACATTGCCAAGCCCCACGAGCCACCGCTCAATCCAAAGCTTGTCAAAGAGTGTGTCTGCCCCACCGCACGGACAGAAAGAAAAAATAAAGCACGGGCACACAACAAAACCTATACGTAATGCGGGGTTTGGTGGTAATTTGAAAGTTAAATCATTTAATAAACTTATCGGTAAACGGACAGTGAAGTGCCTTGAAAACCCGCACTACGCATAGCCGGGCCGTTGGGTCCCATGCCCTTTTTAAAAAAATCCCCGCTAATTTGTAAAAGTTAGC
>CALMIR010000037.1 GCA_937864265.1 uncultured Saprospirales bacterium | reverse complement strand
CGTAGGAATGGAAAGAGAACAAAAAAGCCTTTGTGCTTCCCGATTTTGCAGTGCTGCATAGGAAAGGAATATTTTTGATTCTTTGACAAATCACTTGGAGCTGACAAGCCATCTTTAGCGGGTCACTTCGAGTGCCCCGCTAAATTGTGGAAATGTAACCCATTTGTGCTGTTTTGTACTTGAATTTGAGCCGTTAAGATAGCGCTACGCTGTAGCGCGCGGTCTGGGCTATATCGGGGCAACAGAGATACCGTTCCGCTGGAACGATCGGGTGGTGTGCGTCCTAGCTCGATCGCTTTGAGCAGGGGTTGTAGTGTGACTTTGGGCTCACGCCGACACTTTTGCATAATAGTTCGGATAATTTAAACGACTTAATTGGCCTGTGCAGGTACAAAAAAAGCCTCCAGTGCATTACTGGAGGCTTTTAATAGACCAAATCAAAACCTGCTATTCAATCAGGCTTGCATCCTTTTTGGCCGAATAATTCACTTTCAACTGGTTGGACTTGCGCAGTTCTGTTTTCACGTCTTGCACAATACCCATCGTCACTTCACCATCCACCCGTAGGGAAGAAGTGATTTGACCGTGACGGCTTTCCGGTACTTTGACCTTATGTTTTTCCAGAAAAAGTGGTATCTCATTGACATTAGCAAACTTATCGCCCAATTGTAGGCGCGGCTTTGTGCCATACAATTGCTGGTATTGCTGTGTAGGTCTTCCAATATACAGGTAGTTCACCAGCGACTTCTCTTCCAGTTTGGTCAACTCTGTTGCGTAAGGCGTTGACACTTGTACTTTCAGTTCGGAGTCCCTCAATACGGTTACTACCATGAAGAAGAACAACAACATGAACACGATGTCTGGAAGCGAAGCTGTAGAAATAGCCGGAGCTGTTTTACCGCGTTTTTTTTGAAATTTTGACATTTTTCTCAGTTTTAGTTTTTAGCGTGAAGAAATAATCAACTGGTAGTAATTCGACAACAGATTATTCTTCACCGAAACTAGTCGGTTCAGCTTCCGATAATACAAAAGGAATTTCATCGCGAATGGCCTTCTTATAAGCGAAAGGCATATCATCGCTATAAGGAACTCCATATTTGCGTTGGCTCAGTTCGTCCCAAAGCTCTGTATAGGCGGCTTTGAGTTCGTTATATACTTTCAGGTAAGCGCCATAGCTGGTACCCCGGTCGTTTTTCAGAGAAATGATCGCTTTAGAGGGCGACTCTGCCATATTGGGTGCATTATAAGGGTTGCCAATGAACGTTTTAGCACTCTCCCTTAATTCAGCTACCCGCATGATTTCTCCACGAACCAGCAGTTGGTCTTGAGCATTCACCAATACGGAGAATACGTTGCGCGACTTCAACTGGGTAATATCCGGTTCTTCTTCAGACCATGGCGGCAACTTTACAGTGATCCCCTTATCTTCTACAATGGTCGTAGTAACAAGGAAGAAGATGAGCAGCAAGAAAGCGATATCCGCCATAGAACTGGCGTTGATTTCAGTGCTCATTCTGTCTTTTGCACGGGTCTTTCCCATAATGAATGATTATTTAAAGAAGTTACGGATTTCCGATCCCACAAAGGTAACGGCTGCTAATATCGTCACGATTGCAGCTACAGTAATGCTGGCCGTGATGAATTTCAAGTTACCATCGGTAAAGCTGTTACCGGATCCAGTAAATGAATCGATCGCACCTTGTATATAAGGCGATACCTCTGTACTTGCAGTAGCATAAGCAATGATGGCAACAATGACCAAAGCGCCAAAGCCAATCAAGCCCTTTAAGGAACCTTTTACATCACCCACTACTTGTAGAAGGCCAAACACAACCAAGGCTGCCACTGTCAGAACAGTGAGTGCCAAGGCTGCAACCAATCCGAAGTTGAAGATATTGGATTTGGCTTGCTCTTCAATGGGCAATGTAGAAAATTCGCTTACACCGGAAAAAACGATCAGCATGAAGATAATAGTAACTACTACCCCCAGCCCAAAGGCCAATGCCTGACCGTTTTTGGTTAAAAATTTATACATGTTTCTTCAGTTTCGCTTATTTTTTGAATATGTTGTTAGCAGCCATGATGTCAACCAAAGCGATGGAAGCATCTTCCATTTTGTTGACAATTCCGTCGATTTTACTAACGATGTAGTTGTAGAAAATCTGCAGGATAATGGCTACTACCAGACCGAATACCGTGGTCAAAAGAGCCACCTTGATACCACCAGCCACAACGGATGGAGAAAGGTCACCCACTGCTTGGATACGGTCGAAGGCCTGAATCATACCAATTACCGTTCCCATGAACCCGAGCATCGGTGCAATAGCGATGAAAAGGGCAATCCATACCAAGCCTTTTTCCAAAAGACCCATTTGGACGCTACCGTAAGAAACAATTGCTTTTTCAACGGCCTCTGGGCCTTGTGAAGCACTGCGCAGACCTTCGTAAAGAACGCTAGCGGTTGGGCCAGGTGTTGACTTGCAAACCTCCATGGCACCTTGTACGTCGCCGGTCTTTAGTTGGTCATCAATTCGAGAAAGCAGCTTGTCTGTGTTGGTTGTAGCAATGTTCAGGGTAATGATACGCTCAATACAGAACGCCAAGCCCAAAATCATACACACCAATACGAAGCTCATGAAGCGCCAGTCACCATCGATGAAGTACTTTTTCAAAACTTGGAAGCCACCAGGAGCCTCGCCTTCATCTTCATCGCCTGAAGCAACGGGTGTTGCTTCAGCTTCAGGCTGCGGTTCTTCGGCCGGAGCTTGTTCAGTTGATGCAGTCGTGTCTGTCGCTTGTTCTTGAGACTCGCCATCTTGAGCATATACGAAATTGCCGGAAATAACCATTAGTCCAAATGCCAGCAAAAGTGCCAATAAATTTCGCATAGTAGATAAGGTTTTACGATTGTTTTAAAGTTAATGTTTAGCGGAGAGAGCGGGATTCGAACCCGCGATCCTGTCTCCAGAATACACGCTTTCCAGGCGTGCCTCTTCAACCACTCGAGCACCTCTCCAGATTAAATAGCTCTTATAAGAAGCTGAGCAAATATAAAGATTAAGCTCAGTTTTACTATAAAGCCGGACACAAAAATTCAAAAAAGATATAACAATTCAAAATTTTATGCTTTTTCTGCCGTACAAATGGCTTTTCCTCTTATTAAGAGATGCTCTTTTGCTCGTCAAGGATGTACAGGGTGGAATAATTTAATGGCATTGGCCGAAGTTTGGGCAGCAACTGCTTCTAAAGGTATTTCTTTTAATTCGGCCAGTTTTTGAGCGACCAGCCGCACATAGGCACTTTCATTGCGCTTGCCCCGGTATGGGACAGGTGCTAGATAGGGGGAATCGGTTTCCAACACCAGCCAGTCTAGTGATATAGCTCTCACCACCTGATCCAACCCGGCTTTTTTAAAAGTGAGTACCCCGCCGATGCCTAAATAAAAGCCCAGTTCGATGACCTGGTGGGCTTGTGCCTCTGTGCCAGAAAAACAATGAAACACACCTTTCGGACGCGCTGCTACTGGTATTTGTTCTAATAACTCAATGACCAACTCGGTCGCATCGCGGGAATGGATAACAATGGGAATGCCCAGCTCTTTGGCCCACTTCGCCTGCCGGAAAAAAGCTTCTTGCTGAAAGGAGAGGAAGGTTTTATCCCAGTACAAGTCGATCCCTATTTCTCCGATGGCACAGAAAGGACGCGCATCGAGCCAAGTTCTCACAATGGCCAGTTCTTCTTCATAATTTTCCTTGACGGAACAGGGATGCAAACCCATCATGGGGTAACAGCGTCCGGGAAAAAGACTTTCCAATTGCAGCATTTCGGCAATGGAACCGCTATCGATATTGGGCAGATAAAATCGCCCTACCCCCGCTTCCACAGCTCGGTTGATCATTGCTGCCCGATCTTGTTCAAAATCGGGTAAATACAGATGGGTATGCGTATCTATCAATAACATGTGCCACTTGCCGCTTAATCCGCACCAAACTCTGCTATCCAGCCCATCATGCCCCCAGTGAGGTTGCGCACGTTGCTGAAACCATTCTTCTGAAGAAAATCTTTGGCCGAGCCACTGCGATTACCACTGCGGCAATAGACCACCACCTCTGAGTTTTGGTGTTTTTTTAACGCCTCCATCTGATGGGGCAGGCTACCCAAAGGGATAAGCTGGCCTCCAACGTTGAATTCGTCGTGCTCATAAGGTTCGCGAACATCGATCAGTACAAAGTCCTCGTTGTTATCCAACTTGGCTTTTAATTCGCGGGCATTGATATCCATAGCGTTCTTTTTCACAAGATTTGATTGAGGAAACGAAGTTCAAAAGGGGGATCGCTTAATTTCCACTTTGCAAAATAATGCGCTGAAAGGTATAGTGTTTATTTCGTTTATCCAATATACCCAGCATATAAATACCATTTTCGAGGTGATGGATGGACAATTCGGGTCGCATCATGCCAGAATACACTACCTGACCTACCATATTAATAAGGCGTAACTCATAATCTTCATACCCGCCCGTTTCCAAATCAAACTTCAACCAACCCTGGCTTGGATTGGGAAAAATACGAACTGGAGATGCCGTTTCATCCGGCTCTTGGATAATCGTTGCACCAGGGCGTTCACTGCCCATGACTGGGCGTATCATCACCGAACTGGCCGGAAATGCTGCCGATAGGGGCGTCCAGATGGTATTGTTGTTATTGAAAAAAGTGGCGTTTTTACCTTCCGTTGAGTTTCTGTCCAATCCAACAGCAATGCACTCATCAAAAAAACAGGAAGACTCCTGGTCCCAACCTACAAAAAAGTCGCCTGGAGGGATCATTACAATGGCGGGATTCCCATCCGCGTCTATCAATGGATAAGTCGTGAAGCCTTGCAAGGTATCAAAAGCATTATCCGCATAGTAAGGCCGCACATCGAACATCGTAAACTCAGGTTCATTGTCCAACTCACCTATCCATACCTTCAAGTGCATGGCCTGGTTTTCATAATTGCTGATCAGATGCGGAAAATGGAGGCGAATGCCTTGTAAAGTATCTTGCTGGACAGCCGTGAATCGGACGGCCAACTGGTCATTTTCCTGTACAACGATCCCTGCTTCGGCGGAGCCATCGTCATAGGCAAAATAGTCGGAAAAAACGGTGATGTTCCTTACTGTATCGTTGAGGGAAATGCCCGCATAATCGGCGCCCGTAAGTTGGGTATTGTTTTCCAGGGTGTATTTCATTTCAAAAAGAAGGACATCTTCTTGTTCGAAAACGGCATTTTGCATGCCCGCAACCAAGTCACTGTAAGGTGCTGGTGGAAAATTGGGATCTCCTTCTAATCCGTAATTTTTTACAATAGGCAAACCTGCCGGTATATTCCGCTCACTGCCGTTGAACAACTCTTCATTGAACAAAAACTGTCCGGTATTCAACTCCTGAACACTGACAGAAGAAGGCGAGGCGTTGAGCGTCTCTGTGGCGTGGTTCCAAATCCCCACTTCAATAGCTGACCTCAGTTGTGTCGCTTCCTGGCCGATAAAATGCTTCCAGGGCATACTGCTATAGGGCGACAAAATAGTATTGGGCAAAGCGGTGAAAGCCACATCGTTGAGTAGGGAGCTATTGGCAAAACGCCCCAACTGAATGTAATCCACATTCCAAATATCAATCATCCCGCTTCGGTCACTAAAATTAGAAACCCGAAACTGGAAAGCGTCATGGTGATAATTATCCGGCACCTGAATGGATATAAATTGAAAACTTTCCGGCTCCGACTGGCCACCGGAAATATCGCCATTTAGGAAATAAGTCAATATCCATTGGCCGCTAGCACTGCGAAATTCAACCATTAGGGAATCCTCCGTTTCTGGGCGATCTCCCAGGCCCTTGCGCTGATACCAAAAAGAAAGGTACAACTCATCGTTGTAGTCAGAAAGATCGATATAAGTAGAGGTCAATCGATCTGCTATGCCATAATCCTCGCCATAGGGCCTGCCCCTGGGATCCAATCCATCAAAAGTAGCGACACCTACACTAGGCGGATTCACGCCAAAGCTGGTATTGACATAAGTATCGCTGTCCAGCCAAAGGTATTTGGCCGTTTCTGGGCCTGCATAGGAAAAATCATCGAAAAAGGCGGATTGCGAATTGTCAAAAGACAACGGATCGACATCAATTTGAAAGGCATAGGTAAAGGTATCACAAATGGCAAAGGTATCGCACAAGACCAAATGAATCAAATCGGTGCCCCTGTATCGGCTGGAGGCATAGTAAAATTGGCTATCCACCCGCTCATAAGTGCTGAAATAAAAGCGTTGGTCGCGCCCTTCGTAATTATCGGCAGCATCGAGCAGTTGATTGCATACCACGGGGCCTTCCAATAGGGAGGCATCGGCCATAAACAATTGGCGTTCTTCCTGGCCAATTGAAATAGGCGGAATAGTATAGTTCTTGGTCTTCCGGCGAGCGATCAAGGGCAGGTTGCCTTCGTTGCAGCCATTTTCATTGCAAAACGAAAACTCAAAATTCCAATACAGGCCCAACACATCGGCGTTGACCTCTATTTTAAACAATCCATCTTCTATTACTGCTGGGCCAATGGGGTTGTCCTGGCAATTCAGGCAAGTCAGTACACCCGGCAAAGTATCCAGCCCCGTTGTATCTATGCTTATCAAAAAACTGCGCAAATCCCCTGCTTCCACATAAGTGTAAGCGTCTTTTTCCACATCGCATGCCGGCGCGCGGTTGCCATGCCCTGGCAATGACTCAACGGGTTCACCCTTTTGCAGGTAATGAGCTTGTAAAAATTTGTTTTCCCGAATGGGAACTTCTATCTGCGCGCGCAATGAGATACTGAAAAACAGCAGCAATAAGTAAAACAGATGCTTCATGTATGTTTTGTTTGTCGTTTCAAAAACGAGAAAGGCCGTTTTTTGTTGCTTTAGGAAAATGGAAATAGTTATTGGATAACTCGATGTTGTCGGATAACTACAAAAATCATACCTTTACACCGACAAAAATATGGAAAAAACGACTCACAATGCCAGAAAACAAAATATTACTTGGTGAAGTGGTATCAGAAGTGCGCCTAGGTGTAGGAACGATCACTTTTTCCCATCCTGCCCAAAATGCTTTTCCCAGTCAGCAATTGCAACGCCTTGTGGAGGCCATCGAGCAGTTGGGCATGGATGAAGCCGCCAAAGTAATCATTCTCCAAAGCGCAGGCGATCGCACTTTTTGCGCAGGTGCCAGTTTTGATGAATTGGCGGCCATTCAAAACTTCGAGCAGGGGAAACAATTCTTCATGGGTTTTGCAAAGGTGATCAATGCTTTGCGCAAGTGCCCCAAGTTTGTCATTGGCCGGGTGCAAGGAAAAGCGGTGGGCGGTGGCGTCGGCCTTTGTGCGGCAGTGGACTACTGCATTGCCAGCAAATGGGCTTCTGTAAAACTCAGCGAATTGGCGATTGGCATCGGTCCCTTTGTCGTAGGGCCTGCCGTGGAGCGCAAAATGGGTACAGCGGCGATGAGCCACTTAGCCATCAATGCTACGGAATGGCAAACTGCTGAATGGGCCAAGCAGAAGGGCTTATTCAATGAAGTTTTTGAAACGGTCGAACAAGTTGATGCCTACGTTGCTGACTTGGCTGGCCGATTGGCTGCTTTTTCACCAGAAGCCATGAAACAACTCAAGCAAGCTTGCTGGCAGGGCACCGAACATTGGGATTTGTTGCTCGAAGAACGGGCAGCCATCAGTGGTCAATTGGTGCTTTCCGATTTTACCCGGAAAGCAATTGCCCAGTTTAAACAAAAAGACGCTTGATTTGATTAACTTTGCGCTACTTCCGGAACGATTTCCCTCTTTTTACCCTGGCATTTGCCTATTTTGTGAATACCCGATTGGAATAGTCACTCATTTTCAATAACCTATACCCACATGTGGGTCTATTCGGAAAAACACCTATGAATCCTGAAATCGTCAAACAACAGTTTTTGCAAGCGGTCGAAGACCAGTTGCAAAACAACCAGCCGCCTGAAACCAGACAAACCCTGGATCGGCTAAAAGATTTGGGCTACAGTGAATCGGATGCCAAGCTTTTGATCGCCCAGTGCATCGCCGTCGAATTTTTTCATACTGTCAAAGACAACCAGCCCTATAATAACGACCGCTTTATCAATAACTTACATCATCTACCGGAATTTCCTCAAGACGAATAAATATCATGCCTTCATCTACCATGTCCAAAAAAGCCCTATCCGCGTCAACCTTGAAGCACGCTTTCCGCTTGATGGCTACGGCGAAAGCCATGACCGATATTTATGAAGCCAATATGCGCTTTGTCTCAAAATATGTGCATGCTACTTCTCGCGGTCATGAGGCCATTCAACTAGCAGTGAGTATGCAATTGTTGCCCCAGGATTTTTTGTGCCCTTACTACCGGGATGATGCCATGTTATTGGGTATTGGCATGCGCCCTTATGAGTTGATGTTGCAGTTGATGACCAAAAGGGATGACCCCTTCTCAGGAGGGCGTACTTACTATTGCCACCCCAGCCTAAAGGACGAGGACAAGCCCAAAATCCCCCATCAGTCCTCCGCTACCGGCATGCAAGCCATACCTGCTACGGGAATAGCTCTTGGCCTACAATACAAAGAAAAACAAGGCTTCCCCGAAACAGCGACCGACCCAAAACCCCTGGTCGTCTGTACCCTGGGCGATGCCTCTGTGACCGAAGGGGAAGTAGCCGAAGCTTTTCAGATGGCAGCCCTAAAACAACTGCCTATTATCTTTCTCGTAGAGGACAACGGCTGGGATATTTCGGCCAGCGCCGATGAGGTTCGCGCTCAAAATGCGGCGGAATATGCGGCTGGATTTGTCGGACTAGAAGCCGTTGAGGTGGACGGCAGCGACTTTTCATCCTGCTATACCACCATGCAAAAGGTCATTCAAACGGTACGGCGGGAACGGCGACCTTTTCTGGTTCGCGCTGATGTGCCCTTGCTCAACCACCATACCTCCGGGGTTAGAAAAGAAACTTACCGCGACGATCTGGAGGAACACGCCAAGCGCGATCCCTACCCTATTTTTCGGAACTACCTGGAAGATGAAGGGGTGCTCTCCCCCGAAGAAATGGATCAGATCGAGGCAGAAGCCCGGCTTTTGGTAGTACAAGACTTTGAAGCAGCCCGCCAAGCGGAAGACCCCCGACCCGAAGATCTGTATTTACACGATTTTGCGCCTACGCCTATCCTGCAAGAGCAAGGCCAACGCGCACCAGCAGGCAGTCCTGCTAAAATCATGGTGGACTGCGCCCTGTTTGCCGTAGAGGAGTTACTACAGGAACACCCAGAGTGTTTGCTTTACGGCCAGGACGTGGGGCGGCGTTTGGGCGGTGTTTTTCGCGAAGCGGCTACTTTGGCTGAAAAATTTGGCGACGATCGGGTGTTCAATACGCCCATTCAGGAAGCTTTCATTATAGGCAGCACGGTGGGCATGTCGGCAGCAGGGCTGAAGCCCATTGTCGAAGTACAGTTTGCCGATTACATCTGGCCTGGGCTGAATCAACTGTTTACCGAAGTGAGCCGCTCCAGTTATTTGTCGAATGGCAAATGGCCGGTCGGTTGCATCATCCGGGTGCCCATAGGCGCTTATGGCGGTGGCGGCCCCTTCCACTCCACTAGCGTAGAGTCTGTATTGACCAATATCAAGGGCATAAAAATTGCCTATCCCAGCAATGGAGCCGACTTAAAAGGCTTGATGAAAGCGGCCTATTACGATCCCAATCCTGTCATTATGCTGGAACACAAAGGCTTGTATTGGTCGAAAGTAAAAGGAACGGAAGGCGCCAAAACCATTTTGCCCGATAAAGACTATGTGCTGCCTTTCGGCAAAGCCCGAACTGCTTTGGAAGCCGATGCAGCGCTTATCGAAAAGGAATCCTCCTTAGCGGTCATCACCTATGGAATGGGGGTTTATTGGGCTTTAGAAGCCGCCAAAGCATTTCCCGGAAGGGTAGCAATCATCGACCTGCGAACCTTGTTTCCACTCGATGAAGCGGCGGTGTTCACTGCTGTAAAAACCCACAACCGGGCATTGGTGGTGACGGAAGAACCGGTCAGCAATACTTTTGCTCAAAGCCTGGCAGCCCGCATCCAGGAGCATTGTTTTGAATACCTCGATGCGCCGGTACGGACGATCGGCTCTGAAAACCTGCCCGCTATTCCGCTCAACGAAACGCTGGAAAAAACCATGGTGCTTTCCGCAGCTAAAGTACAGCAGGCGATGGCCGCGTTGTTGGATTATTGATGATGCAGCAAGTCTCAGGCGGGGCGAAAGCGAGGCTGGGTTTCTAGTTTCTAGTTTCTCTGCCCCCGTCCGATCCGGAGTCGTCCCGCCCGGATTGATCCGGTCGGGCGGGCCGGGCGGGCGAATTCCGCTGAAAGTGGGAGGCGGGTGGTTTTTTACCCGGCTGATTCCGCGAAAAACGCGGGAGAAGACGGGCTAGTTTCAGGCCGCGCCACGACGAAGGCGTGGTTTCAGGCGGGGCTTATACGGGGCTTTTTTTCAAGTTTCCTGCCCATTCAAACAATATTCTTCTGATCTATATTTTATAGGGGAACTGCCCAAAAAAAGCATCCCGAACTTTGCCTTTAGTAAGGTGCAAAATTCGGGATGACTTGATGTTTATTTTTTCCTTCTTCGACAAGTCTTGCTTCACACAAGGATTGCCTAAGAGTCTTTTTTATTACAACAGCGGCGCAATCACCAACGCTACCACCGACATCAATTTCAACAAGATATTGAGGGAAGGTCCTGATGTGTCTTTGAAAGGATCGCCAACCGTATCCCCTACTACCGCTGCTTTGTGCGGATCAGAACCTTTGTAATAAATCTGGCCCTGAATATCCACGCCTTCTTCAAACATCTTCTTGGCGTTGTCCCAAGCGCCACCAGCGTTCGATTGGAAAATGGCCATCAGAACGCCTGTTACCGTTACACCAGCCAGCAGACCGCCCAACATCTCAGCCCCTCCGGTGAAACCGACTAGTACGGGTGAAAGCACAGCGATCAAGCCCGGCAGGATCATTTCGCGGATAGAAGCTTTGGTTGAAATTTCCACGCACTTGCTGTATTCGGCTTTGCCATCAGCAGCGTGAAATACTTTCTGATCGGCAGCACTCCACTCTTCGAAGTCTTTCCCGTCGTTTTTCTTCATCATTTCCAGGGCGGCCTTCAATTCAGGGATGTTTTTGAACTGGCGGCGTACCTCCTGGATCATATCCATAGCAGCACGACCTACTGCACCCATTGACAAGGCGCTGAACAGGAAGGGCAACATACCACCCAGCAGCAAGCCCGCCATTACCTTGGGTTGCGCAATATTGATGGTGTCGATACCTGCCGTAGTCATAAAGGCAGCAAACAAGGCCAAGGCAGTCAACGCAGCAGAGCCGATCGCAAAGCCTTTGCCGATAGCGGCGGTAGTGTTACCTACGGCATCCAACTTATCGGTGCGCTTGCGCACTTCTTTGGGCAGCTCGCTCATCTCGGCAATACCGCCTGCATTATCTGAAATGGGGCCATAAGCATCCACGGCCAACTGAATACCTGTATTGGAAAGCATACCTACCGCCGCAATAGCGATACCGTACAAGCCAGCAAATTCATATGCGCCAATAATGGCTGCCGACAAAACAACGATAGGCAATGCAGTGGACTGCATACCCACACCCAAACCAGCAATGATGTTGGTAGCGCTACCTGTGATGGACTGATTCACGATGCCTTTTACAGGCTTGGTACCTGTACCAGTATAAAACTCGGTGATGTAGCCGATGGCCAAACCAGCCACCAAACCAAAGATCACCGCATAAAATACACCCATATCAGAATAAACCTCTCCTCCAAAAGACCAACTATCGGGCAACATCCAGCGCACGATCCCGAAAGTAGCAGCCAGCATCAAAGCGCTGGAAAACAATTCACCCCGGTTCAAGGCTTTCTGCGGATCGCCTCCTTCTGCCACCCGTACAAAGAATGTACCGATGATAGAGGTAACTATACCCACACCCGCCAGCAAAAGCGGCAGCAATACGGCGTTCATACCGCCAAAGTCATTGGTATTCTCAAAACCAGCCATGCCGATGAAGGCTGCGCCGAGTACCATCGTACCGATGATAGAACCTACATATGATTCAAACAAGTCTGCACCCATACCAGCTACGTCGCCCACGTTATCGCCTACGTTATCGGCAATGGTGGCGGGGTTCAGCGGGTGGTCTTCAGGAATACCGGCTTCTACCTTTCCTACCAAGTCGGCGCCTACGTCAGCCGCTTTGGTATAAATACCGCCACCTACTCTGGCAAAGAGCGCGATGGATGAAGCGCCAAAAGAAAAGCCCGTCAGAACAGTAACCACACGGGTAACGTTCTCCGCCGAGTCGGTGCCAAATAGATTGCTATATACCAGAAACAGGGTACCCAAGCCCAATACACCCAATCCAACGACACCCAGTCCCATCACAGAACCTCCGGCAAAGGCGACTTCCAGTGCTTTGCCCAGTCCGGTACGCGCCGCATTGGTGGTACGCACGTTGGCTTTGGTGGCGATGCGCATGCCAAAGAAGCCCGCCAGGGCAGAGCAAACAGCACCCAATACAAAAGAAACGGCTACCAGAGAAGAGGAAGCCTTAGGATCGGCAGAAACAGCCAGCAAAACAGCTACGGCTACTACAAAAATAGCCAAAACGCGATATTCCGCTTTCAGGAATGCCATGGCGCCTCCTGAAATACTTTCAGCTATGCGCTTCATACGATCTGTGCCTGCATCCTGTTTGCTTACCCAGGAAGAACGCCAGGCCATGTATATAAGTGCCAGCACGCCAAATACGGGTATTGCATAAGTAATTGTTTGACCCATGATTTTGTTATTGTTAAAAAGTTATGGTTATTAGAGCAACTTCGGGTTGCCTGTAAACTGCACGAAATCGACCCCAAAAATATAGGCTTTTCGTTCGGGCTGCAAAGCTAATGCAAATTTTGCTTTTTGACCAATTATACTTGATGGAAAGTATTGCCCCTGTTTTGGAGCTACTCTAAGGGCCGATTCGACTCCGCTTATCCGAACCGCTCCCGCCCCTTTGTGCTTTTGCTCAGCGTTGCTGCCGCAAATATATATAATTATTTAGATATTTTTATATTTTAACTTTTTGCCTATCTCTATTACCCCACAGCCCAGGCATGCCATTCGGGTTAATTTTAAAAGTCGTTCAAAACAGATCGTACCAGGGTCGTGGTATTTTCTCTTAAAAAAACGTTTCCGTACATTGCTTTATTAAAAAAACATTATTTTACAGCGATTTTATATTCGTCACAATCAAAACATTAAAGCTATGAAGACAAAAATTTGGCTTACCCCGCCTATTGCAAAATAATATTTTTGCAATGTTTTTAACCATCCAGGTATCCGCCCAAATCAACAGTTTCCAGGGCACTGTAGTCACTAATGACGGTGTCAATCCACCCAATGAAGAAAACTATCCCTGGATCTTGTTCACTTTTGACCGGGCGGCACTGAATACCTTCCTGAAAACCCAGGGGGCTAATGCTCAGTTTGTGTTTCAAGTTGGGCAAAAACACCCTGCGGCTGAAACCACCTCGCTGGAAAATGGCGTGTTCTTTGTCTATTTGAAGGCAGGGAACGGAGCTTTGCAGGTGGAATTGATTCATGTATTTAAATAGCAGGAAGAATGACGCCCACCTCAAATCCTCGTCACCACATCCATAGGCAGCCAGCCCTCCGTAGTATCTTCCAGGCGCACTTTATACCAGGCCCCGATTTGGTCGAGTATTTTAACTTTGATGCCTTCGTATAGGGCTTGCACCGCTTGGCTTTCTGCTTCCGGGGCAGCGCGCAGCGGGCTTTCCTGGCTCATCAGTATGGCATAATGCTGCCCGGTTTCGGCTTGGTGGCGGGCAAAAGCCCAAGTGAAAGGGAACAAGCAAAGGAACAGCGCAATTACAGCGCTTATGAAACCTATTTTGCGCCAACGGCGGCTTTGGGCGTTCCACCACAACCAGATTCCTCCGGCGAGCAGCCACAGCAGCAAAATGCCTATTGCCCCCCAGGCAGCAGCGGAAAGTAAGTTTTGAGCCGAAAACCACCACTTGGTGATGGCCGATTGTGGAATTTTTATACCGGGATTTTGCAATTGCTGGCGGGCGAGTTCCAGGTTGGCCAGGATGTCTTTGTCGTTGGGATCGAGCAGCAGGGCGCGCTCGTAATGGAGGATGCAGGCAGCTAGTTTCCCTGTGCGGTAATAACAATTGCCCAGATTGTAGTAAAGGGCTTCGGAATGGTATTGTTGCTGGAGTAGCGATTCATAAATCGCGATGGCCGCTTCGTAGTTCTTTTGCTGGTAGGCTTGTATGGCCGCTTCCATGCGCCCTTCTGGGGCCTGGCCATGCGTACGACCTACAATCATCATCCCAAACAACAGGAAGAACATCCATGTTTTCATACTGCTATTCTTTTTCTCCAATTTTCTCAAA
>CALMIR010000036.1 GCA_937864265.1 uncultured Saprospirales bacterium | reverse complement strand
GCCCGCATATTTTTCCCGAATTGGCCATTGACCTCAAGGAGGTGTTTGCGTGAAGCCCATTTGCAATTGCGTTGCAAAACGCTTATTTTTGTACAAACGCTTGTCCTAAATGAATACCGCTGCGCTTCCCAATATTGTCACCAATTTTTCCGACCTCGACCCGGAAGGCCATTATTCTTATTCCGATTACCTGAAGTGGCGGTTTCAAGAACGGGTAGAACTAATCAAAGGCCGTATTTTTAAAATGAGTCCGGCGCCGAACATGGCACATCAGCGGGCTTCACAAGCATTAAATTTCAAATTGCTGAGTTTTTTCCATCAACAACCCTGTGTGGTTTGCGCCGCTCCCTTCGACGTGCGTCTCCCGGTACGGGACAAAAAAGGCCGCGATACGACTGTGGTACAACCCGACCTTTGTGTCATTTGCGAGGAGAGCAAGCTTGACGAACAGGGCTGCAACGGCGCGCCCGACTGGGTCATTGAAATCCTGTCGCCGGGCAATAGCCGTTTGGAAATGCGCGAAAAATTCCAGGCTTATGAAGAAGCTGGCGTGCGCGAGTACTGGCTGGTCAATCCCGCAGAAAAAATTGTACTTCCTTATGTGCTCAATGAGGCAGGGCAGTACTACGGCCTGGCACCTGCTACGGAAGAGGATCAACTCCGCCCGCATATTTTTCCCGAATTGGCCATTGACCTCAAGGAGGTGTTTGCGTGAAGGCTGAAGTTTAGGGTTTACCCTGTTAGCCAATAATGGTGTAAACCTTAATGAAGTCTCCAAACTCCTCTCCATTGCAGTCGCCATCCAAAAACTTGCCCAATTGACTTCTAACACTTTCTCGTACAATAAGTTGGAATACGCAATCTGGCATAAAGTCGCAAAACTCTAAAGGAATGGCTTCTATTGTAATGATGGTATTGTCTTCATTTGCTTTAAAGTCTGCTAATGGCAAAATCATGCCGTTTTGACTCAGTAAGATAGTTTGATCCATAACGACTGTGCTTAAATCCACCGGCTCATTGAAAGTGATGACGGGCTTGAATAAATTAGCCGAATCTTGATACATTTCAGGCACCACTTCCACTACTTTAAAAGTGCTATTGGAACAAAGGCTAACGCCTATCTCCTGCGCATAAAACCCGCCAGCTTTTCCATCCCGGTCGCCGTCCAGGGCATCGCCATCCATGCTGCAAATGGCCGATTGGCCATCGCCTTTTAACTCCACACTTACAGAGCAGCTACTCAAGTTGTTGCAGGAATAATTGCCACAACTGATGGTGATAGAATCACCGGCAACGACAAACTCGCTGTTGTTAGAAAAATTTTCGCCGTTGAGGATCAGGTTTTCTCCTGGAATAACACATTCCGGGTTCACCGTTTTATTAAAGCGGATGAGGATGTATTGAAAAGTGAAAATAATCTGATTGCCATCCATGATTACGCCTGTGCGCTCGTCCACTTCTGTCACCACAAAAACATCTTCGGGTAGATCGGCTTCTTCCACAATCGGGGCAGTTTCATCGCAATTGCAGGCATACAGGCCGAGGGACAACAAACTTATGAAGAGATACTTTTTCATGCTATTTTGGATTTTAGAAACGTAAAAAGGAATTAGTTTTTGCTGGCCCAGGTCATGAACTGGAAACGGATGAAGACCTGCCAAGAGGCTATCGTAGCGCATTCTTTGTGGTAAAAAACAGGGAAGAAGCGGTATTCCCGACCTACGCCTAGAGATGCCACATCCATGATGCCCAACTCAACACCCAACTGACCAGTGATACCAAAAGAATTGGCGAGTTCGGTTTCTCCCTTAAAAACAGAGAGAGGTTCTCTGGATTTCAGCAGCCCAAAACTGGCTTCATCCTCACTTTCCAGGATGGTATAAGTATTCTCAGCATCGGCGAGTCGGGTTTTGACATCCACCCGCCCGCTAAGCGGTAAGCTTAAGCCCAGACCAGCATAGCCGCGCAACCAACTGTGTACTTGATAGCCCAACCATGCCTTAGCTTCGAGGTATTGGATATGGGCTTTTTCTTCGGCAATCAGCAAGGTTCCCTCTGGAAAACCATTTTCTTCGGCTCCAGCATAAACGTCGCTCAAGGTTCGGCCAAAATGAAAAGTGGTATAACTCAATTCCCCACCATAGGCCTTTCCGGTGGTAATGGGCGTATTTTGATAACCAATACCGATATTCAATTGCTGATCGATACCCTCAGCTATGTCCTCAAATCCGTTGATGCTAGGCAGCAAGGATAGTCCAGGGCGCAAAAAAAGCGTTTGGTGTCGCCAGCGAAGCCTGGCCGTATTGGTTTCAATGGGCTTTACTTCTTGAAAGATGATATTGGCTTTCAGGGGAGTCGAGCCTACTTTTTCATCCCGCGATTTGAGTCGAAAATCAAAGCCCGCTTTGGTAAATTTGTTGCTGCGCAGGAAGCCGCGTCGGCCTTCTAAGTCGATGTTGTGGAATACAAAAATCAGAGAATCCGCGATGGGTTTGTCCACCTTTTTTATTTCATAACAAGGTATAAATGTATCCCGGCGGTAAGGTGTAGGGCAGGCACCCATGTCAATATCTAGGCCAGTCATCGTGGCCGATTGTACATCCAGGCTCTTATCCAATTCAAAAGCTACGCGCACGTCTTTTACCCGGCCTTTGGCAGTGTTTTGGAAATCGACGTGGTAGTTGATGGTCTTGGGATAATTTTTGCGGTAGTAGGCCACATTAGGCTTTACTTTAACCCGGTTGGGATCGTGAACCGACAGGATTTGCATCGTGTGGTCGTAGCGATTTTTTTTGGGATCGAAATTTTCACTATCCGGTGCCCATACCAGGGTAACGGTCAAATCAATATCTTTATCCTGGAACTTGGTTAGACCCGCATTGGCCTGGAAGCCAAGAAATAGCCTTTGTTGACCACCGGAAGGAATGCCTTCTACCCGATAAGCCAACACGTCTTCAAATTCGTTGTACAAATTACGCACCCCTACTTTAGCACCGCCTAATAAGCGTTTTTCTATGATAGATGGCACTGTTCCTGAAGAAATAATGCCCTCTTGATAGGGGGTGCTTTCCCGAAGCAATTCCAATGGCTTTAAGTTGCCCTTTTTTTCATCTTTTTTGTTGTAAAAAACAAACAAGTGGCCATTGCGCACGCCGTTGGAAGCGTAGTGCATGACCATCTGGATTTCGTGATTGGGTACGATGTGGTTCGCCGTATTGGTCTCGATGTAAGCCAGGCGCTTCTTGAGGTCGTAAGGCGTCTGATCCAAAACGCCATTGGGGGTAACTGATATTTCGCGGCAATACTTTTCCGGGCCACGAGAGGTGTAAAAAGGGGTCAAAAAAAGCTGCACCTCATAATTGCCTTTTTTAGCATAGTGATGCGTCGGCTTTTCCTCAAAACTGTAATGCCCATCGCCAAACTCCCAAAGGTAAATGCCCCATTCTGCTTCTTTTTTAGCTCCTGGAGACTTGGTTAAGGTGGGCAGGTTGGTAGCTGTGAATTTACCGCTGCGCTCATCGTAACGGATGACTGGATCGTTGCATTGACTGTAGGCATTGGGCACGACCCAAACCAGCACCAATAGGATAATAAATGGAAACTTGGGAGGCATAGGGGTACTTTTTGTTTTTATTTATATGTTAATTTAGGAATTTGTTACCGTCTGTCCTAATTAAATAGTGTGCAAAAAATGACTTCCCGATTTATCAAAGTCCTCACCCTAGCGAACACACTTAAAATGAACCGTTTAGCCCGCTAGGGTGAGGACAAATCGGGAACTTAATTTTTCTACGTTAATAACACCAATTTTTTGCTAAATAATTCCCCTGTGCTAAATTTTAACCCCGGGTTAATTCCGGTTTTTGGCAAAATAGCGCCTGTTTTTTTCGTCTGCCCAATTCCAAGAACGCCAGGTCCGGCTGGCTAGTCTGCGTTCGAACCTTTGGTATTTATCCGTCAATGCATCTTGCAAATCAGGTGCTGACATATTGCTCTTGGCAGCCAAAAGATGGAAGTGCTGATCCAGTAAGTACAAGTTTTTATCTGAAACCCAATGGTATAAAAAGTGCGCATCAATCGTCGTTTGGGTATGTTGCCTGATGTTGTATTTTGTAATCAGAACATCCCAATTTATCGCGCTTAGTAGCAACAGAGAGCTGAAAAATACCGCACTATTTTGCTTGAGCAAATGAAATAAACTGAATTTGTACTCGACCTTGCGGTACAACAGGAATAATCCCAACAAAACCAGTGCTAAGAACCAGAATACGCCCAATCGTTTGTAAGCCAACCCATAGTGCATCACGTACTGCCAATTGCGCAGCCCAACGGATAGGGCCAACATCGCATTTTGCGCCAGCCATACATAGGCCATGCTGTGTAAACCTTCTTGTGCGGGATAAAAATTCAGGTTGCCCCGGAAAAACCAAAGGATTACTCCTTGAGCCAGAAGTATGGATAAAATAAGCAGATAAGTGCCTGCATGAACATATTGGCTCAACTCTTGAGGGCTTGCCCCACCGTAATTCATCCACACGTAGCGCAAATCAGCCATATTGGCAAAAAAAAGCAGTCCATTAAGTATAGCAAAAGTGATAAACCCCATTCTATATTCGTGCTTTAAGGCTAGGGTATTTCCCATTGATCGCTTCTTCCGCTGCCGGATCAAAAACTTAGGTAGCTTGTCCTCTAATTGATGGACTCTCCAACTCAATGCGGATGAAGACAATAAGGCCGAAAGCAGCATAAAACCAAGCAGAAACGTCATAAACTGCCCGATGTCCCAACCCCAATTAAAAGGGCGACCCAGCAGTTGCCATATCCAATCCAATGCTTTCGCAAAACCAGTATTTGCCTGGTAATAGAGGAATCCAAACAGTAACCCAATCCCGAGCGGCAGGCTGTAAAGCGCCAGTTGTGAGCGTTTAATTACTTGAACCATACGCAGCCCGGGTAGCAGATCTAGCAAGATGGCCATCCGTCTGAAAGGCGACTCGAATAGTCCAATGAAGCCTAAGATAAATCCGAAAACTAAAAATCGAATGGCTTCTTTTTGAAGTATTCCGATCATCAGGGTGAAAAAAATCAAGTGGGTGGTTCTGGCCAGAAAGCTGTGGTGCCAAACGACCCAAATAGCACTCAGTAAAAGAGCTGCCATGATCCATTTTGAGAGCCATTGGCTGCGGCATTCCGGCCATTGCCACCAAGTCAAACCAAGGGATATGGCGGCAAAAATTAAGGTGTTCAACCCCATTCCTTCCGACCAGAAAAGCCAACAATAGAGCAGCGCTCCTATTAGGGAAATAAAGGTTAATAAAAGCTCTTTTTTCATTTTTTTGAGATTTTTACGACTTGAGAAAAACTGATATAGCCCACCATCAGCAACACCGACATAAGCCCTGTCAGCAAATAAAAGCTTGGTCTGCTTTCGTTTTGTTGGAACAAATGACCTAAGCTGTAAGCCAAGGCTTGTGGTTGAATTAATACATCCCAACTGTTCCACCTCAAAAAGCGGCCGATATAGATTCCAAAGCTAGACAGCGCCATAAACAGAAAAATCAGACTCCAGGCTACCGGCCTAGAAAATCGATGGATTAGAAAGGCTTGCACTTTGGCCAAAGACAAGTATGCCAGCATTAACCCTAAACAGGCGAAGAAAAAAAAGAGCAATGCATCATACAAAAAGGGAATGGGCGCTCTGGGCTTTAAATGCAAGAGGTCGGTTACCAAGTAAGGTGCGTTGGGAAAAAATAGCAGCCAAACAACAAGTACCAACCAGTTGAGTTGTTCTTGTTTGTGATCATTTGCAGATAGCTTAATGCCAATGGAAAGCAAATAGGGTATCCAGGCTAAAAATAAATTCCAAAGCAAAAAAAGAAATGGCACATCTGTAATGCTTGAATGCTCGCTGGTGAAAACTTTTTCAGCTGCATTCGAAGCCAAAATTGTTCTATACAAAACCAATGTTACACCCAGTAAGGTGTGGATAAAAAGCAGGATTGTCGTTTTTGATTTAATCATATTTAAAGTACTTTGAATTTCAAAGTTAATAGACAAAAAAGAAAAGATCATGTAATGACCTTTTTGTGAACCGAAAGAAAAATTGTCAAGTAATTTTTTGCAAACTACTACGGCATATCTTTCAACAATTGCTCTATAGCGTCCAGATGTTCTTGAAAAGCCTTTTTACCCAGCTCGGTAGCTTGATAAGAAGTATTGGGTTTGCGACTCACAAACCGCTTTCGAACTTCAACATAGTTTTCTTTTTCCAGCGCTTTGATATGGCTGGCCAGCCTGCCGTCAGTTACTTCCAACATTTCCTTTAAGGCTGTAAACTCTACCCAGTCATTCACCATCAAAATAGACATGATCCCCAATCGGACACGGTGGTCAAAGGCCTGATTCAATCGGGTACTAATATGCTTCATGCTGCTCGTTCGTATTTAAAGTACATGACCGTGCCATACAAAATGTGAAGGACGCCAAAGCCAATAGCCCAAAACTCCAATCCATACCCCAGGTAAAACAAGGCCAACAAGCCTAAAATGATCTCCATGATGCCTAGGTAGCGTATGTCATTTAGGGTATATTTACTGGCATTGACCAATGCGAGGCCATAAAACACTAATGTCGATGGTGCAATAAAGCCAATATAACCGTGATAATAAAACCCCAGGCAAAATAACCCGCCCGTTAGGAGTGGGATTGCCAGATTCAGCAATAAACGCTGAGTCAGAGGATCCCATATTCGCTGGCCTTTTGAACGGGCTTTCCGGGTGGTGAAATAGATACCGCTGGTCAATGCCAACAGCAATACAGAGAATGCCACCAATACGAAAAAGCTGCGATAGTCCATTCCCCATTTTTCTACTTCCAATGCCTGCCGGTAGTAGATGCGCCGATGGTTGAATGGAGAAATCCCCAGATAGCTATAAACAACTGCTGCCCCCACTAATGCCCACATCCCCGCCGCTACGCCTGAAAGGCCACTTAGCGATATAAATCGGGACGACCGCTCCATCAATTGGCGGATCTGTTGTAAGGCTTCCAGGTGCTCGTTTTGCTTTGCATTCATTTTAAAGTACTTTGAAATACAAAGTTAACGCCAAAATTTTAATCCTTATTACTGCAAGTGAACTTTTTTTCCCGCAGCTCCGTTTTTGTTGTTTGGCTGTTGTTTTTACCCACACCAAGCTTTAAAAACCACCTCTCATATGCTACTACCAAAAGACATCCAATTCGGCCAACCGATTTCGGGCTTGCCCCAAAAAGATCGCCCGGGCAGTTACGGTATTATCCTGAATGCCAATGGTCAGTTGGCGCTGGTCAGTGTCAATAACAGCCCCTATTTCTTTCCGGGCGGCGGAATTGATGCGGGAGAGAATCCTGTAATGGCTTTACATCGCGAAGTGATGGAAGAAACCGGGCTGTTGATTGAGGTAATGGATTATTTGGGTACTATGAACGATTGGATTTTCCGGAAATCCGAACAAATCAATGTCAACAGAATTGGGCATTACTACCTGGCTCATTATATGGAGGAACGGCCATTAGGCAAAGTAGAAGACGATCACCAACTGCACTGGGCAAAGCCTAAAATAGCCATCGCTTCCATGCACGATCCCTCTCAAAGCTGGTTGTTGAACCAACTTTTCTTTTCTGACGAAGGTCAAAACTTCCTCGAAACCAGCTTATCTGCTGTTAATCAAGCCACTAAAGGATAGGGGATTACATTTATAATTTGTACTTTTGTTGTCGCTTTGTGCCATTTGAGGAGCAACTTCAAGTTGTCCCCTAGATTCTACCAACTTAATGATTGAATTATGAGTAGGCAAAACACTTTGATACGTTATTCTGACGAAGAATTGGAAGAATTCAGAAACATCATAGCGGATAAATTGACAAATGCCAAAGAACAGTTGCAGTTTTACCTCGATCAACTGGCTGAAGATGCAGATGGCCCCGACAGCAAGATCAAGAGCTTGGACGACGGCGTAAGCACGGCAGAAAAAGAAAGACTTACTACGCTGGCAGGCAGGCAACAGAAATTGATCAAACACCTCGAAAATGCACTGATCCGAATTGATAATAAGGTTTATGGCATTTGTCGGGAAACAGGCAAGTTGATTTCCAAAGACCGCCTTCGGGCTGTACCGCACGCTACGCTAAGCATTAAAGCAAAACAAGGGCGGGTTTAAATACGTTTTTACTGTAAAAATTTTGACAGCTTTGAAAAGATCGGTACTGGTTGGGTTGATAATATTGATCGTATTGTTGGTAGATCAATGGGTGAAAATTTGGGTCAAAACCCACATGGAATACGGCGATGAAATCAAAATATTCGGATTGGACTGGGCTTTGATCCATTTTGTAGAAAACAATGGCATGGCTTTTGGCTTGTCATTAGGCGGCGAATACGGCAAATTGGCGTTGAGCCTTTTCAGGATTTTAGCCGTTTCCCTTTTGGTGTACTACCTCAATATTTTGATTAAAACCCAAGCCGCCTTGGGCATACTCGTCAGTTTTGCGCTGATTTTATCAGGCGCTCTAGGCAATATCCTCGACAGTGCTTTTTACGGATTAATTTTTTCTGAGTCGCCCTACCACGGTGGGGTAGCTACCCTATTTCCGGAAGGAGGAGGCTACGCTGGTTTTCTACACGGCAGGGTGGTGGACATGTTCTTTTTCCCCATGTTCAGCGGCTATTTCCCCGATTGGCTGCCTGTCATAGGAGGGAATCATTACATGTTTTTTAAACCGGTCTTTAATGTAGCCGATGCGGCCATCACCTTGGGCGTATTGAATATTCTGATCTTTCAACGTCAATTTTTGAGCTACAAAGAACCCGCAGATGGGACAGAACATGCAGCAAGTGAAGCGGTCTCTGCGCCAGAAGCTGTTCCAGCCAACCCGCTGCCGCCAGCCGATACGGAAGATGTGGAAAAACCAAGCCTCTGAAAATATTTGTCAGGCTGGGCCCCAGTTTATCCAAACGCTCAACACCAAAAAACACCAGGAAAGCAGTAAAATATAGAGGGTAATCCGAAAGGCAAAGCGCAGCCAGCGATCAAAAGGAATACGCACCATACTGAGCATGGCGATAAGCCCACCTAAGGCCGGATTGATCAAGTTGGCCACCCCGTCACCGATCTGAAAAGCCAATACCGTTGTCTGGCGAGTCAATCCCAGCAATTCGCCCGTAGGCACCATAATAGGCATGGTGGCCAAAGCCTGCCCCGATCCGGAGGGGATCATAAAATTGATCAGCGTTTGTACCACAGACATCCCAACGGCGGCCAGATGAATCGGCAAGCCATTGAGCAATCCGGTTAACTGAAACGCAACCGTATCGCTGATGTTTCCTTGCTCCAGGACGATTTTGATGGTCGTCGCAAAACCAACCATAAATGCTCCCGGGGCTACCACGCCGATCGATTTCAATACGGTCAGGCTGTATTCCTGCCCATTCATCCGGCTGATAACACCTGCCGCAACGGCCACCATCAGGAAAATGGCCGATATTTCATTGATGTACCAGTGGTAGTTAAAAATACCGAATAACATAACACCTAGCCCAGTTAAAAATGCCCCCAATAACAAACTATCTTGAACTGACATCCGGTACTGGTCGATTGCTTTGGATAAAACAAAACCCTGGGTATCTATGCCGGCACTTAGGCTTTTGGAAGGATCGCGGCGTATTTTTTGAAAATAACGCACATTGTAAATACTCAAAAGCGTCAGTCCAGCGAGACAAAGCACTCCTCGCAAAGCAGCGCCGGAAAAAAGCGGCAATTCGGCAATTTTGTGGGCAGTACCCACCGTGTAAGGATTAAAAGGCGAAAGGCCAAAGCCGACGGTGACGCCGCCCACAGCAATACCTGCTGCCAGCATCAAATCGCCGCCCAGTGCCAACACCACCAAAGCAGCAATGGGGATAAGGGCGATATTGTTCTCATAGCCCACAAAAACCCCCAGCATGCCGAACAGAAAAGTCATCAGTACCACCAAAAGTAGGCGCCTGCGGATACCCAGCCTGCGGAGCAGGGTGCCGATGGCGTTTTCGATCATCCCGGTTTTTTCCAAGATGCCGAACATGATACCACTGGCAAGAACTACAAAAATGATGTCCACTGCTGTCTTAAACCCCAAGGGAATGCAAAGAAAAAGTTCCATTAAACTGAGCGGAGTCTGCTCGATGGTGTGATAGGTACCTGCAATGACCCGCTGACGGCCATCCACCATTTCCCGATCAAAAGTGCCTGCGGGGATCAGGTAGCTCAATATTCCCGCCAATACGATGATGCTGAAAACCATGATCAGCGCATGAGGAATGTACTCGAACCAGGGCTTTAATTTTTTCATGTGGCAAACAAAAAGCCCTTACTCAATTTGTAAGGGCTTCCAAATATAAAGCTATGAAAACTAAAACTATTGCAACGGAGGTGAAAGCCTGTTATTCGTCTTCCTCACTGACCTCTTTTCCACCTTGTAGGCTCTCCTGAAGCGTTTCCAATTCTTCCCAAGCACCATCTGCTGCTAAGCGAGCTTGCTTAGCCCAAGTGGCAGGGTCGTGCATGCGATAACGCGGTCCGGCCTCGTCCAGAATACCCTGGACTTTTTCCGTAGGCGCATCTGCCAATTCTGCCCAAGTGTTGATACCCGCTTCGTTCAACAGGCCTTCAATCTTTGGACCGATCCCTTCAACGACCTTCAAATCATCTTGTGTGATTTTCTTGCCGGAAGGTAAGGTTATTTTTTCAGACTTGGTAGCTTTTGGTGCAACTTCTTCTTTTGCACTTGTTTCTACGGTTTCTGCCGGTGCTTCCACGACTGCTTCCACCACCTTTTCCTTAGCGACAGGTGCTGGAGCTGCCTTTTCAACAGGCTGACCGATTGGCCCGAGTTCCTCCTGTACTTTATCAATTCGTTCTTCCACTTGTTCAAATGGAACGATGTTGACGAATGTGCGATCCAGACGGCCTTTTTTGAATAAAACGGTACCGTCTATTTTTGCATGTAGGGTGTAGTCTTTACTTTGGTAAACGTTCTCACCTGCATGAAACTTGGTGCCGCGCTGGCGAACCAATACATTACCTGCCTTAGCTACCTGACCACCAAAAAGTTTTACACCCAAGCGTTTCGATTTACTGTCCCGTCCGTTATCGGAACTACCTACGCCTTTTTTATGTGCCATTTTTCTTTCTTTTTTAAAGGTTCGAGAAAAACCGTTTGCCCGGCAGGAGCTTATACGGCGATGCTGTCAATTTTGATTTTAGTAAAGTGTTGACGGTGGCCATTTTTTTTGCGGTAGCCTTTGCGTCTTTTCTTTTTAAAGACAAGCACTTTATCGCCCTGTACCAGGGGATCTAATACCGTAGCGCTCACTGTGGCGTTCAGTACCGGCTTGCCTACCTGAACAACGCCGCCATTGTCCACCAGTAATACCTGGTCGAACGACAGCTTGTCCTCTTTTTTGGCTTCTAGCTGGTGGACGAAGATCTCCTGACCTTCCTCAACTTTAAACTGCTGACCAGCTATGTTTACGATGACGAACATTCTGTGTTAATTTAGATTTCTGAAATGAGGGGCAAAGGTACGACGTGATTGCTTGAAAACCAAGTGTTGATTGAGGTTTTTGTTTTATATTTTACAACGACTATTTATCAGTGGTGATAAGCTTTGCGGGCTATTGAATGGCTATTCGGGGTAAAAAAAAAGGAATCCATAAAGCACGGAGTTTTGTCAATACCATTTATGAGAAAGAAAAACATAAGTTACTTTTGCCTTTTCAAACCGATAACTGCCGTGAAAAAACTATTTCTGCTCCTCCTTATCCTGTCCTCGCCGCTTCTATCAGACAGCCTGGCTTGGGGTCAGGCATCAGGTGTTAATGCAACGGCCCACCTCGACAAGCCCTACGTCATCCTGATTTCTCTGGATGGCTACCGCTGGGATTATACCCAGCGCTTTCAGCCGCCCAACCTGCTGCGGCTGATTGAGGAGGGCGTCCAAGCGGAAGGGCTTATCCCCTGCTTTCCTTCCAAGACTTTTCCCAACCACTATTCTATTGCCACTGGGCTTACTCCTGAACATCACGGTTTAGTGGACAATGCTTTTTTCGATCCTGCTCGCAACGCCACCTACCAGATTCGCGACAGGAAGGTTGTTGAAGATGGTACCTGGTATGGCGGCACGCCGCTTTGGGTCAATGCTGAACAGGCAGGCATGGTAGCTGCCAGTTTTTTCTTTGTCGGCTCAGAGGCCGATGTACAAGGAATTTGGCCCAGCTACTGGCAAAAGTACGACGGTAGTGTACCCAATGCGCAGCGCGTCGCACAAGTGTTGGATTGGCTGCGGCTGCCGGAAGCACAACGCCCCCACTTGATCACCCTCTACTTTTCCGATATGGATGATACGGGGCATGCATTTGGTCCCAACCGCGACGACAAATTGCAGGAATCCCTTCTTGCTCTGGATGAAATATTAGGGGGCTTATTTCGCGGCATTCAAGATTTGGGCCTGCCCGTGAATACCTTCATTGTATCTGACCACGGCATGGCCGAAGTGCCTGTAGATCACTTTTTTCCCATAGATCCTTTGCTAGATGAGGAACGTTATCAAGTGGTCAATAACGGCCCCTTAGCTCATGTGTACTTGCGCGACAGCACGGATATTGGCCTAGTATTAGCACAACTCGAAGCACAAGAAGGGCTGTTCCAAGCCTATCGGCGCTCCGACTTTCCTTATTACGAGGGCAATCGCGATGATCCACGCCTCGGCGACCTAATTCTGCTGACAGACTTTCCTTACTACTTCAGCGATGCCCGACGCCTGGGAATGATGCGCCGCTCGGATAACCCTGTCCGAGGTGAACACGGTTTCGACCCGGCTCATTTGGACATGCATGGCATCTTCTACGCCCAGGGCCCCAACATCCAAGCCGGCCTGACTATCCCTCGTTTTAGCAATGTGCACATATACCCACTGATATGCCATATCCTGGATTTACCCCTACCAGAAGCAGGTATTGATGGCGATTTCAGCGTGCTGGCGCCAATCCTGAAAAAACCCTGAAAGGCGTAAAAAAGATAAGCTGATCGGGCGGAAAATGCCCGGACTATTTTATGGCCATGTTAGCCCTAAATTGGAAGTATCGGCCTTTACCTACCGCCATCCTCCTCCCAGTGCCCGGTACAACTGCACCTGCGCGTTCAACTGTGCGAAACGGGCCTGGATATAGCTCAATTGCGCGTTTAGCGCCTGTTCATTAGCAAGGATGATTTCCAGGTAATTGCCCAAGCCGTTGTTGACCAATTCTATGGAATATTCCGTGGCAGCTTGGTAGGCAGTGGACTCCTGTTGTTTTAGTGCCACGATTTCCGACTGGGCTTCGTAGGCAGCCAGGGTGTTAGATACCTCTTGTACGGCCATGAGCAAGCGATTCCGGTAATTGAGCAACGCGATTTCTTGATTAGACTGGTTGACTTCATAGTTGGTTTTGATATTGCGGCGATCTAGCAAGGGTCTGGTCAAGCCAGCTGTGATGCTGGCGAATAGCGAATTCAGGGAAAAAAGCTTGTCCAGTTCAACGCTTTGCAAACCCGTGTTGCCATTGATGATGAAGGAAGGATAAAACTCGCGTTGAGCTGCGTTGGTCAATTCAAATGTTCGGATCAAATCGTATTCGGCGGCTCGGATATCGGGGCGGTTGACCAGTAGATCCGATGCATAGCCGGTTTGCACGGACACAGGAATAGCGGTGTTTTCCAGGTCAGAGCGGAGCAGGGTGTCCGGGCTTTTTCCCATCAGCAAGTGGATGTAGTTTTCCTGCAATTCGATGTCATAGTCCAGGCCCACCAGGCGACTTTTGACGTTGAGCAGTTGCGCTTCGGCTTGTTTTACGGCCACTTCGGTCAGCAACCCGGCATCTTTTAAGGACTGGGAAGTTTCCAGGTATTCTTCCCTATAGCGGATGTTTTCCGTTAAAATCTTGCGCTGTTGGTCGTAGGCCAGCAGTAGGTAATAGGCGCTGGCGATGTTGGCTACCAAATTGGATTTTATAGCTTGGTGTGCCTCTACCGTACCCAGGTAGTCCGCTACTGCCGCTTTTTGCCGACTTTTCAATTTTCCCCAGATGTCGGCCTCCCAACTGAATTGAAAAGCCAGGTTAAACTGTACGATGTGCTGGCGTTCTCCGAGGATGCGCCCAAATTGCGTATTGACTGAAGAAGTTTGGTATCCGACGGAAGGATTCAGAAGCAGATCTGGGGAATGGATCACCTTTGCCTGTTGCAAATAAGCATCGGCAACATCGATATTTTTCAGGGCTACTCGCACATCCATGTTGCTGTCGAGGGCTGCGCTGATGTATTGTTGCAGGTATTCATCAGGAAAGACCTCTTTCCAACTAAATGCTGCTAGGGAAAGGCTATCAGCAGGGAGTTGGTCGCTGCGGTACGTCAGCGCACGAGTCAGTTCGGTTTCCGGGCGTTGGTATTCTTTTAGAGGGCTACAGGCATTCCATAGCAACGCGCCACCCAACAAGATCAATAAGCGTGGCATCCGTTTCATTCTTCGATCTTTTTAGTGAGCGAAACACGCTCGTGAAGCCATTGAAATATGGTGTATAAAACCGGGATAATTGGCAATCCGACCAGCGTGCCGATCAGCAACCCGAAAGCGGCTCCTGTGCCAATGGATTGGTTGCCCGCGGCACCGATTCCGGTAGCGAGTACTAAGGGCAACATACCGAATATGAAGGCAAATGAGGTCATCAAAATAGGCCGCAGGCGCGCTTTGGCGCCATTGATGGCTGCTTGTGGAATACTTTCCCCATTTTTTCGCCTTTGCATGGCAAACTCAACGATTAGGATGGCATTTTTTGCCAATAAACCGACCAGCATGATGAGCGCAATCTGAAAATAAATATTGTTTTGCAAACCCATGAGCCATTGCCCTAAATAAGCGCCCATTACGCCAAAAGGGAGGGACAACATGACGGCCAGAGGAATAACAAAACTTTCGTATTGCGCCGAAAGGATAAAATACACGAAGACAAAGCTTAAAAAGAAGATCAATAGGGTTTGGGATCCGGAAGAGATTTCCTCACGCGTGAGTCCCGTGTAGTCAATGCCATAACTGGTGCTCAGGGTTTGAGCCGCCACTTCCTGTACGGCGGCTATCGCATCGCCTGTACTATAGCCTTCTGCATTCGATCCGGTGATGTTTACGGAAGTGAATAGGTTGAAGCGGTTGATGGACTGGGTACCATAGACTTTATCGAGGCTAACAAATTGAGCGATCGGCGACATTTTACCACTACCCGAACGGACGTACATTTCGTTAAGATCAGTTTCTGACGACCTGTCTTCGGGCAAAGCCTGTACCATCACGCGGAATTGTTTGCCATATTTATTAAAATCGGCGGCATATACTCCGCCAATGTAGCCTTGTAAGGTGCTCAAGATATTATTGACCGATACGCCAGCCATTTCTGCGCGGGCCACGTCCAGTTCCAGCAAGTATTGTGGGTAGTTGACGCTGAAGGAAGTTTGGGCAAAAGATATTTCCGGGCGCTTCATCAATTCGCCAACAAACTGTTGCGCCACCTCGCTCAACTGGCTGATACTACCCCCTGATTTGTCCAATAAGACAACTTCAAAACCGGCAGAATTCCCATATCCCGGAATGCTGGCAGGACTAAAAAAGACCACTTTGGCGTCTGCAATTTGGGGGGATAGGGCAAATAGTTGCTGGGTAATTTCCTGAACACTTTGTCCTTCATTTTTGGCGCGTTCTTTGAAGTCTTCCAAACGGATGAATCCCAATGCGCAGTTGCTACCTGAGCCTGAAAAAAAACTGCGGCCGGTAGAAAAAGCCATACCTGCTACGCCTTCTATTTGGTTGACTTTTCCGGTCAACTTTTTCATTTCATTATAAGTCCGCTCCATGGATGAGCCTGGAGGTAATTCCATATTGGCAAAAATAATCCCCCGATCTTCAGAAGGCACAAAGCCTTTGGGCATCTTGGTGTTCGATATATAGAGTATTGCCAGGCACAAGACAAATAGGAGTGCCGGTATCCATTTGTACTTGATCATGTTTTTGACCAAACCGGCATAGCGACGGGTAGCTGCTTGAAATCCCTGATTGAACTTGTAAAATAATTTACCTGCCCAGCTTTTCTGTTCGTACGCCTCGTCGTGGTGATTGGACTTCAGGAACAAGGCACAAAGCACCGGACTTAAAGTCAAAGCGTTCACCGCTGAAATCATAATGGCCACGATGAGGGTCAAGCCAAATTGTTGGTAAAAAATGCCTACAGGCCCCGTTATGAAAGTCACCGGAATAAATACGGCTGCCATGACGAGGGTTATGGAGATGATGGCGCCAAATATCTCGTGCATAGCATCAGTCGTCGCTTTTTTGGCGTTTTTTGCGCCGCCCTCCAATTTGGCATGAACAGCCTCCACCACAACGATGGCATCGTCCACCACAATCCCGATGGCCAGTACCAGGGCGAATAAAGTCAACAGGTTGAGAGAGAATCCAAACAGGTTCAAAAAGAAAAAGGAACCTATGATGGAAACCGGAACGGCGATAGCCGGAATAAGCGTAGAGCGAAAATCCTGCAAAAAGATGAAGACGACGAAGAAGACCAGAATAAAAGCTTCGACCAAGGTGTGCAATACCTTTTCGATGGAGGCATCCAGAAATTCATTGGTATCGTAATTGACGGTAAAATCAATGCCTTCGGGAAAGCCAACGCGGGCTTCTTCGAGGTAAGCCTTGATTTCTTCGATGATTTCCTGAGCATTGGATCCGGGTGTTTGCGTGATTCCAATACTTACTGCCGGATAGCCTCTGTTTTCGCCTGCACCTGAGTAAGACAAGGCGTCCAACTGGATGTCGGCTACATCCCTTAAATAAAGTATTTGGCCGTCTTCGGTTGTGCGGATGATGATATTTTCATACTCAACTTCCTCCCTATATTTTCCCTTGTACTTGATGACGTATTCATAAGAGCCACCACTGTTTTGCCCCAATTGCCCAGCTGCAGCTTCCCGGCTTTGCTCGTTAATGGCCTGTATCACGTCGTTGGGTTCCAACTGATAGGCCGCCATTTTATCCGGCTTCAACCAAATGCGCATGGCATAGTCCTTCCCACCAAACACGTTGGCATCACCTACCCCTTTGATACGCTTGACGGCTGGAATGATGTTGATATTCAGGAAATTTTGGATGTAGGTGTCGTCATAATTGGGGTTTTTGGAGTAAAACGATAGGTACATCAAAGCGCCGGATCGGGCTTTTAAGGTGGTAACGCCCGAACGGGTTACTTCCGAAGGCAGCAAAGGCAAGGTTCGCGAAACCCGGTTTTGCACGTTGACGGCGGCAATATCGGGGTCGATGCCTTGTTCAAAAAACACCTGGATGGAGGCAGCACCATTGTTGCTAGCCGAAGACGTGATATAGGTCATACCTTCCACCCCATTGATGGCTTCTTCCAGGGGAACAACCACGGATTCCATGACCGTCTCAGCACTGGCTCCCGTATAATTGGCAGCTACGGTTACAGTAGGCGGCGCGATATCCGGGTACTGGGTGACTGGCAGTATCAGCAAACCCAGTATGCCCAATATCACGATCAATATAGAAATCACCGCCGAGAGGATGGGGCGGTTTATGATATATGTTATCATCAGAATACGGGTTTTATAGATTGCACAAGACTGTCCAGGTTAACCAAATCCGGCTTAATGAGGGTTTTGTTTTGCAAGCTGCCCGTACCCTGGGCGACCACCCGATCCCCTGCTTTCAAGCCCTGCGTTACAATTGCCAGGTTATTCACGCGATCTTCGATTTGAATCACCGTTGTATAGACCGTATCCTGTACAATTTTAAACACAGTTACCTGGCCTTGCTGGTCGATGGTAGCGGATTCAGGTACAACCAATGCATTTTCATAAGTTTTTGGGATGCGGATGGTACCTGTATTGCCGTTGCTCAATAGGCCATCAGTATTCGGAAAAAGTACCCGAAATTGGATGGTGCCGGTTTGGGGGTCAATCTGCCCGGTTACCGTTTCAATGATACCTTTTGGGGGATAGAGCTGGCTGTTGGCCATGACCAATTCTACTTTGGGAAAATGCCTGATTTTTTCGGTGAGGGTTTTGCCCTCAGTTTGTTCCAAAAAATCCAAGTATTGGGATTCATTCATGGAAAAGTAAGCGTACAATTCCCGTGTATCGGAAATCGTCGTGAGGGGCATGGGATCAGATGGACCTACCAGGCTGCCCTCTTTAAAGGGCAAATTGCCTACTGTACCGCTGATAGGTGCGATGATGCGCGAATAGTTGATGTTAGCCTGTACCGATTGGTAGTTGGCTTGTGCTTGCTGCCGGACTGCCTTTGCCTGAGTCAGTTGGCTTTGTGCCTGCTGCAAATTGGCTTCTGCCGTCCGCAATTGAATCGGGCTGATGATGTCTTTTTCAACCAAGGGGCGCAGTTTATCCACTTCAACCCGCGCAATTTCCACGGCTGATTGTGCTGCTGCGATGTTGGCATCTGCTGCTTGTACTGCCGATTGACCAGCGGCAGCCGATTGGTTCAGGGTGGCCGTTTCCAAACTAAACAATAGCTGGCCTTTTTGGACTACCTGCCCCTCGTCCACATGTACTTTTTGAACGTAGCCCTGGATTTTAGCCCGTACATCGTTGTTGATTTTTCCTTGTATAGTTGCGGGGTAATTGTCATAGCTAACCACCGTCTTGCTGGTCACGGCTACTACTGGGTAAGAACGGGCTGGTCGGGCGGCTGCTTGATGATTTTCTTGTTTGCAGGAAGCAAAAAGAAACAGGATGGCCAGTAGAAAAAAACGATGGGAGTGTATCATGGCGCTTGATTGTTTGAATTTTCTAATAAACCTGATGCGTTTGCTTTAATTTGGTTAGTGTGCTTTCAATGTTTTCTATGGTGCGTTGAATGTGATCCAGATAAATATCCATCCGCTTGTAACTCATCTCGCTTAGTTCTTTTGAACTACAATATTGTCTGTACCTACAGGAAATTTCATGGTTTTTAACCATAAAATCATAGGTCTGTTGTAGCCGCAACTCTAGGTAATTCATACGGTTTAGTCGGAAAAATCGCTTGCGCGAATCTACCTTGGTAAAGGCTTCCAAAAACTGCATTTGCATCAACAATTGTATGCTGGTTGAGACGGAACTTTTACTGGCATTAAAAAATTCAGTGATTTCATCAAAAGTGACACCTTCTTCGTCAAAATCCAGTATGAAATAGCTCAGAATTTGCGCTGCCAACGGATTGACCCGGTGAGCTATCTGCATGTGTGCCGCCATATCCTGGAATAATTTGCTATCGCTGATGTGCATGCATCTATTTTTTACAAAGGAATGATTGGTTCTTTTAAAAACGAACTAAAAAGAGATTAATAACTTTTTTTTAACAACAGGAGAAGCCTTATATTTATTCTTGCCATTTTTAGGAAAAATTAAGGGCTTTTTATCCTCTTTTATGCTCTATGTCTAATATTGGGGTAGCTCGAGTTTAGTGCAAATACGCTTTGTCTTTTTGTTTTGACAAAAAAGAACAAAACTATAGTGCAAGTTGACAGGCAGGAAGCCAAGCTTGTTATACGTATTTGATACTGAAGGTACAAAAAACTAACATGGCTAAATTCACCAAAGAACTCCAGGGACTTAACGCTGTTTATAATTAAGAGCCTTTTATCTGCCCAAACCAATCACTGGTCATAAGAAATAAGTGGCGAATGTTGATTTTGCCGGGATAGGGTATTCAAGTCATCAATCCAGTCTTCCGGAATATCTTTGATGATTTCACTCAATTTATTGTCCCAAATGGAAGAAATTTTCTTCATATCGGCCTCCTCATACCGTTTCTCGATGATTTCCCCAGTTTTTTGAACATACAGAACGATGTCTATGGGATAGCCGACATTATTCGCACTCACCCGCGTAGAATCGAAGGAAAGGAAGCCTGTTTTAAGCGCAAACCGCAAGGAGGACTCATAACTCAAGGTTCGGTTTAATATGGGTTGCCCATAACCGGAATTGCCGATGATGGTAAAAGGCGTAGTGTTGCCGATCTCAATCCAGTTGCCTTCTGGGTAGAGCAAGTACAATTTATGATCTTTATCGTGGTCGAGTTTTCCGCCAACAATAGTAAACAGGTCAAAGCTCAGCCCTGATGCAGACAAGGAAGCCTTGTCCTCTGCGGCAACGCGGCGAAGTTGAACGCCGAAAGCATTCACGGCTTTGTACATTTTATTATAGGTTCCCCCTTCTTCTTCCAATACTTCTTCAAAATAAGTGATGGCCTTATCCCGGATGGATCGAAGCCCGGAGGTCATCAGAAAAAGAGAGCCGTGCTCGCTGGAATGAAGGGATATTTTTTTTGAAGTAGTGGTTTCGTTACCTGAGGTAATCCTGGTGTCTGCCAGGGCAATCAATCCTTCCTTCACACGAATACCCAAACAAAAGGTCATATCGGTTCAATTGATAAAGTTATTGGAAATAGAGTTGCTGAATATCGTAATGAAAATTAGAAAGACATTCAATGGCTTCAGAAATACGGCTGAGGACTTCTTCCTCGTTGGAGTAATCGCTGAAATTCAAACAATTGTTCATTTTATCTTCAAATATTTCAATCACAGCTTCGTATTCTACTGGTCGGACAGAGATTTGAGCCAAATGACTCCGCACTTTTTTGGAAGAATACTTGAGCGATCTGGGAAATAATCCGTTATCCAACACCAGCGCAAATATAGCTTCTCTGGATAAGACACCCCGATTTTGATTTTTGTAAACATCGAAAGCTTCCAGGGATTTCAACAGAGTCGTCCACTGGTACTGCAAAAGCGGGATGTTTGCGCCGTTGTTACTCAAAATGATGCTGTCCGATAGTTTACTCCGAACAATGCGAAGCACCTGCATCGATCTTTCCAGATATATCCCTAGGTTGATAAAACTCCATACGTCATTGTGCAAAAGGGTAGTAGCAATGGCAGATTTAATGATAGCCAGATGAATGGTCGCATTTTCGGCAAAGGAAAAGATATCCGAGGAGTTGAAGGTGTTTATCTCCAAATCTCGGATGTATAAATACCATTTATTGATGGCTTCCCATAGTTCCGAAGAAATGCTATTGCGGATACTTCTGGCATTTTCTCTGGCATTGTGCGACAATTGGAATAAGCTATTGGGGTTATTCGGGTCTGAAATGACTTTTTGCCAGACATAGTTTTCATGGATAGGCACATACACATCCAGGTTCGATCCAGACATAAACAGAATGGATCTCAAGGTAAAATCTTTATTTTGCGACATGGGGGCGTCCAAGGTAGAATAGTACTGCACTTTGAGGTATCGCGAACAATGCTCTACTCTTTCCAGGCTCCTGCCCATCCAATACAAGCTTTCGGCTACTCTGGCTAACATTCCATTTAGTTTTGGTTCTCTGACAATCAGTGGCCTCAAAAATGGCCAAAGAACATTAGTGTTTAATAACCCAGGTGTCCTTCGCACCTCCACCCTGGGAAGAATTTACAATTAAGCTGCCTTTGACCAAAGCGGTTCGGGTTAGTCCGCCTTTGAGCACAAAGGGTTGATTGCCGCCAAGAATGGTAAAAGTCCTTAGATCAATATGGCGGGGCTCAAATTGCTCTGCCTCCTCAATGTAGGTCATATGGGTACTCAATACCATTTTGGGCTGGGCAATAAAATTCCTGGGATTTTGTTTCACTTTTTCCTTCAAGGTCGCTATCTCCTGGTCACTCAACTGGTCGCAAATACATACCCCATATCCACCAGACATATCAACGGGTTTTACCACCAAAGACCGGATGTTTTCCAACACATAATCCAGTTCTTTCTCCCTTTCGCATATGTAGGTCGGCACATTGTTTAAAATAGGCTCTTCTCCTAGGTAATACCGAATCATATCTGGCACAAAAGTACAGATGGCCTTATCGTCCGAGATACCCGTACCCGGGGCATTGATGATATTGACATTTCCTTTGATGTATGCGGACATGATGCCTTTGACGCCCAAGATCGATTCCGGGTTAAAAACCTCCGGATCCAGAAAAGCATCGTCAATTCTGCGGTAAATAACGTCCACCCGGATTTTACCGCCGATGGTTTTGAGGTAAACAAAATCGTTTTCAACAAACAAGTCTCGCCCTTCTACCAATTCTATTCCCATCTTATGAGCCAAAAAGGTATGTTCAAAATAAGCAGAGTTAAATACACCTGGAGTCAATAGCACGCAAAAAATATCGCCAAGCTCGCGCCCCGAAACCCGCCAAAAGGCCTGGAGCAGTTTGTCAGAGTAATCGGCTACGGGTTCAACCATCATGGCTTTAAAAGCATCCGGCAATACCCGCATCATGGCCAGCCTGTTGGTCAGTACATAACTCACCCCGGAAGGGCTTCTCAGGTTGTCTTCCAAAATATAGTAATTGCCGTCCGAATGGCGGATAATATCCGTACCGCTAATATGACAATAAATTTCGTGCTTGGGGGAAAAACCCTCCATGTAACGGCAATAATGAGCCGAGCTTTTGATCAAGTGTTCTGGCACAACCCTATCTTTCAGAATCTTGCCCCCATTATATACATCATGTATGAATAGATTGAGGGCAATATTTCTTTGAATTACCCCGCTTTCTATTTTTTGCCACTCTTCTGGTCCAATGATTCTCGGGAACAGATCAAAAGGAAAAATTTGTTCGACACTCTTCTCTTTGTTGTACAAAGCGTAAGTAATACCCTGGTTGAGGAAAGATAACTTGGCATTTTCGTTCAAAGTTTTGAACTCCTCCAGCCTCATAACCGATAACAAACTCAGAAATTCGCGATACAATATTCCGTCCTTCTCCTTGTCTTTTTGTACTTCATCAAAAGTACCTGGATGGGTGCTGTAACGATCTAGGAGCTTTAACATAGTAGTTGATAAGGCGGTGATGGAACTAGGTTGATTTGTATCAAAGTTAAATCAAAAAACACCAGAAAACACGCTTTTTTTCCTATCTTTATTCAATTTTAGAGTCAAAAAAAGCGCTCTTTTTTTGGCATTTTTTTTTCCATTTAGCAGTTCGAAATTTTATTCTTCATTAAATTTCAAATGCCGCAACCACTTTTACAAAAAACAGTTCAGGGAAAATGTTATTCTGAATTTTTCAATAAGTCCAAAAAGATTTTTTTCATCAAAATCACGAAATTTTTTCTTCATAATGGGGATTCACATCGCAGTAAGACACCATACCAAATATACCTACGACCGCGCCATCAAATTATGGCCACAAGTTTTGCGCCTACGACCCGCTCCGCATTCGCGAACAAAAATCCTGGGCTATTCCTTAAACATCCAGCCGGAATTGCATTTCATCAATTGGATGCAGGATCCTTTTGGAAATTATCAAGCCCGGATTGTGTTCCCGGATTTGGTCAAAGAATTTGTGATCGATGTGGAAGTGATCGCCGATATGGTAGCCATCAATCCTTTTGATTTCTTTTTGGAAGAATCGGCGGAAATTTTTCCTTTTACTTATTCCGAGCTGCTGAAAAAAGAACTACAGCCCTACCTGGAGATCATGGAGTCCGGGCCACTGCTACAACATTGTTTTGACTATTGCCGACAATTTGAAAACAAGACTACGGTAGATTTTCTGGTAGCCATCAACCACTACATCTTCGATCAAGTCAATTATACCATCCGAATGGAGGTAGGTGTGCAGGCTTGTGAAGAAACGTTGGAGAAAAAGCTGGGTTCTTGTAGAGATTCGGCCTGGCTCTTGGTACAGTTATTTCGGCATTTTGGCCTGGCTGCTCGTTTTGTGTCGGGTTATCTGGTGCAGTTAGAGTCTGATATAAAAGTACTTGACGGCCCTTCTGGCCCGGAAAAAGATTTTACAGACCTTCATGCCTGGGCTGAGGTCTTTGTTCCTGGTGCGGGTTGGATCGGGCTGGATGCTACTAGTGGCTTAATGGCTGGCGAAGGACACATTCCACTGGCCTGTACCCCCCATTATGCGAGTGCGGCACCCATTACCGGATCAACTGAAATAGCCCAAGTTGCATTTGAATTCAAAAACGAGGTAGAACGAATTTATGAATCGCCGCGGGTGACCAAACCTTACTCTCCGACCCAATTGATCCAAATCTACCAATTGGGGCAAAACGTGGATCACATATTAGAGGAGAAAGACGCCCGCCTCACTATGGGCGGTGAGCCGACCTTCATTTCCAACTCCGACATGGAGACAAAACAGTGGAATTCGGAGGCAGATGGAAAGGATAAAAGGAAAATGGCCTTCCAACTCAGCTTATTGCTCAAAGAACAATTCGGCCAAGGCGGGTTCATCCATTTTGGACAGGGCAAGTGGTATCCCGGTGAACCAGTACCGCGCTGGCAATACGCCATGTACTGGCGCAAGAATCAGCAGGTATTGTGGGAGCATAAACACTTGCTGGGCAATTCGACTGAAAAAGGCAACCTTACCCGCGAGGATGCGGCTAATTTTATCAGTACACTGGCTCAAAACCTGGGCTTATCTGCTGACTTTGTTATTCCAGCCTATGAAGACAAGTATTACTATCTGTGGGAAGAACACAACCTGCCCGTGAATTTTGATCAGGAAAAGTCGGATGAATCCTTAAAAATCGAACGCCGCACCTTGCTTGACTTGCTCAAAAACCAAGGCTTATCGAATCCTACGGGTTATGTATTGCCCATGCGCAGGAATGTGTTGCAAAGAACCTGGCAAAGTTGTCATTGGTTGCTGGCCAGAGAACACCTATTTTTAATTCCAGGCAATTCCCAAATGGGCTTGCGATTACCGCTGGATCGCCTGGATATGTCCAACAATACCTTAGACGATATTATCGTTCCGGCCAATCATTTTGAAGAAGTATCGGATCTGCTCGATAGGCAAAATGCCCGTACCGACATCGCTGCACGCGCTAAACAGCCCAGCAAAAAAGCAAGTTCTTCTGTTTTTCAAACCGCCTTGTGCGCTCAAATACAGCATGGCAACCTACATTTGTTTTTACCCCCTATGGTTGAAATGAATCACTTTCTGGATTTGTTATATACCATAGAATATACAGCGGAAGCGCTGGGCATACCTGTAATCCTGGAAGGGTATCAGCCGCCTTTTCACGAAGCGGTGGTCAAATTGGTTGTTGCACCCGACCCGGGCGTTGTAGAAGTCAATATTCATCCTGCAGCATCCTGGAATGAAATTACCCAAAATTATGAGGTCTTATTCCAAGCCGCTGAAATGAGTGGGCTGGGAACTAATAAATTTATGTTGGATGGCAAACACACGGGCACTGGTGGTGGCAACCACATCACGTTAGGAGGCAAAACACCCGCCGACAGCCCCTTCCTGCGCCGACCGGATGTATTGCGCTCCATGATCAATTTTTGGCAAAACCATCCGGGGCTTTCTTACCTCTTTTCTTCCCAGTTTATTGGCCCCACCAGCCAGGCTCCTCGCGTGGACGAAGGCCGACCCGATATTTTGTACGAACTGGAAATTGCGTTCTCCGAATTGGAGAAACATCAAAATCCACCTTTCTGGTTCGTGGATCGGGTTTTCCGCAACCTCCTAACCGACATTACAGGCAATACCCATCGGGCAGAATTTTGTATTGATAAATTATACAGCCCGGATTCCTCCACCGGGCGACTGGGCATCCTCGAAATGAGGGGCTTTGATATGCCACCTCACAAAGATATGTGCCTCGTTCAATTGTTGTTGATTCGCGCTTTGTTTGCAGCCTTTTGGAAAACCCCCTATAAAAAAACGCTCATCCATTGGGGAACGGAGCTCCACAATAAATTCATGATGCACCATTATGTCAAAGAAGACATGCACGAAGTGGTCGATTACTTAAATAGAGGAGGTATTGAATTCGATAAATCCTGGCTGGATGTTTTTTTGGAATTCCGCTTTCCGCTTTATGGCTCGGTTAACGTAGAAGGCATCAATCTGACTTTGAGGGCAGGGATCGAACCTTGGATCGTGCTGGGCGAGGAAATGTCAAGCTCAGGAACAGCCCGCTATGTGGATTCGTCGGTAGAGCGGCTAGAAGTCTTGGTAGAAGACTTTAATCCGGATCGCTACTTGGTTTTGTGCAATTCCATCCAGGTGCCTGTCGTGAAAACTAGGTATAAAGGGAAATATGTCGCCTCTGTCCGTTACAAGGCTTGGGCTCCTTATTCCGCTTTGCACCCCACCATTGGGGTAAATTCGCCGCTGATCTTCGACATTTACGATACCTGGAACGAGCGCGCCATTGGCGGTTGTACCTACCACGTTGTACACCCTGGTGGAAGAAACTACGAAACCTTTCCTGTCAACAGCTTAGAAGCAGAGAGCAGAAGGGTAACACGGTTCTGGGAGTTTAACCACAGCCCTAGGCAGCATGCTGTTATCGTAGATCAAAATATTGATCCTTCGTTGCAAAAAAGCTACCTAACCTTCCACAATGATAAAAAGGAAAACATCGTGGTGCGGCAAATTCCCTTAAGCAAAGATTTTCCCCATACTTTGGATTTGAGGAGGGGCTGATTTGTATTTTGTTTTCAAACCCTGTATAAGTGTTTGAAAACAAAATGCTACCCGCCTTGCTCAACATCCTTTTCATTTCTGCGTTTTTTTGAAAAACTGATCCGATTGACTATGGCAAAATGGCATTTACCCATCTGTTTAGGCATCCTTTTCCTGTTGAATCAATCCTGCGGCAGCTTGCCCAAAGGCGCTTTTGATGCCGCGCTAGTACCGGCTGTACCCGACTACAGCGACACCGCCAATTGGGCCGCGCTACCCGATAAGGAAGACATGGCCGATGCCTTGCTTTTCGATCAATTGACCGACCGACAGCCCGATAGCCCGATAGACGTGTTCTACATTCATCCCACTTCTTATTTCGGGCAGAAGGGTAGCCACAACTGGAATGCCGCTACCGATAATGCCGAAGTCAACGCCCGCACCGATCAAGGTGCTATACAATTTCAGGCTTCTATTTTTAACGGAGTAGGCCGGGTGTATGCACCCCGTTATCGACAGGGGCATATCCATTTGTATTTTACCAAAAAAGACAGCCTCTCTGCCCAGCGTGCCCTGGATTTAGCCTATGAGGATGTCCGCAGGGCATTTCTATATTACTGGAAACACCACAATGCTGGCCGCCCGGTGATTCTGGCTTCGCATAGCCAGGGAACCAATCACGCCGAGCGATTGATCCGCGAATTTTTTGACGGGCAACCCGCTCAACAGCAACTCGTTGCGGCCTACCTGGTAGGCATGCCCATCCGGAAAGATGCTTTCGCAAATATACCGCCCTGCGATAGCGCCGAACAAACCGGCTGCTTCATGAGTTGGCGAACCTTCAAACAGGGCCATGAACCCAAACACATTCCTTTGGGCGATGACATTCTAGTGACCAATCCACTGAACTGGACGATCCTGAACACCTATGCTCCGAAAAGCCTCAACAAAGGCGCTGTATTGCCCCCCTTCGATGAGCCTTATATCCATGCCAGCGATGCGCAGGTGCAGGAGGGCATCCTTTGGGCTAGCAAGCCCCGCTTCAAGGGCAGTTGGTTGTTCAATCGAAAAAACTACCACATCGGCGATTACAACATTTACTACATGAATGTGCGGGAGAATGCCCAAGTGAGGGCGGCAGCGTATCTGGGACAACGTTCATCGCCTTAACCTTAACCTCCGCTTCATTTTTAGTTTACTTATGAACCATACTTTCACCGGATAATTTGTCAAAGAAGGGATATTTTTTATCCTAAAAGATAACAATCGCTATGCAATTTGCCAATCACCATGCCCACTCCCATTTCAGCGATGGGCGATTATCTCCGGAAGATTACCTACAGGAGGCCCTGCGCCAGGGGCTGCACACTTACGGCTTTTCCGATCATGCGCCCATTCCCAATGCAACTTTTGGCGCGATGAAACTGGAAAAGCTCTCGGATTACTTGCAGGAAATCGATCGCTTGAAAGAGCAATACCGGGGCAAGATCGAAGTCTATAAATCGCTGGAAGTGGATTATATTCCAGGACTCATTTCACCGGGCAGTGCACACATCCAAGCGGCGCAACTGGATTATACCATCGGTGCGGTGCATTTTGTGGGGCAATTTGCCGACGGGCTATATTGGGGCTTCGAGCATTCCCGGCCACATTTTGAGAAAGGCGTCCGGGAAATATATGGCGGCGATTACCAACTGGCTATGCAAACCTATTACGGGCTTATCCGTACTATGGTGCAAGAATACCGCCCGACTATTGTGGCGCATTTGGACCGCATCAAGAAATGGAATAGAAATGGCGAGTACTATGACGAAAATTCGGATTGGTACCAAGCGGAGGTCGTCGCTACGCTAGAGCTTATTGCCCAAAGCGGCGCCATTCTGGAGGTAAATACCAAGGGCTATTACAGCCAGGAAACCGTTGAACCTTACCCCGGCAAATGGGCATTGGCCAAAGCCCACGAAATGAACATCCCCGTCCACCTTTCTTCCGATGCCCACCATCCAGATAACATCACCAAAGGCTTTGAATTTGGGGCGGCCTTGCTGCAAGAGGTCGGCTACAATACTTATCAGGTATTGTTGGAGGGCGTTTGGCAGCCAATAGCCTGGGCTGAGCGTAAGGTATATGCCCTCTGACGGGAAACCAAGTGTCGCTTGTAAAATTTCAGCGGAGTAGCAAGTCGTTTTAGCAGATCAGGGGCAACCTGGATCATATGCCGCCATCCATTGTGTGTGCACTTTAGTCTTGTGGAAAATGCCTCCCCGATTGATCAGCGTCCTTAACATAGCAGACTAAACCATTTACCTCGCTGTTGTAAGGACAAGTCGGGTCATTAATTTTTCTGCGATTTACAGTCAGATTTTTTTATATTTGGAGGAAGAACACCTACCTCCTATGAAAGATAGCACACTGGACAATTACCGGGCGCAACTCGATGAATTGGACAACGAAATCGTCGCCTTAATCCTGAAGCGCCTGAAGGTTTGCGAAGCGATAGGGCATTACAAAAAAGCCCACGATATCCCCATGATGCAACCGCATCGCGTTCAGTTGGTCAAAGAGAAGGCGGCTCGTTTAGCAGAAGCAGCACAACTCAATCCGCAATTCATGGAAGCGATTTATACCCTCATTATCCAAGAGGCTTGTGAATTGCAAAACAAAATCATTGATCCGTAGGGCCGGCTTCCACTTTTAGCGCAACTATATATTTTTCCACTTCCGGCAAGCTTTCCGCCAGCCATCCGAAGGAAGGGATCACAAAATATTGGGGCTGCAACTGGGCTGGTTGATGCTTCGTTTTCAGCATTTGGGATACCTCGGCAGGCCATTTTTCTGCGTCATCGCTCAGCACATGCTGAATTTCCCCATAGGAAGATACCAGGCCGGCGCCATAAATGCGCAGTTGATTAGCTTCCTGGATGAGACCATACTCAGTCGTCCATTTGTTGAATTGTGCCAGCAGGGACAGCGCTTCTTCGTGATCCAAATAGATCAGGGCTAAACGGCTGAGTTGGCGGATGTAATTGGCGAATTCCGGTATAAAAAGCAGGTGCAAATGGCCAAACACATCGTGGAAAAAATCGGGATCCTTAGCATGATCCAAATCTTCTAGCGAACGCAGGGCAGGATTAACCGGGAATGTACCCCTTGATAAAAAAGTCAGGTATGCTTTAGCCGGAACAAGCCCATTTACCGCATGGATGCCCCAGCCTGTTTCTCGGTGTAGGTTGTCATTCAATACATGCCAGTCGGGTTTGCGATCTGCTTCTAGGCCCAAGCGATATAATCTTTCGAAAAAACCATCCCAGACCTTAGCTTGAAGGTATGAAGTTTGGCGGGTAAATAACGTGTTCCACACGTAATGGTCGGATTCTTTTTCGGAAAAGTCCTTGGTTGTTGTGCTCATATCTCTTTAAATATTGGAATGTGATGCGTATAACCGTATTGCCGCAAGGCAGATGCCGCTATTTTTTCAAAACGGGCTATTTCTTCCTGGCTGAGGTGTTGCTTATACCTTCCGATGGCTTTTTGATAAGGCGGATGCCGGACGGCGGCTGCGCTGGGGTGATTAAAAGGGCGCGCTAAAAGGGGTTGTTCTTTTTCCCAATAATGCAACACGCTGTCGTCCCAGGGCAGGCTCAGCTTTTCCAGCAAATCAGCCAGACAGCCCTTAGTGTTGCGCAACAAATCCTCGTATTTCACTTCAATGAGCTGCGCATTGGCTTGCAGGGCAACGTGGCCGACAATGGAAATCCAGCCACGAGCGGCCTCCTCTATGCTCCGATAAGCCCAATCCCATTGGCTCCTGACATGCGAGGCGGCGACATCCCGCCCGTCACGAATCACGTGTATAAAAACCGCCTGCGGCCAAACCTCCAGGAACTGATCTAATAGCACGATATTGCGCTGAATTTTAAGCCCCCATTTTAGCACTTTCCGGCCTTGGAATCGCCCAATTGCATCCATTAGCACACAGCGTTCCGCAAACGATTCCGGTTCTTTGCCCAGCGATTGACGGCAACTATCAACGAGTGTCATCAAGGATTCAATACTTAATCCAAAACGTTGGCACTGCCGGATGAACTGTACACCTTTGTGCCATTGCGGATCGGCAGTAAGGACGCCCTCGCCCCTGACCGCAGGATCATCCTGTTGCAATAATTCGCCACACTTCAGCACATGCGCCCCCAAATCGGACGGCTCCAGGAAATCAATTTCAGGCCCCATCACCAACTCAGGATGGGCGTTGAGCATGAGACTGAGTAAAGTGGTGCCCGAACGGTGGTCGCCGCCAAGGAAGATGGGGTTTTTGGCCGTACTACTCATGCTTGCTTATGCTGATAGTTGAGAAAATTTTGCTTGAGTTCACCGGCGATGGCCTGGGTGGTCGATCCTATGCCAGAAAATACTTTTTCAAAAGTAGCGAATGCCTCGGTATCAATCAGTTGCTTGATCTCCTCCGCGCTTTCCAGAAACATTTCCCGAGCTATTTGCCCATAAGGGTTGTCCGTTTGGATTTTCCAATAAACCGCCGCGTTTTGCGAAACCATCCTGCCGACCAGCGAAAGCAGTATTTCGTGCACCGGGGTAAACAATTCCGTTTTAGGTTGGTAGCCCCATTTTCTCAAACAAGCGCCGAAGCTCAGCAGCGAGAAATGGGTGGCTACCTGAGTTATGGCGGTCAGTTGATCGTGCTCAGCAGCACTCAACAAGCTGACCTTTGCGCCCCATTCGCGAAGCAGTTGAAGAAAAATACCCGTGCGCAGGCCGCTATGCAAGCTAACCGCTGCTATATTTTGATTTTGGAAACCCAGATCGGGAGCAAACAGCGGGTTGAGGCTTAATATTTCCAGATCATCCCGCACCTTGGCCAAATCGAGGATCGGCGATTTGACCGAAAGGGTATCTATGACCAGCGTGCCAGGCGTTAGTGTGCGTAGAATGGGCTGATAAACCCGCAATAGAACCGCCTCCGGGATACCAAAAAGCAGGGCATCGGTTTTCTGTAAAACAGCTTTCAGCTTATTTTCAAAGTCGAAAATATTTGCCTGAATATAGCCAAGCTTAGGGGCATTTTCATAAACAGAAAGCTGCTGATCCACACCAGTAAGTTGGAAATCCTTTTCGAACAAAGCTTGAGAAAAAAGTTTTCCAAAACCGCCATTAATGCCAATGATTGTAATATTTTTCATCGCGTATGCTCTTTTTCGGATGGTCTGTTTGCTTGCATTTGGTAAATGGAAAGCGTCAAGATTTAACCCAGGTACAAAAAATTGCGGAGTATCTGCTTGCCATGAGGCGTGCCTATAGACTCAGGGTGAAATTGCAAGCCATATAAAGGCATGGCAGTATGTTTGATGCCCATGATAACCTGATCTTTGGTGTGGGCGATGACCTGAAATGCCTCTGGCAATGTAGATGGGTCAACAACCAGCGAATGGTAGCGCATCACTTCGAAACCATTGGGTACGCCATCAAAAATGGGATCGGAGTGGTGGTAAACAATGCTCGTTTTGCCGTGCATCACCTGGTCGGCAACGACGATGCTGGCACCATAAACATTGGCAATACCTTGATGCCCCAGGCAAACCCCCAAAATGGGGATGGTTGCGCTGAATTGCCGGATGAGCGCGTTACAAATACCAAAATAGGCCGGATCATTGGGGTGGCCGGGGCCGGGTGAAATAATGATTCGGTCGGGCTGTAAGGCCGCCACCTCTTCTACCTTTATTTTGTCGTTGCGAAAAACCTGGGTATCCGGTTCAAATTCCGCCACGTACTGGTACAGGTTAAAAGTGAAGGAATCGTAGTTGTCGATGATCACTATCTTCATGGCCTATTTTACATTTTGCAAAGCATGAGCAAGTCGGATGGCTTTCTTTAGAGCTACTGCTTTATCCAGAGTTTCCTGGTATTCGGCTTCCGGATCGGAGTCGGCCACCACAGCACCGCCTACATTGAAATAGCAGATTTCATTTTGCAGGACGATCGTTCGGATGGCGATATTGAAATCCATTTTGCCATCGAAGCTGAGGTATCCGATCGCGCCAGAGTAAATGCCGCGTTTCACCGGCTCCAGGCGATCAATGATTTTCATAGCCTCTATCTTGGGCGCTCCGGTCATAGAACCGCCAGGGAAAGTGGCTTTGATCAGATCTAGTGCATCCAGCTCTTTTTTTAGCTTTCCACGAATGGTGGATACCAATTGAAAAACGGTAGCGTACTGTTCTACAACAAACAAATCGGGCACATGAACGGAACCTACTTCACAAACCCGCCCCAGGTCATTACGGATCAAATCGACAATCATCACGTTTTCGGCCCGGTCTTTTTCCGAATGGCCTAAGTCATCAATGAGCCATAGATCTTCCTCCGGTGTACTGCCCCGTGGTCGAGTCCCTTTGATTGGGCGGCTTTCGGCAACTCGATGTTCATCCAGTTTTAAAAAGCGCTCTGGGGAAGAACAGATCACTTCCGTTTCCGGAAAACGCAAATAGCAGGAAAAAGGCGCGGGGTTGATGTGGCGCAAATTTTGGTACAGGTGCCAGCCGTCGCCTTCGTAATCTGCTTCCAGGCGATGGGTCAGACAAATTTCATATACATCGCCCCGCCCGATATGCTCCAGGCAGGTTTGGATTAATTCGCCGTACGCCGCTTTTTCAAAATGGCTCTTGAAATGAACATCGGGCAGGTAACTATGGTCAATGGGTGGGAGTGTTTGTGGGAGTCTGGCTTCAAAACGCCGAATTTGAGCGATCGCTTCCTCTTGGAGTTGCTCGGCCTGCCGCGCGGAAAACTCCTTAGCGCCTCGTCCGGTAACCGATAGAAAAGCTTGCTGGTTGTCGTGATCGTAACAGAGTAGCACATCGTAAAAGCCAAAATAAATATCAGGCAACATCAAATCATCGCTTCCCAGATCGGGCATTTCTTCTATAAAATAGCCTGCTTCGTAGGAAAAATAGCCGATAGCCCCTCCTTTTAGCGGAACGGAAGATTCCTGAAAATGAGGCACATCATAAGATTGCATGAGCTGGCGCAATGCCTCTATCGGATCGCCGGAATAAGTCTTTTCAATAGGTTCGGGATAAAAACACCCTTCCGGGGTTTTGTATATGATCTCTTGGATGGTAGCTTCGGATTGTTGGCCAGACGAGTTGTGCCTTTTTGCTGTAAAAAGCAAGAATGGCTCGGCGCCAATAAAAGAAAAAAGGCCAAGTTGGTCAGCCGTTTTAGAGCTGTCCAGCATAAAGACGTGCTCTTTTTTTTCAAAAGCTTCGCAATACCTCCAAAAAGGGCAGGACAATTGTATTTCTTCGAATATATGGGTCATGCATAAAGGTTTTCTCACTGATAGTAAGCGAATCGCCGGGAAATTTCATACTTGCAGTCGCTCTTGGTATAAGGGCATCAATGCGCTACTTTGTAGCCGTTTCCATGTTTTAGGGCAAATGACTCAACAAATGGAAAAGGCAATTGATAGCGATCGCCATGTAAATCGGCGCCTTCTATTCCCAAATATAATAACAATTGATACTGTTTTTCAGAAATGGTTACCCCAAAAGAACCGAGGGTTGGCTTTGCTTCCTCAAATTGGCTGCTCAGTAAGCCGGAAAGCATACAACCCATCATCGTATAAGCATCGCTACGAATCGGCAAATTGTCCTTATTTAGCCGGGTTTGCAGTGCTGTTGGAAGGTATAAAGTTTGATGCATGGGTTGAGGTAATTTTAGCGCACCGCCTTCTGTAAACAGGATGTCTTGCTTTTCTTCCAGCCTTTTGATACCTGCTGCCAAATTAAAACAGTGCGGCCCGGAGTCATCTACGATAATTGTTCCGGGGTTCAACCGATCTATTTGAACCACTTCCGGCGAGTTGGTAGCACCTACCAGTAAGGTAGCCTCGTAAATGGTTGTAGGCAGTTGACCTCCCGCAGTTTTTACAAGGGTGATTTCGCCTCTAAATTGGAAAACTTCACGCAGCTCTTGTTCCAAATTGGCCAGTTCGTTGGAAACGCTGTACAAATCGCACAACAGCAAGCGTTGGGGATGAGGCAGTACTTGAAGCATCAGTCGCAGGGTATTAGTGCCAATAGAGCCTAGTCCAATAAAACCTACCTGCTCGTTTTCGATAGCTCGTCCAGCGATGCCCAGGATTTTTTGAATATTGAGTAGTACGCTGGCGCAGGTCGTCGCATGGCCAGTCGTAATGGAAGGAAATAGCGGATGGGTTTCCAAATGGGGTTGTAGCTGAAGGCCATATCGGGTAGCAGAAGGCAGCAAGCCGGTAAGTGCTACCGAGCGGGCACCCAATGTTTTCGACAAATGGAGGGCTTGCAAGAGCTGTTGTTCCAGCTTTTGTTTCTCTTCATAGAGTTGACTGTGGAAAATGGGCAAAATCACAGTCCCGATCCGCCCCCAAGCAGTCACATTAATCTCGGTGAGGAGCGGCAGATGGTTCATATAGTTTTGCAACAACGCTTCAGCAGGGATTCCCCACAAACCGGGCAGAGCATCGCTCACATAGCCCACTGCCACGCTATCCACGCCCTCCAACTCACCAGTTGCAATGAGGGAAAGCAGGGGTTGCTCGGTGAATTGACGCGCTGAGGCCATGCTGTTGCCGTTGATAACAGTAGATACGCGATCAAAATGGCGGGTGATGGGTTGTTGATTCAATGTCTCAATATGTCGCGCCAGTTGGGCAATGGTGGGATTTGTAAAAAGCGCCTTTAAGGGCAATTCGGGGTGGATAACCGACCGGATGCGCGCTACAAGTTCCATGGCTTTTAGGCTATGCCCTCCGAGGTCAAAAAAGTTGTCTTGCACCCCAATTGGGTTTGTTTCTAGTAGCTCCGACCAGATGCTTTGCAGTTGGGTTTCCAGGGTGCTGCCCGGTGCTTGGTACTTGGAAAGCCGTTCGGAATGCAGTCCATTGGGTGCGGGTAAAGCTTTTTCATCCACCTTTCCATTGGCAGTAAGGGGCAAGCTGGGCAACTGCACGAAATGGGCAGGGACCATGTAGGATGGCAAATACTGCGCCATCTGTTTTTTCAATTCCTCTGCCGAAAGTTGTCGATTGGCCGTGAAATAAGCCGCGATGGATTTTTCGTCAGCCATATCGAAATGCACCAGAATTTTGCAGGTCAATATGCCATCCACAGTTTGCAAGCATTGTTCTATCTCCTTCAATTCTATTCTTTGCCCCCGTATTTTTACTTGATGGTCTTTTCTGCCCACAAATTCGATCAAGCCCGACTCCAGCCATTTGCCGAGGTCGCCAGTTTTGTATAGGCGTTCTCCGGCTTTGAAAGGATGGGGTATGAACTTTCGCGCCGTTTCGGCTTCATTGTTTTGATAGCCGCGTGCCAAGCCCGGACTGGAAATGCCAATTTCGCCTACCATGCCTATGGGCATCAGTTGATTGGCCTCATTGAGTATATAAATGGCTGTATTGGCAATGGGCTTGCCTATAGGAAGCGCGGCGTAGCTTTCTATAGCGGCGGGCTGAACTTCATAATTGCAGGCACAAACCGAGTTTTCTGTCGTACCATAGCTGTTGAAATAGCGCAAGCGACTGCTATAAAAACGAACCGTTTCGCGTTGAGGCGCTTCGCCGCCCGTGCTCAGTACTTTTAGTTTGGGGAAATCATGGTGTCCCAAAATAGAGAGAAAAGAGGGCGGAATGCTCAAAATACTTATGGCTTTTCCTTGAAGGAAGCCCACAAATGCTTCGTTGGTTGCCATACTTTCGTCGTCGGTCATAACCATGGTGGCGCCGGATAAAAAACTGCGCAGCATTTCGGAAACGGAAACATCGAAAGTGTAAGGCGCGAATTGGCAAACCCGGTCTTCCCGGGTAACGCCGTGTTTTTCGATCAGGCTCAAGCCCAAATTGACCAAACCCCGATGCTCAATGAGTACGCCTTTGGGCTGACCAGTAGAGCCAGAAGTGTATAAAATGTAAGCCAAGTTTTCTGGTCTTGCCGTAGTGATTGGATTTTGATCGCTTCCATCAGCAGGTACATCGCTATCCAGATAAACCAGCTCGGCCAGTCCTTCGAGATCGGCTCGCGGCGCTTCAGCGGAAGTAGTCAAAATCACCTTGAGCCCGCTGTCTTTGATCATGTAAGCGACCCGGGCCGCCGGGTAATTGGGGTCTATCGGGACGTATGCCCCGCCTGCTTTTAACACCCCCCAAATAGCTGCCATGCGCCAAATGGATCGATTCAACAAAAGGCCGACGGGTACTTCTGGCCCAACCTGATGTTGGTCGCGCAAGTAATGGGCAATTTGATTGCTCAGGGCATTCAACTGGTTATAAGTCAGGGGTTGATCGCGGAACAACACAGCCGGGTGATCGGGATTAGCAGCTACTTGTTGTTCAAACAAATGCACGACCGTTTGAGCAATAGGTAGCGCTACTTTCGTATCGTTGAATTCGAAGAGCAGGCGATTTCGCTCTATCGGAGCGACAATATTGTAATGGATAATAGCGGCATCTGGTTGCTGGATGACGTTTTGAGCCATTTCTATAAAGTGGCTGCCCCAGCGGCTCACCCGGCTGGCGTGGAACAAGTCGCTGTTGTATTCGATGTGCAATTCCATCGCTTCCCCTTGAGGAAGGAAATTAAACACCACGTCAAACTTACTGAAAACACTGTGCAAGGGCATGGCAGTAGCACGTAGTCCCATCAAAGCCATTTCAGGGACTTCATTGTTTTGCAACACCAGCATCACATCAAAAAGGGGCGAACGGCTCAAATCTCGGCTCAAGCCCAGGTCTATGACCATTTGACTGAAAGGATAATGGCCATAATCGTAGGCTTCGGTGACCGTTTGCCTTACTTTCATCAGGACTTGCCGGAAAGTATCCGTCCCTTGAATGTGATCACGCAAAGGGACGGTATTGACATACATGCCAATCTGGTTTTCCAAATCGGGATGATCCCGCCCGGCTAAAGGTGTGCCTATGATGATGTCCTCCTGTCCACTATAACGGTATAACAGGGTCTTAAACAAAGCCACCAACACCATGTATAAGGTGCATTGGTTATGCTGTGCCAGTTGTTGTAACGCTAAGAGGAGTGCCGCCGGAATCGGGCATTGAACCAGTCCTCCTTTGGCCGTTTTTTGCGAAGGTCGGGCTTGATCATAGGGGAGGTCTATTTGCGAAAGCGGCAGACGGAGTTTATCCAACCAATAAGCGCGTACCGGTTTACTAGCTGCTTCCGACAGCAACTGACCCTGCTGCCAGGCGGCGTAGTCTTTGTATTGAATGCGCAGCGGGGGCAGTGGGCTGCTTTTTTGCGAAAGGGCAGCATTGTAAAAGCTGCTCAACGCCTTAGCCAGAACGCCCACTGACCAGCCATCGGCGATAATGTGGTGCAGGTTGATCAGTAAAACATGTTTGGCTTCTTGCAACCTCAGTAGTTGAATTTTGATCAGCGGCCCTTGCGCAAGGTCAAACGCTTGACGGGCATGGGCATCCGCCAGTTCCTTGATGCTGCTATCCTGTTCGCTCAAATCGGGTAATTCCACTATTTCCAAAGGTAGGGTCAGGTATGGCCGTATTGTTTGCCGGGGCTTGCCGTTTTTGTTGATAAAAACCGTGCGCAATACTTCGTGGCGTTGGATAAGGCCATCCACGGCTTTTTGCAAGGCATCCAACTGTAAATTGCCTTCTAGCAAAATCGCCGCATTCATGTTGTACGCGATCGAATCGGCAGCCAATTGCTCCATGATCCAAATGCTGCTTTGAATGCTCGACAAAGCGTAGTCTGCTTGTTCGGGCAGCGCTTCGATGCGGGTAGAAGCGCTGCGCTCTTTTTGGCGGATTAAAACAGCGAGTTGTTCGATACTGGGATGGGAAAAAATATCGCTTAGCTTGAGGTCGATGGAAAAAGTGTTTTGTATGAGGTAAAGCAAGCGAACGGCGCTCAAGCTGTGCCCCCCGATTTCAAAAAAGCTATCCTGCGTGCTGATGACATCTAGCTGGAGGACTTTTTTCCACAATGCCAATAATTCGCGCTCGGTATTGTCGCTTGGTTCCAGCAGCACCCGCTGTTGGGTCATCATACCATTTGCTGGATTGGGGAGTGCTTTTTGATCGATCTTGCCATTAGTCGTCAGCGGTAGCGCATCCAATTGTACAAAATAAGACGGCATCATATATTGAGGCAGGCGGGCTAATAAATGATGCCGCAGTGATTGAATGTCCAGTGTTTTTTGGCCTATCAGATAGGCGACCAAGTCCAGACTACCCTCTTGGATACTCTTGGCTACAACAACGCTGGTTTCGACCCCTTCCTGGCTTTGTATCGCGCGGTCAATTTCCCCCAGTTCGATGCGGTAACCTCTTATTTTCACCTGATGGTCTATCCGGCCCCGGTATTCCAATTCACCGCTTTCCAATATCCTCACGAGGTCGCCCGATCGGTAGAGGCGATCACCGGGTTCAAAAGGATTGGGTAAGAATCGCTGGGCATTCAGCGCCGGGCGGTTCAAATAGGCTCGGCAAACCCCCTTGCCGCCCACGTACAATTCGCCCTCTATGCCTATGGGAACCGGTTGCTGTTCCTGATCCAGTACATAACAGCTCAGGGTAGGGATGGGCTTTCCAATGTTGGATATATTGGCCTCGATATCCGTCCATTCCATGGCTTTATGCGTGACATGCACCGTAGTTTCGGTGATGCCATACATGTTTATCAAGCGGGTATCGGGGTAGCGCGACTTCCAGTTTCTCAACTTGTCGGAAGCCAGTGCCTCGCCGCCAAATACGATGTACCTAAGGGAAAGCGGTAAGTATTCCCTTTGAGCCATTGCCTGGCTTAAGTTGTAAAATGCAGAGGGGGTTTGATTCAGGACACTCACCTTTTGGGTGTGCAACAATTCCAAAAAGGCATGTGGGTCTTGTTGCACCCCTTCGGGAACAATGACCAGCTTGCCGCCGTACAGCAAAGCACCGAATATTTCCCAAACCGAAAAATCAAAGCAATAGGAATGAAAAAGCGTCCAGACATCTGTTTCGGTAAAGTCAAACAAGGTTTCTTCTGTAAAAAACAGGCGTACAACCTGGCGGTGCTCAATCAAGCTGCCTTTGGGCTGACCGGAGGTACCCGATGTGTAAATGACGTAGGCCAAATTTTCGGGTTGATGGCTCAGGAGTGGATTCTCAGCAGCATAAACCTCAGCTTGAAAAGCATCGAATGCCTCTTGCGTGATAAGGGCTTTGCAGTTGCTGTCCCGGAGCATGAATTGTATCCGCTCTTCCGGGTAAGCCGGGTCGATGGGCACATAAGCTGCGCCCGCTTTGAGGATACCTATGATGGCTACGATCATTTCAGGGCCTCGATAGAGCAAGATGCCCACTAAGTCATGGCTTTGCACGCCTTTTTCTGTCCTTAAATAATGAGCCAGTCGATTGGCTTGCGCATTCAACGTTCGATAGCTCATCGCGGTTTCCCCCAAAACCAGGGCAACGCGATCCGGTGTTCGGTCAACCTGTTTTTCAAATAAACTCACCAGTGTTTCCCGCTCAGGATAGGGTACGGATGCCCGGTTTAGCAGGCTGGGGAGCATTTGCCTTTCTTCCGGGAGTAAAATGCGGAGTGCTTCCGCCTTTAATTCTTGCAAATTGTACTGGGCCAAGTGCCGTAGCACTTCTAGAAAATGGCTTTGCAGGCGCTTGATCTGGCTGGCTAGGTATTTATGCCTGTTGTATTTGAAAATAACTTCAAAAGAGCCGCCATGCGGATTAAAAATCACACTGAGGTCATAGCTGTTTTGTCCAAATATGGTTATAGCGTCCAAATCCACTTGGGATTGGATGGCCTCGTCGATTGGGAAGTTTTCAAAAACCAGAATATGGTTGAACAGTGGATTGCCCTGATTCACCCTGCGCTGGATTTCAGCCAATTGGATGTGGTGGTAAGCCATGCCTGCCTGCCATTTCTTTTGAGTGGACTGGGCGAGATGAGCAACGGATGTTTCAGCGGCGTATTGAACACGTATTGGCACTGTATTGATGAATAAACCCAGGGTGCTTTCCACAAGCGGCAAATCAATGAACCGCCCGGATACTACTGTGCCAAAAACAACATCCTGCGCATGGGTGTATTTGCTCAGCAAAAGCCCCCATGCCGTTTGCATCAGGCTGTTGAAAGTGATGCCTAAATTGGCGCACTGGCTTTGCAGTTGTTCGACCAGATCGGCAGCTAGGCTCAAATGATCATCAATAGCTAGCATCGCTTTCGCGCCGGGGTAGGTATTGCCGGGCAAGGGCGTTATACCAGAAAACCCATCCAGATAATTGGCCCAAAACACATAGGCTTCTTCTTGGGGTAGCGCCTGCAACCATTGTATGTAATCGCTGTACTGGCCGGGAAGTGGTAGCGGGATATGGTGTTGGGGATGGGCCTTTGCCTGATAAACGTTGAATAAATCGGCGCACAGGATGCCCAAAGACCAGCCATCCATGATGCTGTGGTGAAAACTCCAGACCAATTCCAACCCATTTTGTCCGCAGTCCAATACACCCAAACGGATCAGTGGATCGCCATTCAGGTCAAATCCTTTTTCCAGCGCTGATTCACGGTACTGCGCGATGGCTTTTTCCTGGGCTTCCAATTCCTCCTGGCGGAGATCCACTTGGGTGAAATCGAGTCTGCCAGCGGCTCGAACAATTTGACAAAGCCCCTGTTCCGCATCTTCGTAAAAATTAGTCCGCAACGTTTGATGCCGTTCCAGCAATGCCTCAAAGCAGGAATGGATCAAGTCAATATCAATCGACGTTTTCAGTCGAAAAGAAAACTGCTCGAAGTACGTGCGCGAAGTTTTGTCGCTCAGCCAGTGGTAATAAATGCCTTCCTGCATGGGGCTTAGGGGCATCGCCAGTTCGGCATCCGGGTATCGTTGCCGTGTTTTTTTCCTTACGCCTTTCGGCAAATAGTGATCCGCCTGCTCCAGATGGAATTTCGATGACGCCATTTGCCGGGTACTTGGGGCAGTAGCGGACTCAAAAGCCGCATCCAGGGCAATGGCTTTGGCGGCCAGGCTGGCAATCGTCGGTTCTTCAAATAAAGCCGAAATTTCAACAGAAAAACCCCTGGCCTTGAGCAGGGCCAGCATTTGGATGGCCTTGATGCTGTCGCCACCCAACTCAAAGAAATGGTCGTTCACGCCGATGTTTTCTTGCCGCAACACGCTTTCCCAAATTTCCTTTAGCTGTCTTTCCAATTCATTGCAGGGTGCTAAATAGGCGCTTGTCCTGCTTTTCAATTTGGGCAAATGACCGATTTCGGTGTTTGCGGCAGCATGAATCAGCGATGCCGTGTGGTAGTTTTGGTAAATACCCCGGAACAACTCGGGATACTGGTTTTTTACTAAAGTGGAGGTGCTTACAGGGGCTTCGCTTTCATCCCCGGGTATGGGTGGTTCATTTGCGGTAGCCAACAAGCTCGTCGCATCGGTGGGCACAGTATAGCGCAATAGCTCGCTTCCTGCTTCCCGATAATGGCTGAAATGCTCCGCTGCAAACTTGCGGGCAGGCTCATTGCGGGGTGTGGGGGTCAGCGCTATGTTCAATTCGCTAGCGTGATTTGTCTTCGCAGCTTCCAACACCACCTGCATCATTTGATGCTCCACCTTTCGGCCTAAAGCCCGGCAGCTTAGCAGGAAGCTGTCTAGTCGCCAGTTGTGCTCACCCATTTCCACAATCATTAAGCCGACAAACCCATAATCGCCAAAGCGGTCTTTGAGCTGAACCGACCACAGTCGATGCGCGGGCGATTGAAGCAAGGCTTGTATTTCGCTTGAACTGCGGCGAATGGTGCTGAAGTTGAATTGGTTGGTCTTTTCTGTCAATTGGGCTGCCCGAGCCACTTCTGTTTCGAACAAAGGGTGTATGTCCAGCACCAACTCCAGCCCTTCGATGAAGGCATCGAGGCTGGTATGGGCTTGCTGAAAAGCGTTTCGTTCAAAGTTTTCCCGGTACTGGAGGGTTTTTTTGAGGTCTTCGGCGGTTGCTTTTCCCCGATCAAAGGCCCAGATATGCCTCAACAAACGCAGCACAGCCGCCTCAGAGGCAGGCATTTCCAATACCAATACACCTGGGCAGTTTAAGGCCACCTCTTGGCATTCGAGCGGGTTATCGTCTATGAAAATGAAGCTGTCTAGCCCCAAATCCAGCGCTTGGGCCAGTTCGCGGATGTTTTTCGACTTGGCTTCCCAATTGATTTTCCAGGCGACCAGGTGTTCTCGGCGAAGGCGCATATCCGGATAGTGTTCCAATACGTCGAGGACGTCTGCTTCCTGGTTTTTGCTGACCAGGGCAATCAGCATACCTTGCTGCTGCTGTTCGAGGATGAAGTTTTGGAAAGCGATTTTGGCTGTATCGAGGGCTATGCCTGCCCGCCCCTCTTCGCCCACCACGCCATTCCAAAGCGTTTGATCGGCATCCAATACGATCACTTTATACGGCGGCCTTTTGATGGCGTGCCATTGGCGAACCAGCGTTGTCGCCAGCGCGGCATAGTATTCATCGGTGTAGGGTATATGGCCTTGTTCCAAGCCTTCCGGGTAATGGTAGTTTTCGACGGGATAATAGGCGGCTATTTTCCCGGCAGGGATAAAAAAAACAGCGGGCTGCGCTTCCGCAAAATGTGCCAATTGCTCCTCACAGCGCTGCCTGAGTGCCTGCCATTTTGGATCATCGCGCCAGCGCGGGCTTTCCTGTACACTCAGGATGACCACCGGAACAGCAGGCATTTGGCGGGTGAGGGCCGTTATCAGGTCGCTGATGTTGCGTTCCAGGTGCTGGGATGTGGCTACCCAATCGGGCTTGGGCTGCTCCAATTCCCCTCCAGTCCAGTCTTCGTAGCGAATTAACAGTGCATTTGCACCTCGCCGATTGGATTGGAAGGCGCTTTGGGGGTTCAGTATTTCCTGAAAAACCTGATTATAGGGCGCATAAGTGATGCGATAAGGCCAGTTGAGTTGAAAACGCCAGAAGTCCAGAAAAGCATCCAGCGGATCGGTGGTGAAAGTAGCCGCAAGAACCAAATCATCTTTCTGAGGGAGCGACGGCAGTTTGAAAATCTGACCTACTTCACGGCTATTATCGGCCAATATCCAGGCGATGGTATCAAAAAAGAGCGTAATCAACTGCTCGATATAAGCTTTGGGAAATAAGGATTTCAGGTATTCCAAGATCAGGAAATACTGCCCTTTGGCGTGTTTTAAAAGGAGGAAAAACAGCTCGAAATCGGTCGCAGGCCGGCTGGTGGGGATTTGTTGGGTATCGATTCCGGCGATGTGGTCTTTGCTGGAAATGGCATTCATATAGCTGTAAACCACTTGCAAGCGTTTCTTTTTGGGATTCGGCTCGTTTTCCAACAACAAAGGGCTTAGCTCGGCGATGGGCAGGTGATGCTCCTTAGCCGTTGGCAGTTCATTTTCCAAGGCCCTTAAAAAATGAGACAACTTTTCGCCCTGCTCGAAGCGGTTGATGAGGGGCAAAATGCTGGTAAACAACCCGATGGTTTCAAATTCGGCGCGGTTGGCGCGGTTATGGTCGGGTACCAGCACTAAGTTGTCTGCTTTTTCCGTCAGCGCGTACAGCATTAACTTGATGGCTCCCAGGAAAAAAGTAAAAGGTTTAATGCGCAAATCGAGGCAATAATCCTTGATTTGATCCGTCAACTGCGCTGGCAAGTGTAGGGAAAGGCTATTCGCGGCATTGCCCAGCTGCCAGACCCGATCGTTCAAGTCAAAAGGCAAATGAAAGGAGCGGCCTGCTATTTTTTCTTTCCAGAAAACCCGCTCCCGTTCCAGGATGCCAGGGGCAAAACGCTGCTTTTCGCGGGTGACAAAATCGCTATAAAGCCTGGTAGTTCCTAGGGCTGCCTCTTCCCCGCTCCCCGCCTGCAAGCGGGCGTAGGCATCCATCAAATCGCGAAAAAACAAATACAAAGACCACCAGTCGGCGATCAGGTGGTGCAGCACTGCCATAAAAATGCAGCGCTCCGGTGCGACTTGAAAAAGGCGGGCGGCAAAAAGCGGGGCTTCGCTGCGAACATCAAAAGCGTGTTGCTGAAACTGCTGCATGGCCTCATCCAAGGCCGATGTGGGAGCAGCCATCGCCTGAAGGTCAATCACTTCGAGCGAAATTTCCAGTGAGGGTAGGATGCTGCGCTGGTATTGCCCTGCTGCATTTTTGGCAAAGCGCGTTCGCAGGCTTTCGTGTTGGAGGGCCAGTATTTGCAATGCTTGCTGGAAGCGGGGCAGCTGCAATGCGCCGCGCAATTCCCAAGCACCAGGAATGGACAAACTCAAGGTGTTGGGATATAGCTTTAACCAGGCCAGCAATCGTTCTTGTTCCTGACTCAAGGGCAGAAGGTGCGCTTCTTTCATGTGTTTTAGGTGCTGTAAGCCGTTTTCTAATGCTTGAAAAACAGCTTTTAAAGCAACAAGATAGGGATTTTTGTCAGGAAAACAATACGCTGATGGGCTAAACTTTCTGAAACAGGCCGTAGTTATCGGACGACTTTGGGGACGCCAATAACTGCAGCAATTATTGTTTCCATCGTGTCTGAACGGTTTTATTGGCACTAATATACAGCATATTGCGCAAAAAAATCATTGCGGTAAGAACGATAAAGGTGGGCTGGGTTGGTTGGTTGTGTATAGCATTAGTTGGTCTGCAAAAAATACTTCCCGATTCATCAACGTGTAACTATCCAGCCGCTCTTTGCTGACCTCGGAGAGGTCTAATATTTGTTCCATCTTTCTCCAATCATTATTGTCCGTGCCACCTCTCCGAGGTGGAAGGAATATGGATGATTGCGATATCTACCAACCTTTGACCTCTGCCGAGGTCATGCATGGCAAGAAATAAGCTGAATTTTTGCATTTTTTTGTACCGGAAGTAGCTCGATAGGTACATAAATGTTCTTCCAATAGCGGACGCCCATGAATTGAAGCGTTTAGCCCGCTACTGGAAGGACAAATCGGGAAGTTATTTTTTACACCATTAGCCCATCAACTCCTCGCGAATCTTATTCAAAGCCGAGCCGGCGCGCACCCAATCGATCTGCGCCTGATTGTAAGAATGGCTTACGTCAAATTGTTCGCTTGTGCCATCGGCGTGGTGCAGTACGATGGTCAGTGGCTGGCCGGGCTGCATGGTATCGAAGCCAACAAGGTCAATCGTATCGTCCTGGCGCACTTTCTCGTAATCCGCTGGATTTATGAAAGTAAAAGCCAGCATGCCTTGCTTCTTCAGGTTGGTCTCGTGTATGCGGGCAAAGGACTTGACCACTACTGCTTTTACGCCTAAATGGCGGGGTTCCATCGCGGCGTGCTCTCTGGAAGAGCCTTCGCCGTAGTTTTCTTCCCCAAAAACGATGGTACTGATGCCCGCCGCTTTGTACTTGCGGGCAGAAGCTGGTACTGCCATATACTCGGCCTGCGCGGGGCTGTCCACATAATTGGCCACCTTGTTCGTTTCATCGTTGAAATAATTCACCGCACCGATGAAGCAGTTATTGGAAATATTGTCCAAGTGGCCGCGATACACCAGCCAGGGGCCGGCCATCGAAATGTGGTCGGTGGTACACTTGCCTTTGGTTTTGATGAGCAGGCGCATGCCTGTCAGTTCGTCCGTAGTGATCGGCGTAAAAGGCTCCAACAATTGCAGGCGATCCGAATCGGGGCTTACGGCCACCACTACGCTGCTGCCATCTTCCACTGGCGGGATGAAGCCCGCATCTTCTACGGCAAATCCTTTGGGCGGCAATTCCACGCCAGAGGGTGGATCCAATTTTACAGCCACACCGCTTTCATTCATCAAGGTATCCGTCAGCGGGTTGAAAGTCAGGTCACCTGCAATGGCCAGCGCAGTAACGATTTCCGGTGAGGCCACAAAAGAACGGGTTTGTGGGTTGCCGTCGTTGCGCTTGCTAAAATTGCGATTGAAAGAAGTGATGATGGAGTTGGCGCGATTGGGATCGTCGGTATGGCGCTGCCACTGACCGATGCAAGGGCCGCAGGCGTTGGCCAATACCACGCCACCTATTTGTTCAAAAGCATCCAACTGACCATCGCGGGCCACGGTGTAGCGAATTTGCTCCGAACCCGGGGTGATGGTGAATTCTGCTTTTACCTTTAGGTTTTTATCGACGGCCTGACGGGCCAGAGAAGCAGCGCGATCCAAGTCTTCATAGGAGGAGTTGGTACAAGAACCGATCAAGCCGACCTCCAATTTTTGCGGGTAATTGTTTTCTTTCACCGCTTTCGCAAACTGGGAAATTGGCCAGGCCAAATCGGGCGTATAAGGGCCATTGATGTGTGGCTCCAGGGTGGACAAATCTATTTCAACTACCTGATCGAAGTACTGCTCAGGATGGGCGTAACATTCCGGGTCGGCGTTCAGGTGTTCTTTTACGGTATCGGCCAGTTCGGCCACATCGGCGCGGTCGGTAGCGCGCAGGTAGCGCGACATGGCCTCGTCGTAGCCAAAAGTAGAAGTGGTAGCGCCGATTTCTGCGCCCATGTTGCCGATGGTACCTTTTCCGGTACAAGACATGGATTGTGCGCCTTCGCCAAAATACTCTACAATAGCGCCGGTGCCGCCTTTTACGGTCAAGATACCCGCTACTTTCAGAATCACGTCTTTAGGAGAAGTCCAGCCGCTCAGTTTTCCAGTCAGCTTCACGCCGATCAATTTGGGCATTTTCAGTTCCCAAGCCATCCCTGCCATCACGTCCACCGCATCGGCACCACCTACGCCTATGGCTATCATGCCTAAGCCGGCAGCGTTGGGGGTGTGGGAATCGGTACCGATCATCATACCGCCGGGGAAAGCGTAGTTTTCCAATACAATCTGGTGGATGATGCCCGCGCCCGGCTTCCAGAATCCAATACCGTACTTGTTGGAGATGGAGCTGAGGAAATCATATACTTCGGAGTTTTCATTTTCTGCAGCTTTCAAATCCTGGACAGCGCCGTCTTTGGCCAAGATCAGGTGATCGCAGTGAACGGTAGAAGGCACTGCCACCTTATCGCGACCAGCCGTCATGAACTGCAACAACGCCATTTGAGCGGTGGCATCCTGCATGGCAACCCGGTCAGGGGCGAAGAAAACGTAGTCTTTGCCTCTCTGATAGGCTTGAAGGGGCGAATCGGGGTGTAAATGCGCGTAAAGAATTTTTTCGGACAGCGTCATTGGGCGACCGAGCGCTTTTCTGGCGGCTGTTATTTTTTCCGGCAAGCGTTCGTAGAGCGCTTTGATCATATCAATATCAAAAGCCATGGTAACAAATTTTATTTTAAGGTATCAAAAAGTTCTATCCACATTCTTGTTGCGAAATGCCAACAAATGTACGACTTTTGGGAAATTCTAAACAAGCCCTCAACCAGTAAGAATGACCTTGACTGAAAAATTGTTCATCATTCCCTTACAAACCCGTTTCGTGTATGTCGGCTATCGCAAAAATCGTCGTCAAAGTAGGTACTAATGTCATTGCCAGAAAAGACGGCTTGCTCAATATCACCAACATCAGTCATTTGGTGGATCAAATCGCCGCGCTGAAGCGGGAGGGTCATGCGGTTATCCTTGTTTCGTCCGGGGCGGTCGGCGCCGGGCGATCCATGATTGCCGTACCGGACGACCTCAGCAAAGTGGTGCGCCGACAGGTGCTCTCCGCTATTGGCCAAGTGCGGCTGATGGAGCTGTATCGGCAATTGTTTGCCAACCACCAGTTGTTTTGCGCCCAGGTACTGGCTACCAAAGACGATTTCAAAGGGCGGCAGCACTACATCAATATGAAAAACTGCTTCCAGGCTTTGCTGCGCGATCAGGTAGTGCCAGTGGTGAATGAAAACGACGTGGTATCGGTCAGCGAACTGATGTTTACCGACAACGACGAATTGGCCGGATTGGTTGCAGCGATGGTCAATGCCGACAAGCTCATCATCCTGTCCAGCGTGGACGGGGTGTTGGATGGCCATCCGGATAAGCCCGAAAGCCAGGTGGTAGCCGAAATTCACCCCGATGACAAACAGATTTTGCAACTGATTTCGCCCTCCAAGTCTTCCTTCGGGCGCGGGGGCATGATGACCAAATTGCGCATTGCCCAAAAAGCCGCCAAGGTAGGCATCGACACTTATATTGCCAATGGCAATCGCCCGAATGTGCTGTTGGAAGTGATGGCCGGGCGCGGGCTATTCACGCGCTTTGTGGCCACAGAGAAAATATCGGACTTTAAAAAGTGGATGGCTTATAATTTTGAAGCAAACAAAGGAGCTGTCAAAATCAATGAGGGCGCCGAACAAGCCTTGCGCAGCAGCATCTCCAGCTTGTTGCCCGTAGGCATATTAGAAGTGGACGGCGAATTTGAAAAGGGCGATATCATCAGAATTCTGAATGCACAAGGGCAGGCCATCGGGCAGGGCATCGCGCAGTACCAAGCGGCCACTGCCCGGCAATACGCGGGGCAAAAAAACCAAAAACCACTGATTCATTATGATTATTTGTTCATGGAGAAGGGGTAGTGTAGCCAATTAATAGCCATTTAGGGACATTGCCCGAAGCAATGACTAAGGCTGAGGTAGTGCTTTAGCTGGCTTATTGGGCAAACCTCCTACTACTCGGAACGAATACCGTTTTGCTTTTTTCACACCTAAAAAAAGAAAGCCCCGCCAAACAGCAGACGCCCTGCCTCTCCATCAGGGAAAAATAGGCTGGCTTTGATGACCAATAAGTCAAATGGGCTGATCCACAGACCGCCGCCATAGCTGTAATGCCATAGTTCAGATTCCTCCTCTTCGATCCATACCCGCCCGTGATCGAAGCCCGCCAATAGGCCTAATGAAAATGGAACGACTTTGTTGCCAGAATTGAGGATCCGCCAGCGCAGGTCTATGTTCTGATAAAACGCGGTTTTCCCTGTAAATCGGTTGCGTCGGAAGCCCCGGAAATTGGCATTTGGGCCAGGGCCGCCCAACGTGGCTGCCTGGAAAAACTCATATCCATCGCTGAAACGGTGCTCTACGCCGATGCGGGTGGCAAACACCAGGCTGGCGCTGGCATCCAATTGCTGGTATGCCGTGAGGGCGGCGTTGAGGTAAGGAAAAGACTTTTCCGTATCGTCCAGTTGCTGCTTCCAGCCCAGTTCGGTATATAATCCTACGCCCCGGGTTGGGATGGCAGGACTATCTGTATTGCGATAATCGAAGATGGTGCGCAACCCTAAAAACTCTAGCCCATCAAACAACTCTGGGTCAAAGCGATCGCCAATTTGGTCGATGTAGCGGCCTTCCGTGCGGTCAATGCGAATGGATTCGAAGGTAGGGCCTATGGAAAACTCCGATTGTTCGTTCATCCGTCGGGTAATGGCTGGGGCAAAGCTCACCAAGCGTTGTCGTACCCGGTTGAAGTCCAGGTCGGCATCATCAGCATCTCCAACAGACTGCGTGGGATCAAGGGTTTCATTGCCATCGCCATAATAGTTGATGGCGTACAAAGGGCCTTGTGCTTGTGCGTCGAGGGTCAACTCCCACTTGCCAAATACGTCGATGAATTCGCCTTTATAACCCAGTAAAAAACCGCTTGTAGCCAGGGCGTATTGGCCATAATACTGGTGGTGGCTAGCATAAGGCGCTTTTTTAAAACCATAGGTGGTGTATTGCCCGCTGATGCCCAATAAAAATCCGTCATCCAGGTTGTAGGCGGCTGATGGCAATAGCATGCCGTAATCAAATTCATAGTCGAGCGAGCGGCGATACAAGGTATTGTAAAAAGGATTGTCGTTCAGAAACAGCTTGGTTTCCTTGCCCATTTCCAGGTGGCGTTTTTCAGACAAAGGGTCGTAAAACACCAGCGACTTACCGCCGTTTTTAATATCCGACTGATCGGTATAAGTGTCTTCGCCCAAACCAGCTACGATGCGCACCAGTATTGCTTTTTTGGCCTGACCACTAATTTCAAAGAAGTCGTCGCCATCCAATCCGTACAAGACAATTTGCCGGGTTTCATCCGGTAAAAAGGTGCGGTCGTAAATTTTTTCCTGCTTTTCTCCCGCCTTATTGGCATCATAAACAGCGACGCGGGTAGCCCCGTTTTCCAGACGCTCTACGGCAAATAGGTCTTTTTTGTTGGTGCCAATCACATCCACTTCGGCTGCGGTTTGCAGGTAGTATTGCCGGGCGATCCGAAGCAAGTCATTACGCCGATTTATTAACTTGGCGGCAATTGCTGCACCATCCAAGGCATAAATACTTTCTGGCCAAGTGCTGGTAAAAGCGCGTTCGATGGTTGCATCGTCCAGCGATTGTTGTATCTGCTGGGCTTCTGCTTCCCAGGTTTCCCAGGAAGCGCCAGAAAGGAAAGTCCGGTCAAAATGCCGCCCGTTATAGGTGAGCCATTTCACTTTTTTTAAATCGCCCTTGAAAACCATGAGCTTCTTGATATTGGGCGCCGTTTGTCGGCCCAATCCTAGAACCAAACCGTCGTATTTGCTAAAAGCCTGATCCCGGTCGCGCGGAATGGGGCGGTAAAAGTCGGTTGCTTCCTGATCTATTTCTGCCCATCGCCACTGGTCGTCGTGACGATCCCAATCGCCAATCAATACATCAAATAAGCGCGAGCGCACGACCCAGGGATAGTCCACTTGCTCATCGTGTTCGTTGAATATTTCCTCCAATACATCGGAAGTGCTAACGATGTTGTCGGAGTTGCCAAACTGTTCCGCTTCTCCCCAGTGGTCGTCATCGGGTCTTTCTTCCATCACATACAGGCCATCGCCAAACTCTTCATTGAAAATGCCCAGGGCTGGCTGTCGGGGCAGGTAAACCAATTCCGGATTGGTATGGTAAACCCCTGCGGCTTTCGCCAAAACAGAAACGGGCAATGCAGAAAGTGGATGGGAAGCGCTGAAGTTGTCGCGCAGCAAATCGGAGGCAATAGATTGATTAAACGGATAGGAAAGTGTTCTGGATGCATCCTTATCGATGGAGCGGATGACGTATTCTTTGCCTTCTTCTGTGCCCAGGCGCAGGGAATTGGTTTGATAACCGCCGCCGCGCTTCAATGGGGTAAGGCCGCCTTTGTGCTCCTCCAAATCAATGGCTGGCACGTTTACGGTCACTTCATAGCTATCGCGGTAGTGTTTTCCCCAAAAAAAGCGCCATAAAAAACTGTTGTTAAAAGTTTCCTTTGTGATTGGCGCGCTTGTTTCCTCGGGGAAAGGCGGAAAACTGTCCTGAGCCACGGCTTGCAAGTCTTTCAAGGGCTCGCTGATCTTTTTTTTGTACACTAACCTTCCATCGGGGGCATCGGCTTCTGCGCTCCAGTAGCTCAACCAGGCGGAGCCATCTGCGTGGTAGTCGATGTAGGCAAACCCATATTGCCCATAGCCAAATATCATTTCATTGCCCCCGCCTAGCGGACTTCTTTTTGAACCCGAACCGCTGACGACGAACGATTGGCCGTCTTTTTCAAAATATTGTAAGGTATGTTCATGTCCGGAGGCCAGAACAAAATTGCCATTCTTCTGAGCGGCACTGATGATGCTGCTGGTCATTTCTCTGTATCTAGGATGGCTGACATCCTGGTTGTGTCCCACCGTTCCTCGGATAAATTGCATCATGGTGCCGACTATCGGCAAGGGAATCCACAATTTTTTATTGACGGAGGTGAATGGGAAGATGTGTTCTTTCAGCGTGAAGCGCCCGCCATGAGGGCCATTGGTGTAGGGCGGATGGTGCAGCGCGATCAAGATGTTTTTATGGCGATTGCTTTTTATGGCTTCTTCCATGTACCGGATGAAAACATCGCGGCTTTGAATTTCACAGCCGTTGTTTATTTCTGGCTCATCGTCCCAATCCGTTAGGTACCATTGCGAGTCTATCAAAATCAAGACCAACTGATCGGAGATTTTTACTTCTACTGGATCGCCACAGCCTGGTTTCGGCAGCCACACGTCCTTCCGATCTAGGTAATTTTCGATGAACTTTTTTTCCCGCTTGATGCCATCCAATCCATGATCGTACCAATCGTGGTTGCCCGGTACAAAAAATACTTTGAGGTCTTCAAAATCCTTGACCACATCCAATTGCGCCTTGATCCGATACTCGTCTCTTTCCCGTTCGGGGCTATCGGAAGGAGCCATGCCGTTGGGGTATAAATTGTCGCCCAAAAAAACAACAGCAGCGGGCGCTGTGGTTTCGGCCAGTTTCTTTTGGAGCAATACTAATGCTGGGGAGGTCGTATCGTTGGGCGTATATCCGGCATCGCCGACCAAAAAAACTCGATTGACCAATGGGGTTTCAGGAGTTGCTAATTCCTGTTCCCAGTTTTTCCCGGTTTTGCCATAGCGCAGTTGGTAGCTGGCACAAGAAGACAAGGAAAAGGCTAAAAGCCCGATGGAAATAGCGTAAAAAAGCTGTTTTTTCATCATAGTAGGAACGTTGGCAATGGCGAAGGATAAATATACGACATTTTATGCTAAACAAAAACAGCCCCCTCTTGGATGAGAAGGAGCTGCGACTTTACACTCACTAGTTTATGAAACTTTAAGCCAACGTTTACTTGTAACCAAAAAGATGATGTCTTTATTGCCCTAAAATTAGGTTTTTTGTTTTAGTTGTGGCGATAATCACAAATCTTTATTTGTATTACGCATTGCATATCATTTGGTTACAGCATTGCGGGGTTATTTTTTGGGAAAATTCCGCTGAATTCTAAAATAAGGTGGGTATTACAGATGGAAAGGTTGTATAGAGAAAGGTGTTGTTTGAGCTAATATCCCAAAAATGGTTTTTTACTTCACACAACCCAACTAAGTAATTGCTGACTTACTGCATAATCATAGTCAATGATCGTTACGGCATCTATTCGGTAAATGGCAATAAATGACTTTAATTTTGCTCTTAAAGCATCCTGCATAGGATTTAGGTAGGTTTCTTGGCCAGGGATTGTACGTATCAGATACACTAATTTTATGGACGTTTGATCGGGTATAACTTGTCCGATACAAGACTTAGTACCTGCTCGGGTAGTCGTAATTTGACAAAGGGTATGAATACTTTTGGTACATAACTCGTCCAGTATATTGTCCACCTCGGTAGCCTTGCTCAAATCTTTGGGAAGATGCCTGGCGTTTGAGGGATGATAATAGCCTTTCATTTCTACCAACCAAAGGATATTGTTTGTAGTATCCAGACACCCAATATCCATTTCTTTAACGCCCTGCCCTGAAATGGCCTGATAAGCGCTACACGTGCTTAGCTGAAAATAATTAGAATCAGGAAAATGTACCCTGACACCGTTTTCTTCCAAAGGCATCAATAATGGCATGTTATAATCCTATAGAAAGTTTTAGATCATCGTTATACATAGCTAGGGCTTCATTTACTATCGAATTATCTGGTAAAATACCTGCTATCAGGCGGTTAAAACTGTGACTAACTAGGTCTTGTTTTTTTTCTAAGCTCCAGCAAAGTATGTTTAGTGTGTCCCTTTTTGCACAAAGTGCCAATTGCTTGATAACAAAGTAACTGTGTGTTGCAAGAAATAGCTGAACCCCATTTTTGCTCATAGCAACCAACATCTCCACTAAGGCCCTTACTGCATCCGGGTGTAATGCTGTTTCAGGTTCATCCATAAACAACACTGTGCCTTTATCTAGCTGACCATTGGCAATCAGGTTGTTTAGAATACCTATTTTCTTAATGCCTTCTGCCGTTTGTTGCATAGCAAACAACTGATTGCCTTTTTTGAATAAAAAAGGTTGTTCGGATTGTCCGGTATATTCAATCTTGCCTTCAAACAGGTTTTCCAATTCCTTATTTACGCCTCGTAAAGCACCGTTAGTGCGCCCATGAGTCGGCTCCAGGCTAAGTGCTTTTATCAAATCCAGGTAAGTGTCGTCAAAACCCCGTCCGTAAAAGCTTTCACGCATAGAGCGTATATCGTTGTACGCGGTTAATACTTCTTTTGCCGGAATAAAAAGCACATTCATCCCGCCACTGGGTAACAGATTCACCTCATCGTTGCTATGCGGTATCGTATCCTCCGTTTTATTGCCGAAAGAAAAATGGATACTTTGATTGTATTGAAATGTAGGGATCGAAAAGTGTATCCCCACTTCCAGCTTTTCGCTGCGTCCTTTTTGTACCAATTCTCCTAAGTTGTGTTTACGTGGCATGAAGGTATTTAACAACTTTTCGGCCAGTTCTTTCTTGAAGGAGGCATCGCCAGATTTTTTTTTCAGCGTATAAATTTCTAACGCCTTGCCGGTTGCGTAGAGCAATTTTAATAATCCAGTTTTTCCTGTATCATTCCGCCCTATAATCAGGTTGATTGCAGGGATATCTTCGCACTGAAGATCAGAATGTCCCATAAAATTTTTTATCTGGATGTCACTTATCATGCTTCAATATGGTTCAACTTTTACAAAAATAAGATTTTCTATAGCTATTTAAGGCTGGTATTTAAAATTAACGGTTATTTTTCACTTTGTTTCTGATGTACGGGTGATTCTTGCTTTCTCCGGAAGCCCTAGCTTTACCCATCATTTCACAAAACAGCTTCATCCAACACCATGACCAAAACACACCACTACCAAGTACAACTCGAATGGACTGGCAACCGGGGCGAAGGCACGAGCGGTTACCGGGCTTACGACCGCGATCATATCCTGAGCGCAGCGGGTAAACCGCCAATACCTGGTTCATCCGATCCTGCCTTTCGGGGCGATAGGAGCCGTTACAACCCAGAAGAAATGCTGGTAGCTGCCTTGTCGAGTTGCCACATGCTTTGGTTTTTGCACTTGTGCGCAGATAGCGGCGTGATCGTGCTGGAATACAACGATCAGGCATCGGGTGTTATGGAGGAAACCCCGGACGGAGGCGGGCGTTTTAGGGAAGTGACGCTTAAGCCACAGGTTGTCGTGAGCGAGGCATTTATGTTGGATCAATTGGATGCCTTGCACGAACGCGCGCATGCTTTGTGCTTTATCGCCAATTCGGTGAATTTTCCGGTGCATCACGAGGGTATGGGGCGGGTAAAAAACAGCTACTAAATACGCGACTATTTCAGCCTCTTTTCCTATCTTTTCCCCCTCAATGACAAAACCAATCCAAACTGCGATAAAACCACTTTAACATATGAGCATTCACAAAAACCTGCGTTTTTCTTTTTCAGCCCTGGTGGTACTGTTTTTTCTGTGGGGACTACTCACTTCCCTCAACGATATTCTTGTTCCCCACCTAAAAGCAGCTTTCGACTTAAAGCATTGGCAGGCGCAACTCATTCAATTCTTCTTTTTTGGTGCCTATTTCCTGATGAGTGTGCCATCCGGTATGATCATTCGCAAAATAGGCTACAAGAAGGGCATCGTGGTAGGCTTGGTATTGATGGGGTTGGGGTGTTTCTTGTTTTATCCGGCCTCTATTGTAAAGATATACGGCGTGTTTTTGCTGGCCTTATTCGTGCTGGCATCTGGGATTACCATTCTTCAAGTGGCTGCCAACCCTTATGTAGCCATCATCGGGCCTGAGGAAACAGCGGCCAGCCGTCTAAATCTGGCGCAGGGATTCAACTCATTAGGGCACACGATTGCCCCTTTGTTTGGTGCCTGGCTGATTTTGCAAAATAAAGAAGTCGTGGATGTGGAAACCGTGCAGGGGCCTTATGTCTTTTTGGCGTTGGCCTTGTTGGCGGTCGGTGGGGTGTTTTCATTTCTGAAATTGCCGGCTATTGCCTATGAAGGGGAGGGCGACCGCAGCGGGTTTCGCCTATGGGATTATCCGCATTTGTACCTGGGCGCTTTGGCCATTTTCTGTTATGTAGGCGCGGAGATTGCGGTGGGTAGTTTTTTGGTGGAGTATTTCAAATCAGATCCCAGCATTCAGCTCGATGTAAAAACGGCGGGCCGCTACGTGGCCTATTATTGGGGCGGGGCTATGACAGGGCGTTTTCTTGGCGCGCTGGCGCTGGATGGATCGGAGAAAAATCAATCAAAAATGCTGAAAATGCTGGGCATTCCGGCGCTGGCATTTGCGGTGGCCTTTTTGGCCAATTATTTGAGTGGCGCAGAGACCGCTTCTACCTTTGGATTTCTGGCTATCCTGTTGCTCAATTACCTGGCTTTTGTTTTTGGAAAACACACCCCTTCCAGTATTTTGTCCTTGTTTGCCCTTTGCAATATGGCGCTGCTGTTGGTTACCATGCTCAGTAAAGGGCAATTGGCGCTTTGGTCGGTATTGGGCATCGGGCTGTTCAACTCCATCATGTGGTCGAATATTTTCACGCTGGCCATTGCCCGCTTAAAGACTTTTACCAGTATTGGTTCTTCTATTTTGGTGATGATGATTGCCGGGGGCGCCATTATTCCACTGCTGCAAGGGCTTTTCGCCGATGTGAATGGCATTGGCGTTAAGTTTTCGTTCCTGGTACCCATGGTGGCGTATGCCTATTTGGTGTATTATGGCCGGGTGGGGTATGCGAAGATGGGGAATAAATGACTTCGGATGCTTGGGCGGCCCAGCAGGGTTTCATGCTTGATTTTCCTGTTTACGAGATATAGCTTCTAAAGTACTATGTACGCTTCTATTCGATACCGCGATCAATTGTATCAGGTGGATTTTTCAAAACCATTGGATGTCTCCATTCCTTTGAAGGAAGGCTTGTCTAATGTCAATTGTTTTTATGCGCCGCCGATGGAGGCAACGCCCGTGGTTGCGGGCAATTTTATAGGATCGACGGAGCAGGGCGGGGTGGTCAATTTCAAGAACGTACGGGTCAATCCCCACGGCAATGGCACCCATACCGAATGCGTCGGGCATATTGCCAGGGAAGTATTTACGATCAACCAATGCTTGAAAACTTTTGTCTTTATAGCAGAACTGATCAGCTTGTACCCGCAAAAGATGCCCAATGGCGATCAGGTGATCCTAAAAGAGGCTTTAATGGCAGCCTTGGAGGGAAAAAAAGGGCCAGAAGCCCTGCTGATTCGTACCTTGCCAAACGACGAATGGAAATGCAGCACCAATTATTCGGGGGCAAATCCTCCTTATTTACACCATGAGGCGGTGGCGTGGCTGGTGGCATCCGGGATACAACATTTACTGATTGACCTTCCTTCTGTAGATCGGGAAGAAGACGGCGGTTTATTATTGGCCCATAAGGCATTTTGGCAATATCCGCAGGCAATTAGACAAAATTGTACTATTTCTGAACTGATTTATGTGAACAATTCTGTCCCGGATGGCTTATATTTGCTGAACATTCAGATCGCCAGTTTTGAACTGGATGTCAGCCCGAGCAAACCGGTATTATATGCGATGCAAGTGATGGAATAAATGGCTTTTTCTGCTTCGACATATCATTCCAAAATTTTCCGCGACTTCAAGGCCATCGATGCCGGGGAGCACAGGCGCATCATTCGATTTTATGAAGCCTATGAAAGCAGTATTCGGGAATTGGACTTCCCGGAATACTTCGACCTATTGGTGGCATATACCAATGCTTTGTTCGAAGTAGGTGCTTACCAGAAACATTTGCTAATGGCGGATGTAGTCATCGAAACTTCCATCGAATACAACATATCCGACTTCCAGGGGAAAGATATTTATTATCAAACGCTGTTCCGCAAAGCGGCTGCTTTGTACAATTTGCGTGCTTTTCACCAGGCGGAATACATTTTGAAAGAACTGATCCGAATAGAGCCTTACAATGAAGATGCCATCCTTTTTTTAAAAAAATGCCTGCGGAAAATCGAACCCCCTTTTATCAATACTTGTCGCGCCATCGCGATTTTCATGTTGCTAATGGCCGCCCTGATTATTGGGGTTGAAGTGCTTTTTATTCGCCCTTTCTATAAAATTTATGTTCCTGGAGTAGAAACTGCCCGAAATAGTATCTTCTTTTTATCCTGCCTTGTAATTTTGGGCGGCTTTGGATGGCACTACTTCAAAGTGCAATCCTACGTGAACCGATTTGTTGTCATGACCCGTGATCAAAAGCTAACGCACGGGTCGTCCAAATAATGATCCATGAAACCAACCTTATTGATTCTGGCTGCCGGCATGGGCAGTCGCTATGGAGGCTTAAAGCAAATAGATGGTGTAGGCCCTTCCGGGGAGACCATCATTGAATACTCCATTTATGACGCCATTCGAGCCGGCTTTGGCAAAGTGGTTTTTGTCATCCGGAAAGACATTGAAATGGCTTTTCGCGAACGATTTGGCCAGTTGTTTGAATCAAATATTGAAGTCGCTTATGTCTTTCAGGAAACGGACAGCCCCCTTGAAGGCATCACCAGTTTTCCGCCTCGGGAAAAACCCTGGGGCACCGGCCATGCCATCCTCATGGCGCGCGATGCCATTCAGGAGCCTTTTGCCGTGATCAATGCAGACGATTATTACGGTGCTTCCAGTTTTGAAACCATGGCCGACTTCCTGCAACAACGCTGCAGCCCAGAACGCTATTCGATGGTGGGGTATCAATTGCTCAATACCCTTTCGGAAGCTGGACATGTAAATCGTGGTATTTGCTCGGTGAACGAAGCCAATATTCTAACCAACGTAGTGGAGCGTCATCGCATCCAGCGGGAAAATGGGCAGATCACTTACGAAGAAAATGAACAGCGCTTTGAGTTAAGCCCCGAAGCCATCGTATCCATGAATTTCTGGGGATTCCATCCCAACATTTTTCAACACCTGCACCAGCAATTTCTCCGCTTTGTTGCCGACAATCAAGACAACCCTAAAGCGGAGTTTTATATCCCTGCCGCAGTGACGCAATTGATCCATAGCGGAGCCGTCACATTGGAGGTTTTATCCAGCGCCGAGTTGTGGTATGGGGTCACCTATCGAGAAGATAAGGAGATGGTCGGCAATGCTTTTGCGGCTTTTAGCGAATCCGGACGCTATCCCAATCCTTTGTGGCAGTAAGGCTTCGTCGGCTTAACACTCCGGCAGCAATATCGGGATATTGGCTGCCAGGCCGCCCAGCGAAGTTTCTTTGTACTTGGTATTCATGTCCTGAGCGGTGTCCCACATCGTTTTGATCACCTGGTCGAGCGGAACTTTGGCTTTTTCCGGTTCACCGTCCAGGGCAATATTGGCGGCTGTGATGGCTTTGATCGCGCCCATGCTATTGCGTTCGATGCAAGGTATTTGTACCAGCCCTCCGATGGGGTCGCAGGTCAGTCCCAGGTGGTGTTCCATAGCAATTTCGGCAGCCATCAAGGCTTGCCCTGGAGAGCCGCCCAGACCTTCGGTCAGTGCCGCTGCTGCCATTGCGGATGAGACACCGATTTCTGCCTGACAGCCACCCATCGCTGCCGATATGGTGGCTCCTTTCTTGAAAATGCTGCCTATTTCGCCGGCTACCATCAAAAAACGGATGATGTCGTCGTCGTTGACGTTTTTCCCTGAGAAACACAGGTAATACATCAGCACTGCCGGAATCACACCTGCCGCGCCATTGGTTGGCGCAGTAACGACCCGCCCAAAATTGGCGTTTTCCTCATTGACGGCCATCGCAAAACAACCAATCCATTTGAGGACTTTGCTGAATTCAAAATCGCTTTTGATCAATAATTGCAGCCATTCTTCAGCGTTGGTGTAATGGCCCTTTATCAGCAATTTCTGATAGATGGCTGATGCGCGGCGGCTCACATTGAGGCCTCCCGGCAAAATACCTTCAGAATGGCAGCCCTGGTACATGCAATCGCGCATGACCCGCCATATGCGCAGCAAACCCGAACGGATAGCGGCCTCTGAGCGCCAGGTTTTCTCGTTTTCCCAAACGATTTCCCAAATGTATTTGCCCTGTTTTTGGCAATAGATTTCCAGTTCCCGCGCCAGATTGATGGGGTAAGGTAGGCTGTGTTCTACCCGGCTATCCGATTCGCCTTCTTTCACCACAAAGCCACCTCCGATGGAGTAGTAAGTCGCCTCGTACAGCAAATGGCCGCTTTCATCGTAGCATTGAAGCTGCATCCCATTGGCATGGAAAGGCAGGCATTTGTCTTTGTGATAGACAAAATCTTTTTGCGGAATAAATTCGATGGTTTTACTTCCGGCAAAATGGAGTTGCCCGATACGGGTTATTTGGCTGGGAATGGCGGTGACCTCCTGAGGGGGTATCGTTTCGGGGTCTTGACCGCATAGCCCTAGTAAGATGGCAATATCTGTGCCGTGTCCTTTTCCGGTGAGCGCCAAGGAGCCGTAGAGGTGAACGGCAATATGATGTAACTGCTCCATTAGATCGGCTGCCTGAATTTCCTGGCAAAAACGCTCCGCAGCCCGCCAGGGGCCAAGTGTGTGCGAACTAGAAGGCCCTATGCCTATTTTGAGCATATCAAATACACTGATGGGTTCCATTGGTTAGGCTTAAATACGACTATGATGGATAATACAATTGAAATAACTGAATGCCCGCTAACACCAAAAAAAGACCGCTGAGAAAATAGTTGAGGTTGCGGGTGAAAAATTGGGCATGGCTGGCTATGGCCTGGGCAAATCGGGCATAGGCCGCCAACATTAAAAAAGCGCCCGTCATGGCTCCAGATACAAAATAAAGCCGATAGGGCAGTTCTAGTGAAATATGACCTCGCGATTGTAGCAACAACCCTGCCGCAAAACAATAAGGGATGTTCAATACGTTCATACTGGCTGTGAACATGCCTAATAAGATCGGAAGGCCGCGACCTGTTTTGACTTTTGGTACTTTTAGAAAAAGCCCTTGATACAAAAAGATGCCACTCAAAGCTAGGAAAACAAACACGGCTACCCGTTTTAGCCAAAGTATGATTTGAGGGTTGGCGCCCAATTGCTCGGCAAAAGTCACAGCAATATAGGCTTGAAAAAAAATAGTCAGCCCTGCCCCAAAAGCGTAACGCATCCCTGCTTTAAAGCTGCGGGAGAGCGATACTTTAACGGCAGTCATGTTGACCAGACCTGGCAAAAAAGTGCCAAATGCCGTCACAAATAAGCCAAAAAAGAAAGGGCTGAGGTAATTCATTGCAGAAAGATAATGCCAGGAAAAAGCTTTACCAAGAAATGGCTCAAAAATTTAATCATGGGTTTAGTAAGGCAGAAAAATTAATTGCCCACTACTTAAAGAAACCAAATGACGCGAATCAGCAAGGCTACAGCAAAAACGATCAAGGCTACGCCAGAAATACGGCGCAGCCAAAGCAGGTGAATCGGGCGCATGTAGGTTCGGATTTTTTTGGCAAGCGCTACTTTAACAGTATCCGTAACGATGATGGTTCCCAAAATACCAGCAAAATATTGAATGACTTGAGAGGGATTGAGCTGCCCCTGAATGACCACGGTGGTGGATAAACCCAACCAGAAAAAAAAGGTGAATGGATTGATGGTGTTGACCAAAAATCCTTTTAGCCAAAGCGTCCAATAACTGGAAAAACGGCTGGCATTGGCTTGCCAATTCGGCCTGGGAGATGTCAACAATATGCCCAAGCCAAAAATAAAAAGCGTAATACTACCTCCCCAACCCAGATAGAGCGCAAAGTAGTCTGTATTCACTAGTTTGCTGACAAAGCTCAACGCAAAATAGACACCACTGATGAAGATCAGATCGCTGATCCAAATGCCCAATCCGAGCATAGCGCCCGCTCTGAAGCCTTCCTCGACACTGGTTTGCACCAAGGCGAAAAAAATAGGCCCTATCATGCTGCTCAATATCAGCCCTACTTTAATTCCTTCCCACAAGTAGTTCAAGGTATGGTTTGCTATTAGATGTTAGACAATAGGTTGGCTGCTTTGCAGATACCTTTCCCGGATGATTTGCCAATGGTGCATTTCGTGCCCGGCAATAATGTATGCCAAAGCCAGCGTAGTTGCCTTTGAATGGTTCATATTGCCGCTGTACGACCAAGCTTCATCGGGTAAATTTCGAAACAAGGATATGGTAGCACTGCGTACAGCCATGTATTCATCGATCAAGCTTTGAGGGCTTCTGCGATCGGCCTGAGAAAAGGGTACATAGCTGTTTTCGTCAAAATCTGCCAATAGGGTTTGGTCGTTGCGGGCAATGCGCAAGGCGCGATACGCAAAAATCCGTTCTGCATCAATCAAATGCAACACCAATTCTTTGATCGACCATTTGCCTGCGGCGTAGCGGTATTCCCATTGATCAGCAGGCAATTGGTTCAACCAATCGCTGGTCTTTTTTAAAGCCTCTTCCAAGCAGGCGATGATAGAAATATCACTGGGTACTTTTTGCACGTAAGTGTGGTAAAACTCGGCGTAGTCGCCAGGGGTTGGTCGGGTGGATAGCATGATGAGAAAATTTTAGTTTTTTATTTTCGCCAGGAAATCGGTCTGCCTTCCAATATGGAAAAAAAAGAAATTCGGCTAAAATCTACAAATATAGCTGCTCTTTTTCAATTTATCATTCATAGCGTTTGTACAAATCGCTCCGCCGCCGCCTGATTGGTGGCTAGGGGTACATTATATACGTCGCAGAGCCGCATCAACATATTGACATCCACTTCGTGTGGGTGTTTTCCCAGCGGATCGCGAAAAAAAATTACCATATCGATGGATCTTTCAACCAAACGGCTGGCTATTTGAGCATCTCCCCCCATAGGGCCGCTTTGCATGCATTCTACCTCCAAGCCAGCTCTCACCAAATGCGAACCGGTGGTTCCTGTAGCAATCAAGGAAATTTGCTTCTGTTTGAACAAATCTATATGATCCTTGACAAAAGCGACCATATCAGCTTTTTTACCGTCGTGGGCAATGATGGCTATTTTCATGCTAGAACCTCTTTTGTGTATCCGAATACCGATGACGATTTCTTAAATAAATGTGAAAATGAATTCAGAACAATCGGCGCTCCGTTAAAAACCTTAATTTTGATGCGAATTTTGCCAATTCTAAATTTAAAACCAAAATTAAGATGAAGAAACTACTTTTCTTTTGTTCTGTTCTGTTTTCCGTGGCGCTGTTTAGTACCAGCGCTCAAGCTCAAATTAAAACACCAGCACCCAGCCCAACTTGTAAAATGACTCAAACGGTTGGTCTTACTGACGTTACACTGAACTACTCTCGTCCAGGCGTGAAAGAGCGCAGCGTTTTTGCTGCCGACGGTTTAGTGCCTTATGGCAAAGTGTGGCGTGCCGGCGCTAACAGCGCTACTAAGATTTCTTTTTCTGACGATGTAAAAGTCGGCGGTAAGGCTTTGAAGGCTGGTGATTATGCCATCTTGGTCACACCAAGCGAAAAAGAATGGACGGTTAATTTTTACACTTACGAAGGTGGAAACTGGAGCAGCTATGTAGAAAAAGAAGCTGCCGCCAGTGTTATGGCTAAAGTACAGGCCTGTAATTTTACTGAAAATTTCACCATCGACATCAATGCTATCGGCATGACTTCTGCCAACATCAATTTCCTATGGGAAAAAACGATGGTGAGCGTTCCAATGGAAGTAGCCGTTGACGAAAAAGTAGAAGCCGACATCAAAAAGACGCTCGCTGGCCCTTCAGCCAACGACTACTATGCCGCGGCTACTTACTACCACGAGTCGGGCAAAGACTTGAACAAAGCGCTGGAGTGGATCAACAAAGCCACCGAAACCGATCCAAAGTTCTGGATGGTTCGCCGCAAAGCTTTGATCCTGGCCGACCTGAAAATGACGGATAAAGCCATCGCTGCTGCTCAACAGTCTTATGATTTGGCTAAAGAAGCAGGCAATGATGATTACATGCGCATGAACGAAAAGTCCATCAAAGAATGGAAAAATGCGAGCATGAAGAAATAACCAGAAATAAATGGTCGTATGGCAGCCCTGCCCTCCTGCTGACGCGTAGGCGCGCTAGCAGGAGGCAGGCAACTGCTAATACCTAATACAGTCAGGAGAGAAGAAGATGATTTTTCTAGAAAGCCATTCATCAGCTCTCGCAGCCTTGTCAAAGCCATTTTTTTGATGCTTTCATCCTAACATTTCATCGCCAAATGCCTCAGGGAGGTGCAAGCGATGAAGAAAAAAAACATGATTCATCCCAATTTTAGTCTAAATAAAATTCAGGATGAATCATGTTATATTACATGCACGTCATTTTATATTTTGCGCAAATCTTATCTTAAATATCCCTCCGCTGAAAATAAAACTCACCACCTCATCACCCTCCCCGTCCACCAGCCCTGCACCGTCAGCGCTGCCACGAAATAGATGCCC
>CALMIR010000035.1 GCA_937864265.1 uncultured Saprospirales bacterium | reverse complement strand
GTTCTTAGTACCTTACTTTCTTAGTGTTGCAAATCACACCCTCACTCTCACTCTCACCCAACTTCATTTCATCACTCGCTTCAACACCTCCCGCATCACCTCCATGCCGTCATACAACCTTTTCCGGGAAGCCGCCTCAGAAATATCCAACTTTTCGGCAATTTCCTTATGCGAATAATTTTCCAGATAAAATAGCTTCACCACTTCCACTTGTTTACCATTCAATTGCTCCAGCAAATAAGTCAGCAAATCCTCCCGGTCGTTGAATTGGTACAAGCGCACCGATTCTTTGAGCTGTTGCCAGATCACTTCAAAAATAGAAGCCTCCTCAATGGGTTCAACATCGTACTGCCTCATATCCTCCGGATCGAGCGACACTTCTTTTTCATGGCTTCTCAGAAAGTTACGGGACAGGTTTTTTACTACACTGGTAAAATAAGTAAACAAGGTGGACTTCATGGGCGGCATCAGCGTACCATTTTGCACATTCCGATGCAGGGATTCCAATGCCTTATTGCATATTTGATGGCCGTCTGTTTCCTGGATGGGGTATTGGGTCGCCAGAAACAGCGTCGCTTGGGGTTTAAATTGCTGATCGATGGCCGACAGAAAGCCTGGAACTTCCTGGCCAATCATCGTCAAAAGCAAATTGGCTTCTATATACTGGTGGCCTCTTTGCCGAAGCCGCTCTACATGTTGCCGCTTATTCCCTTCCAATTCCAATCCGAGCGCCAATAACAAGCCAAAAAACTGCAGACTCAGCGGCAAACGAATGACACGACTTTTGATTTGATCAAAAAAAACGGGAAACACAGTTCTATCGTATAAAGCACCCGCTTTCAATGGCTCATAATCCAAATGCTGTACAAAAAAATCAATGAATGCAGCCCGATAATGTTGCCAGGTCACATCAAAAGCACGTGCATCTTTGCTCATTTGAATTCCCTGGAACAAGGCCGCATCGTCTATGAGTCGTCCTTTTTTCATACTTGATAACCCGAAGGGAGGTTTTTGTTTCAAAAAAATAGGGTATTTTGGCTTCAAGATACAATTTTCTGTTCCAATATTCCCTATATTTGACAAGGTCTTATATCATTTATCTCAATGGATGTACTGTTTTTAGCCTATGCGAATGATCACTTATCTCCCCTGGCTGCCTTACAGGAAGAGAACGACAATGTGTATAAAACATTGACGCCCAGAGCACTGCAACAGCATTTCATCATTCATCGAGACGCCTACGCTACCCGCGAAAAAATTCGAGAATTTTTAATCTTGTACCGCGACCACATCTTCCTTTTTGCTTATAGCGGACACGCCGGTAAAGATATGTTGCTCGTAACAGACGGTGAAGCCCGTTCAGAAGGCTTAGCCGAGCTACTTGGTCAATGCCCCAATCTAAAGGCCGTGCTGCTCAACGGCTGTTCCACCTTGGGGCAGGTTGAGCAACTATTGCAACAACAGATTCCTTTAGTCATTGCTACTGCTGCACCCGTCAACGATGAAAAAGCCAAGCTTTTTGCCATTGCCTTTTTTCAATCGCTCAGCCAAGGCGAAAATATGGGACAAGCCTTTGAAGCAGGCATCGGGGCAGTCCGTTTAAGCCACCCCCTCGAAGGTGTTGACCGCGGCCCTGTACTGCGCAGCAGCCAAGCCAATGACGCGCCTAATTGGGGCATCTATTATCCATCGGAAGCAAGTTTGAAAGTCCAGCTTCCGCAAAAAGCCAGCTTTGCTATTCCAAAAGACTACCAACCCAATAAGCTATTGCTGGACACCCTGATCCAAACCTTAAAAGAACACAGTTTTGAGCTGCAACTGCTGCTCATGGAAGAGCGCAAAGGAAAAAGTATCAGTCTGGCTCGAAAAAGGATGGCCATTCTGAATGGACTTCCTGCCCCAATAGCCGAACACCTTCGAAAACTCATCTCCCCAATTAATGAAGAAAACGAGGGGTTTGATAAAATCAGTGAAGCCCGGCTTCGACAATTGTGCCGTACCTACCAGATTACCATCGAGTTGCTGGTTTACACCATGCTGGCTCAAATGTGGGAAATATTGGTAGAAAGCCCGAATGAAAAAATTGCCGATGAGCTGGCAGCAACGATACTGGCCTTTCTCCAGCGTTCCGAACGCGATCTGATCCACTACGATTATACTCGGCTGATTCGCTGTATCCGTCAGGTTTTTGACTTATCCGGTAAAGGAATCCCATATTTCGTTCCAGAGATGGGCATATTGAAAGAGTTGCCTTATACCGACAGCGCCTTTATGTCGGCTAATTTTTTCCTGCACACCGCTCAACAGCGCTTACAAATGGAGGGCATCCTGGATGAAGAAATCCCCCAATTGTGTATCCGCGCCGAAGAAAGCCTGAGCACCGTATTGAGCCACTTGGGATTCATCGCCAATTACACCTTGGCCTCCATCAACAACATCGACATCCAGAAATTCAAGCACCTGAAATCCCCTGCCTTTAAGCACCGCATTGTCAAACTGATTGACTTACTGGGGGGCCTGGATCAAACGGATATGGTGTTGGAGCGATTTACAGACAACCGCTCCATTCTGCTCATCAGAGATGCAGAAAACAAAGAAAAACTCAGCGAACTCAATCTCTCGCCTTTTATCATTGATCGAAATGCTTTTGAGGAAGATGCCAATAGCAACGAAGTCAGCAACATCTATTTTTTCAGCCATTATGATGCTGAGAAAGCATGCTATTACTACTACCGAACGTACAAACCTGATGAACCACTACTCGAAGTTTCTGATCATCATCTGAGCATTGTTAAAGATCAATTGGATGCCTTTTACGAATTGCTTGCTGCTCATCAAACCACCCTTGCCTCAGAATGAAAAGCCCATTCAAATTTCTGGATGCATATACCAGGCAGGACAAAGCCTTGTTTTTTGGCCGCAGCCAAGAAACCGACGCCCTCCACGAAATGGCGACCAAAAATCGGTTGATCCTGATCTATGGCGCCTCCGGAACCGGCAAAACAAGCCTAGTTCAATGCGGCTTAGCAGCCCGGTTTGACGCGACCGACTGGTATCCCTTATTCGTGCGGCGGCAAAGCGACCTCAACCAATCGATCCGGCAGGCTTTTCAGCAAGCCCTGGGCAATATACCCTACGAAAACCCCAACCAGGCGATAGAAGAAATATACATGGAATACCTGCGCCCGGTATATCTGATTTTTGACCAATTGGAAGAATTGGTTATTTTAGGCAGCCCGGAAGAACAAGCTACTTTTGCCCACACAATTGCTCAAATTGCCGAAGCACAGCAACCCTGCCGGATCATATTCATCATACGAGAAGAATACCTGGCCCATTTGTACGCTTTTGAGAAAATCATCCCCCGACTGTTCACCCGCCGTCTTCGGGTAGAACCATTGGGTAGGAATGAAGTCAGGGAAGTCATAGTCAATTCTTGCCATCAATTCAATATCCATTTTGAAAGCCCCGAACACAACCCCGAGCAAATTATCGACAACCTAAGCGCCGGAAAATCGGGTATTGCCCTACCCTACCTCCAGGTCTATCTGGATATGCTGTACCAACAAGATTTTCTCGATACGTATGGGCGGGAAAGAAAAGACAACGAACTGCCCCCGCTGGAGTTCTCTACCAACGAAATTGCCGCTTTTGGCGCCATCGAAAACGTGTTGGATCGCTTCCTGGATGAGCAATTGCTACAAATCCAACTGCTCCTCAAATCCCGTTTTAATCAGCCAACACAACATAGCGTAGTCCAAATCCTGGATGCTTTTGTCAGTGAAGAAGGCACTAAACGCCCCATTCCATTTGATACCAAAGGCGATCAATTGCTGGTGGATCGATCCTATTTTTCCGGTATTGCCGATGTATCGGATGAAGCCCTCAGTTTATGCCTGCAAAGCATGGAAAGCAGCCGACTCCTCCGCGACAACGATGGGGTATTTGAATTGGCCCACGATAGCCTGGCCGCTATCATTGACCAAAGGCGCAGCGATGAGCAACGACGCCTGAACCTAGTACGCCGCCGGCTCAAAAACGCTTATGCAGAATACCAAGCCTCGGGGCAATGGCTCAGCCGGGGGCAATTGGCCGGAATAGAAGAAGTATTGCCCGAATTGCAGGGCGAATTGGATCAAAACATCAAGCGCTTCATCGAACAGAGTTACCAGGCTGTGGAGGCACAGGAACAGGCGGAACTTCGAGAAGAACGACAAAAAAGGAAAAAAGCCAGACGTATAGCCGTAGTTGGCCTCTTGCTGGCTGCGCTGACTTCTATGGCAGCGCTCGCGGCTTGGTGGCAATACCAGGAAGCCAATCGAGCTAAAATAAAAATAGCCCAAGCCGCTTTTGAAACCCAATTGAAATCGGCCGAAGTGCTCAAAGTGCAGGGCGAATACGAGGCTGCCCTAACGGAACTCCATCAAGCGCTGACCTGGACGCCACTGCTTGAAGCATCGGAAGGGCAAAAAGTACAAACGCTGATTGAGCAATGGACTCAGGTAAAAGCATACATGAACATGGGACAAAAAATTGCAGCCGAAGAAGATTTGCTCGGCGCTATTTCCTACTACAGCCGCGCAGACAGTATCAGCACGGATGCCAATATCAAAAATATCATTGTAGAAACAACCCGTCAAAAAGACGAGCTTTTCCTGCGATATACCCAACGCGGCGACGCCATGGCCATCAATAACAAAAGAGCAGCCGCCATCGAAAGCTATCAAAAAGCTTTGAAGCTTCGCCCGGATGATGTTGTCGTTCAAGGAAAATTAGCGCGCTTGTTGGGAGAATGATTCCTTTATCACCTATATCTAAGCGTGTTTTTTCTACCTGACACCCAGTTTTCATCATCAATAACCCGTGTGCGCGACCACTTGTCGTGCCAACCGCCCGGATCATCGCCCAAAAAAGAAAAAGCTTCAAACGGTACAATTCGGCAGAGGCTTCTTATCAACGTGGTGGAAAAATTCATCTCTTCATCCTCCAACGTAACCGCTCTCGTTTTGGTAATGAACTTGCCCAGGGTTTTGCCCTTTAGCAGGTATTCCAAGCCCGTATAATATAGCATAACCACAAAAATGCCAAATAACCAATCTTCAATTGGATTAGAATCTGAATTCGCCCATTGGACATAGGCGTCTTCCATGCTAAAAAGAACAGAGAGGGGGCCCAATAAAGCTCCAATAATAAATGAAAAGACCATATACCCCAACATATCTATGATGTGGTTGATAAAGCGCTTGTTTTTATTGGCGTCTTTATACTCCTTTGTTGGGCGGTCTTCCCCCATCAAATCGTCAAGTATGTCTTCCATTAGGTGACTATTTTATGTTGGCTAAATACGTATCACTGTAAAAATAGTATTTTTTTGTGTACCCAATGTTTTCAAGACACTTTTTGACGAAAAACTTTTATCGCCCTAGAACAACCCCGTAATAGTCCCCTTTTCGTCCACATCTATTCCTTCAGCAGAGGGATGCTCGGGCAATCCCGGCATGCGCATGATCTCGCCTGTAATAGGTACCAAGAAACCCGCTCCGGCAGCGATCTCTATTTCCCGAACAGTGACGATAAAATCTTTGGGCCTGCCCAGCAATGCCGGATTATCTGAAAGCGATTTTTGCGTTTTAGCGATGCAAACAGGCAAATTGCCCAGCCCCAAATCAGCTATTTTTCTCAAGTCGCGTTTGGCCTTAGGCATGTAGTCGATGGCCGAAGCGCCGTAAATTTTAGTAGCAATGGTTTTGATTTTCTCCTCCACGGGCTGGTTCCAATCGTACAAAGGCCGGAAAGCGCCATCAAAGTCATCGGCCATTTTGGCAACAGCTTCCGCCAACTCCAAAGCCCCTTCGCCGCCTTTTTCCCAAACTTCCGACAGGTAAACAGCTACCCCCTTAGCCTCGCAACGCTCGCGGATTACCTGCAGCTCTTCCTCCGAGTCAGAACTAAACCGATTGAGCGCAACTACTGCGGGTACGCCGAATAGTTTGATGTTTTCCAAATGCTTTTCCATGTTTTCTATCCCTCTTGCCACTGCATCGGGGTCGGGGTCTTTTAAATTTTTCAATGAAGCGCCACCGTGGTATTTCAAGGCCCTTACCGTAGCCACCAATACCACCGCACTTGGCGAAAATCCGGCGCTTTGGCACTTGATGTCAAAAAATTTCTCCGCTCCCAGGTCAAAACCAAAACCAGCCTCCGTCACCACATAATCGGATAAGCTCATGCCCATGCGGGTAGCCAAAATGGAATTGGTACCCTGAGCAATATTGGCAAATGGCCCACCGTGGATAATCGCAGGACTCCCTTCTAAGGTCTGTACCAAATTCGGTTGGATGGCATCGCGCAGCAAGGCCGTCATAGCACCTGAAGCTTGCAGATCACGTGCGTAAACCGGCTTTTTATCATAGGTAAAGCCCACAAAAATATTGCCCAAACGCCTTTTCAAGTCCGCCAGCCCTTCGCTCAGGCAAAAGATCGCCATGATCTCGGAAGCCGCTGTGATGTCAAACCCCGTCTCGCGGGGAATACCGCCACCTGCACCGCCCAATCCGATGACGATTTGGCGCAATGCCCGGTCGTTCATGTCCATCACCCGTTTCCACAAAACGGTGCGCGGATCTATGCCCAGGTTATTGGTTTTATTTTGGAGATTATTGTCAATTAGCGCCGCCAATAGGTTATGAGCCTTTTCGATGGCTGCAAAATCGCCGGTAAAGTGCAAGTTGATGTCTTCCATGGGCAGTACCTGCGCCCAACCACCCCCAGTTGCGCCGCCTTTGATGCCAAATACAGGCCCTAGTGAAGGCTCGCGAAGCACAACGGTAGCCTTTTTGCCCAATTTGACCATTGCTTGGGTAAGACCAATGGAAGTAGTGGTTTTGCCTTCTCCAGCCGGAGTAGGAGAAATGGCAGAAACCAATATGAGTTTGCTCTTTTTGGCCCGATCGGGATTTAAGAGCGATAAGGGCAACTTGGCTTTGTATTTGCCGTAACGGAATAAATCATCTTCGGCAATGGAAAGTTGGGCGGCAATTTCCCGAATGTCTTTCATCTGGGCCGATTGCGCAATTTCGATGTCAGATTTCATGATTGAGTTGGTTGTATTGGTCAGGGAACTAAGAAATGTGCCCAAAAATAATATTTCTCCCTACTTTTGGCCGAATTTTTCAATTGATATAAATCATATCTTTCTTTGACAAGTTGTGTGGGATAAGACTTAGCGGAAAACAGGGTAAACAATGATTTTCGCTGCCGTACTTAAAGTAGGTTTGTTTATCCTAAAACCTACTTTAAGTACGGCATTGCTTTAATCACGCCATTTGTCAAAGAACCAATCCTATTTTATGGAAGCCCAGCAAATTCAGGAATTATTTCAACAGCGTTTTGGACAAGCCGATTTATGGATTCAATCTCCGGGTCGCATCAATTTGATTGGCGAACACACGGATTACAATGAAGGATACGTTTTGCCCGCAGCCATTGATAAATCCACTTATTTTGGATTCAGGAAAAACAATAGCTCTAAAGTCCAACTTTTAGCCGCCAACCTCGACCAAAGCTTCCAATTTGACCTAAAAGACATCCGAAAAGGCGACGATCTTTGGGCCAATTACCTAATGGGCATTGCCGATGAATTGCTCAAAATAGGCGTCCATCTTTCTGGTGTGGACTGCGTTTTTGGAGGCAACCTGCCACTTGGTTCGGGCATGAGTTCTTCTGCTGCGCTGGAAACAGGCTTTGCCTATGGCTTAAATGCTTTGTTCCAAGGCCAACTCAATCGGGTGGAACTGGCTCAGTTGTGCCAGCGCTCCTCCCGGCAATTTGTGGGCATCCCCTGCGGCATCATGGATCAGTTTGCCGCTTTGATGGGGCGCGCTAACCACGCCATCCGCTTGGATTGCCGTTCGCTGGAATACGATTATATCCCGCTGGAATTGAACGACTACCAATTGGTTTTGCTCAACACCAACGTACACCATACCCTGGCCAATTCTGCCTACGCCGATCGGGTGAGAGAATGTGCCGAGGGAGTGAGCCTGCTTCAGTCCTATTATCCCGACATCAATAGCTTGCGGGATGCTACCCCTGCTATACTGGAGGAACACCGCGATGCTTTTGATCCCAAGGGATGGAACCGCTGCTACTATGTGGTACAGGAAAATGAACGCTTGATAAAAGCATGTGATCACTTGCAATTAGGCCAAATAGAAGCACTGGGGCAATTGATGAGTCAAACCCATGCCGGACTGAGCCATCTGTATGAAGTGAGCTGTGCGGAATTAGATTTTCTGGTAGAGGAAGCTTTGCAAAAAGCAGGTGTAGCGGGTGCCCGATTGATGGGGGGCGGCTTCGGCGGTTGTACCATCAATTTGATCCGTCGGGATAGGGTTGATCAGGTTATTGCCGATTTGTTGGAAGCTTATCAACAGCGATTTGATCGGGAGGCTACCCCGTATTTTGTAAAAATAGGTGATGGCACCAGGCCGCTTTAATCCCATTTTTCCTCATCATACTCCACCAGGTAGGTATTTATAGCGATACCTTCTATTTGCTCCTTGCTTTCAATGATACTCGGTGGATAGCTGATGTTATTGGGGCAAAAAACCAGGTAAACGCCCTGCTTTAGTCCCAAGCTCTTGCAATAGTAGGCCAGTTGTTTTTTACCTTTCAAAAATTGTTTTTCGTAGTAATAAATTTTAGTCTCGATCAGATATTCGTTCCCCCGCGCATTAATCACCAAGTCGCTGCGGCCCAGTCCGGTATGCGCTTCCCGGTAGCTTTTGCTGTCGCTTACCTGAAGAAAAGCCTGAATATAGGTTTCAAAACTATATATCAGGGCACTTTCCCGAATCGAGGTGTATTCACCCTGTGCATCTTTTTCCCGAAAGACATTGAATCCTCTTCGCTTCACGTAGCTTTTGTACCCCTCAATGAGGGCATCTAATTGGAGGCGTTCCTGTTCGTCGAATAGCTGGCTCAAAGCCATACTCCGGAGCAAATAGGTTTTTTCCCCATTCGTATAAGGATAAAAAGCGTTGTACAAGCGCTTTTTGTAAAAAGGTACCCAGAAGGTGACATTTCCTGCTTCATCCCTTCGGATAAGGCCATTGGTGTATAATAATTTAATGGCCGGGCGATCAACACTGAAAGGAATTTGATCTTCCGTGAAAAGCAAACGCTCCACAAAAGCGCGTTCTTGCCTGGCTTTGTTTAGGATGTTTTCGAAATTTTTGTCAATGGCTTGATTCAGGTACCAGTCTTCTACCTGGAGGTAATGCGCCATCGTTAGGCACGTAGCGTCCGGATAATTGGTGATCAATTTTTGCGCAAAGCCATTAACGAGTCCGGGTTGCCCGGCGGTGATCTGATATATCTTATTTTTCACTTCTTGCTCAAACAACTGCCCACGCTCGGCTTCGTGCTGCCCTAGCAATTCCTGCACTTCAGTTTCTGTGAAATAGGGTACCTCCAGATTGTCGGCAATATTAAAGGGTGAAGCGTTGTCACTTACTACACCCAATATATTGCTCACGCCTACCAAAATCACGCTTTTGAGGGCATGCTCCTTGCGGGAATGGTAAACGTTGCGGATGGCGTGTAGAAATGTACCGAAATATTCCGGATTGATGCCCTCAACCTCGTCAATGATAAGGACGAAACGCTTATCGGTAATCTGCTCTATTTTCAAAAAAACATCGCCAATATTCAAGCCATCGAAGCTTTCCTGCCAATGTTCTGCCAAATAACTGTGTAAACGTTTTAAAAAGGAGCTTTCAGGGGCTTGCTTATAATTTTCAAAATTGAGGTGTGCTACACTATAACCTTCTTTTTCCAAATATGCCGCCAGTTGCCTGAAATAGGTACTCTTACCCGTTTGCCTGGGTGCCCAAATAGTGAAGTAGCGGTCGCTATTGACCAGTTGCCTCCCCAATTGGATTTCCTTATGCCGCTCAATGGTATAGTGCTCTTCCGGAAAATTAGGCCCCGATGTATTGAAGTACCGCGTTTGTGTCATCGCATTTTTTTGGGCTATTTGAAAAAAGCCCATCGCCCAAAGTTAAGCATTATTTTCCAGTTCGCCAGACTGCTTCGATTGCCAAAAGGCCGTTGCCGTACTCCACTGCGCGAGCCGCAGCAATAGCCGCAACACCAGCACCAATTGGGAAAGGAAAAAGGAAAGCAAGATTAAAAACCCCGTTTTTTCCTCTATCAAAGGATACCATTGAAGGTTCAGCCAATTTAGTAACCCCAGCAAGGCCAGCAAGGTGATATATAGCACAAATGCTGCCGCAAAATGCCGAAATACAAAGCGCCAAGCCGCCAAAATGGGCCGATATAGTCTTTTTTCATCCTGCGCAACCAGTACAACTTTTGCATAATCCTGCCACATCAACACGATCACAGCCACGAGCAGGTAAAAAGGCAAAAGCAAACGCAAATTGCCCATGATCAAGGCATCGTTATCGAGTTGATAAGGGGAAAGCCCTTTGGACAAGCTCAGGTACAAAGCACCAAATGCTGCCAATATCGCCGCCTGCATCAACCAAAAATAAATGCTCAGTCGAAGCATTCGCCCAAAAAAACGAGCGCTTTGCCCCCAAAATAAAGCCCTGTCCCAAACACTCGGCGTATGGACAAACAAGCTAAAAATGCCGCCCAAAAAGAAAATCATCGCCAGCAAATAAACACCCATCGCCAGCAAAGACAGTTGCAACACAGGTGTCAATGCCGCGCCGTACTCATTCATAAAATCATTCCAAAAGGTATAATCCCAGCCCTTGAGCAAGCCTTCCAAACTCAGCGAATGCCCAGCCACGCGGTTGATCAGCGCCTGAAAGGGCAGCACGACCAGCAGCGCCAGCAGCACCAACAGCACATACAAGAGCAGTACCATCCGGCGATACTGCACAATCAAGGCAAATCCTTGCTTCAATTGCTTTGCGAGGGTCATGGATATTTGTTATAAAAGTAAACTCAAACTGAGCATAGCAGCCTGCAACCAACTCAATAAGGCAGCGCAGGTGCGTTGCAATCCGGTTTTATCCGGCTCCAGGGTATAGCTGTTGTTGATCCGGTTTTTGTCCAGAGGCGTTTTCCAGTCAGAGTCGAGGAAGGCGCTTAGCACCTGCTTTTCTCCAGTATAGACCAGTTCATGACTCCTGGCCTGGCCATCCCAATTTGCTAACACCACCTCCCCGTCATCAAATACCACCTTGATTTCCTGGGGAATGACCAAGCCGCCCAGCCTATACAGGACAACCTTGGATCGGTATAGCTCAGGCTGCTCCTCTTCTGGCAACAGGGGCTTGTCTATCTCTTCAAAAATGCCCAGCGGCTCAGGCATCAATGTATTGGAAATGGATGCTACCGAATAATCGCACATTTCCGTTCCAAAAATCACCGGCTCCAAAAACCAATTCATATCCGACCCAAACTGGTCGCCATGCCGTTGTTGCACCACTTCATTGACCACGTCTATAAAATCCTGCCTTCCCGGGTGTTTGAATTTCCAGCGGGCAAAATAGGTCTGCATAATGGCCTGCATGGTGGCTTCGCCGAGCAGCCCTTCCAGGGTATTGAGCGCGACCGCAGCCTTACCATACACGATCGGCGAGTAGCTGCCGTGCCGAAATTCCCAACCAAAATCGCTGAGTGGGTTGACCTGTGGGTTCTCGGCTTCAAAAAAGCGCCCGCGACGAAATTCCTCCGAACCGATGTGCAGTCCCATCCGATCCCAGGCCACCACGCCTTCCGGCAAATACCGATCCATGATTTTTCCTTCAAAAAAAGCCGTAAAGCCTTCATCCATCCAGGGTTCTTCCTGCTCGTTGCTCGCCAGCATTTGCATGAAGTACTGGTGGGTCAACTCGTGGGTGACCAGCGTTTCCGTAGTGCGGATACCGGGTGGCAGCGCACTGAGTGTAGCCGAAGTGATGAGGGTTGGGTATTCCATAGCCCCGCACATGAGGCCGTAATAGGGCGGGCTTACGATGGTAAGCGTAGGATAGGGATAAGGCTCGAGGTAGGAAGCAAAAAAAGACAGGGTGTTTTTGGCGGGTTGCAAAAAGCGCTCTTTTTGGTGGAGGTGCTCTGGCATGATGAGCAGGCGGATGTCCGTACCTTGCCATTTGTCCTTGACTTCCACAAAATGGGGGCAGGCCGCCCAGGTGAAATCAATCACATCTTCGGCCAGGTAGATATGGGTGGTATTGTTGCCCTGTTTTTTCTGATCGAGCAAAAAGCCGCTGGCGCCAACCACGTACTCCGAGGGCGCAGTGATGGCTACTTTATAAACCCCAAACTCCCCGTAATACTCCGTATTGGAATGGTACTGATGGCAGTTCCAAGCGCCTTTTTCGGCAAAGCGCGTCCCTGCGGGTTCGTAAACGCCCAATTTGGGAAACCACTGCGCCATAAAGTAAAAATCGCGGTTGTAGCCCGTGCGGATCATCAGCTTGGGTATTTGCGACTGCCACTTCATTTCCAGGCGGCAGCTTTGGTAGGGCAGCACCGGCTCTGCCAGGGGGATTTCCAGCACCGTGTAGTCGTTGGGATTGCCGTCGTCGGGGCGGATGTAGCGCATATTGCGGCTCAGGTCGCGGCCTCGGCTGTCTTTGGCTTCCGTGACTTTGATCCAAGCCCAGCGCCCTTTTTCCAAATCTTCCTCCGACATGCTCAGGGTCAGTACGCCGCCTTCTGCCACAAAAGTGCTCCGATTGTTGCGGAAAGCGTTGTAGTACAAGTGAAATTGCAGCGTCCAAATGGTATCTTCGGAAGGATTGGTGAAAGTTAGTACCTGGGTGGCCTTTACTTGGTGCTTTTCGGTGTCCAGATTCAAGGCAATATCATAGCTGGCCGTGCGGGGCGACAAAGGCGCAGCAAAGGAGCGGGGATCGCGCTGCGCTTCAGCACTTCCCAACAACAGGCCAAGACCGAGCAACAGCGTTAAGGTGGCTTTCAATGGGTTCATATCAGGCATTCGTCATGGCAAGGCGAATTTACGCAAATGATGGAAAAAAGGAAAACATGGTGACCCCGCCAGGACTCGAACCTGGATCAAAAGTTTAGGAAACTTCTATTCTATCCCTTGAACTACGGGGTCATCAAAAATAGGTAAGTAACGCAGAAAAATTAAGTTCCCGATTTGTCCTTACCCTAGCGGGCTAAACGGTTCATTTTAAGTGTGTCCGCTAGGGTAAGGACTTCAATAAATCGGGAAGTAATTTTTTGCACACTACTAAGATAAAAAACAGGGCGCAAAGTTAAAGCTTCTTAAGTTTTTCTGCAAATAAAAACAAGAATTGGCATGTTGGGTGTTTGTGCTGTAAGGCAGCGCCATCCATTGCACATCGTACACTAGAAATCGTACGTCATACATCGTACATCTGATTTATGATCAAAGATGTTCGATGCTCGATTTTAGAAGTTGGCTTTTTGCCCTCAAACCAGACTAATACAAGCTCCAAAAAACGACAAAAGCCGCCTAAAATGATAATTTTCTTCTAATCCTTACCTAGCGCGCATGAAAAGCCGTATATTTGCGCAGTTTTTCCCAAAAGTAAAGCCGAATCCTATGTTTTTCAAGGGCTTAGCTTTTACAAAAGGAAAAGACAGATGCTCATTTTTTTATTATCTAATCTTTCAAAAAGCTTGTTTGAGTTATGCAAGGAAAAGGAATTGTGCGGTTCTTCCTTGTGGTAATGACGATTGTAACCATTGTGCAGTATTTGTACATTCTGCCCACCCGCAAAGTGGAAAGAAAAGCAGACGAATACGCCCGATTGTCCACTCAGAATTTACCGGAAGAATCCCAAAAGGAGGCCTTTAAGGTCAAAAGGACGGAGTTTTTGGACTCTATGTCTTCAGTGGACGTGGTGAAGATTCCCATGTTGAAATCTTACACCTACCAAGAATTGAAATCGCAACAATTAGCCCTAGGCTTGGACCTCAAAGGAGGGATGAGCGTAGTATTACAGGTTGATTTGCGCGAATTTATTACAGCATTGTCCAATAAAAGCAACTCTCCACCCTTTTTGAAAGCTTTAGAAGGAGCATCTCAAGCACAAAAAAACGCCCAATCAGATTATGTTTCTCTTTTCTACGATGCCTGGAACAAAGAGGCTAAAGAAGGAGATAACTTGGCTTCCATTTTCATCCGCAACGAAGCCTTGCGCGATCAGATCAATTCCAATACCTCAGATGGTGAAGTGATTCGACTGATCCGCAGCAAAGCAGATGAAACGGTGGACTTGACTTTCAAATTATTGAAAGAAAGGATCGACAAACTGGGGGTCACCCAGCCCAATGTATCTTTGGATGCCAGCCGCGACTTGATCGTGGTAGAATTGCCGGGTATTGACAACCCCGAGCGTGCCAGAAGCTTCCTCCAGGCTGCCGCCAAACTAGAATTCTGGAAAGTGTATCGCATATCTGATCCAGGTATTCAGCAGGCATTTGTGGAAGCCAATAGCAAGTTGGCTAAAACTATGGGTACTACAGGTACGACTGAACGTCAGATTGACAAAATCGATACCCTGTATAATGTTGTAGATTCATTGGGTCGCATCGACAGTACCCAATTTGAAGTGGATACTTTGTACACGGGTGATGCCCTGACCGATCAAGGGCCGCTTTTCGATGTGTTTTCGTTGAACGCCACTGGCTCACAAGGCTTGGCCATTATGGGTTTGGCTAAGAAAAACCAGCGCCGTTACATTGATACACTGTTGAGTAAGCCGGAAATCCGCTCTATTTTCCCACGCGATATGGTATTTTGTTGGTCAAAGGACCCGGCTAAGAACTACGAAACCGGAGAATCTACCGACGACTACGAATTGTACGCGCTGCGTATGGGCAAAGACGGTAACCCCGCCCTTACTGGCGACCACGTTGTAGATGCCAGCGCTAACCCTGATCCGCAAACCAATGAAGTGGCGGTTTCCCTGAAAATGGACAATACTGGCGCCAAACTTTGGGGTGCGATCACCACCGAAGCTGCACAAGATCAGAATCGCGAAGTGGCCATTGTACTGGACAATGAGGTAGTTTCCTGCCCACGGGTAATTAACCCGATTCTGACAGGTGACTCCCAAATCAGCGGTACTTTTACCATCCAGGAGGGCAAGGACTTGGCCAATATCCTGCAAATCGGTAAGCTGCCCGCTGAAACGAAAATTATCCAGGAGTCTTTAGTGGGGCCTTCTCTGGGTAAAGACAACATCCAGAGCAGTACCTTAGCACTGGTAATCGGCTTTGCTATTGTGTTGCTGTTTATGGTCGCCTATTATGGCGGCGGCGGTATAGTATCTATCCTTGCTTTGTTGTTGAACATCTTCTTCATCCTGGGCGCTTTGGCTTCTTATGGCACCGTACTGACTTTACCTGGTATTGCGGGTATTGTATTGACCATAGGTATGGCCGTGGATGCCAACGTCATTATCTTTGAGCGGATACGGGAAGAATTGCGAGATGGTAAAACTTTACTCGCGGCCATTGGCGATGGATTCAAGCATTCCTATTCGGCTATCATTGATGCCAACGTGACTACCTTGCTCACAGCAGCAGTATTGGCATATTTTGGTTTGGGCCCGATCAAGGGTTTTGCCGTTGTACTGATCATAGGTGTGCTTTGCTCTTTGTTTACAGCCGTATTAGTCGGGCGTTTGATCATCGAATGGTGGACCGGCAAAGGCCGTAGCTTAACATTTGAAACCTCCTTTTCTAAAAATGCTTTTGCCAACCTGAATGTCAACTGGATGGCCAAACGCAAGATGGCTTATATGGTTTCAGGCGCCGTAATATTGGCGGGTTTGATTTCCATTGCTGTTCGAGGTTTTGATTTAGGCGTGGACTTCAAAGGAGGGTATTCTTACAACGTCACTTTTGATGCTTCAAAAACAGTAACAGCGCAGGAACTGCGAGATGCTTTGACCCCTACTTTCGACAACAAAGCACCTGTGGTTAAAGCGGTTGATAGCGAAAACACCTTTAATGTTGTTACCAACTATTTGGTGGACGATACAGAAGACGACGCAGCCGATCGTGTAATGGCTCAATTGTACCAAGGAGTCAATTCACTGATGGGGGGAAATATTAAGCTTGATCAATTCAAGGCTCCGGACGGAGATGGCACCCATGTGACCAGCTCCAGCAAGGTAGGCCCCACCATAGCGGATGATATTCAGAAGAGTGCTTTTTACGCGGGTATCTTCGCCTTGTTGCTGATATTCCTTTACATCTTCATTCGATTCAGCAAGTGGCAGTACAGCGCCGGTGCTGTAGCAGCGCTTTTCCACGACTCCTTGATCGTTTTAGGCATTTTTTCCTTGCTCTATGGGGTATTGCCTTTTTCGATGGAGATCGACCAGGCTTTTATTGCAGCTATTTTGACCGTGATCGGTTATTCGATCAACGATACAGTGGTGGTTTTTGACCGTATTCGCGAGTTTATTGGTTTGTATTCCAAAAAGACAAAAGAGGAAGCCATCAACCTGGCCATCAACAGTACCTTGAGCCGTACCCTTATTACTTCTTTAACCACTTTATTCGTTATCGCGGTATTGTTGTTGTTTGGAGGTTCCAGCATCAAGGGCTTTGCATTTGCCTTGTTTGTCGGTATTATCGTGGGTACGTATTCTTCTATTTTCATCGCAACGCCCGTTATGGCCGATTTGAGCGGTGATTTGAATGCAAAACCTGCTAAAGTAGAGAAAAAAGGCTTTTCGCGTACAGCTGAAACAGCTAAGTGATAAGTAACTTATTGCTGAAGGATTAAGCATGTTTTGATCCAACAGCCTCAAGCCTCCTTTACCTACATCCACGGTGAAGGAGGCTTTTTTATGTCTGTATAAATACAAAAAATGGATTAAAACAAAAAAATGCATCAATGCCTATTTTAAAATAATATTCTGCTCCTTGTTAAAAAACGCAGCAGCCCTTTCATCTTTTCTGCACCTATCTGTAAAATGATAAAATTAAATTTTTCAGCATGAAGCAAAAGCAAAATTTGTAGAACTAAGCACTCTTGGAGTGGCCGTAATTGTTGCCTTATAGGCATTTTTATAATATGATTCTTTCCTTACTTTTGTGCTTTAATTAAACAAAGAAAATTTAATCCTTAGTCATGAAACCACAGCACCTACTTTTTTTGCTGGCCTTTTGCGTGGCCAGTTTCCAATTAAGCGCCCAAGAAGGCGGCGAAACCAAAGCCTTTTACCATGGAACCATTTCATCGGTAGAATATGTCACCTCACTTTTGTCAAGACCACATGACCTGATACCTAGCGATAACTCCTTCAAAGAAGCCAAAGATAAAAAGTCTATTGGAAACGAACTCCGACAGAGTCTTGACACCCAAGAAGAAGACGATTATTTTGTCCGCAACCGCCATGAAATGGAGCAAAGCAGAACTGCCCAGCCCCCCAGCTTGGTGTTCGATGCTTTTGCATCTAGCTCTCAGCCAACAGATCCTTCTCTAGCTGTAGGCCCCAACCACGTTTTCGTCGTTTTTAATACGGGCTTTACGATCTATGATAAATCTGGCAACCAACTTTTGGGGCAAACTTCGCCCAACCCGGCTATTTTCCCTTCCGGCGGCTGCTGCGACCTGACAGCATCTTATGACAATGCTGCGGACCGTTGGGTTATTTCTTTCTTAGGTAATGGCGCTCAGATTGCCGTTTCTGACGGCCCTAACCCACTGACTTCCGGCTGGTATGTTTATACCATTGCACAGATTCAGGATTATCAAAAATTGTCTGTTTGGAGCGATGGCTATTATCTGACAGAAAATACGGGCGGTTCGAATAAGGTATGGGCCATGGAAAGAGCTGCTATGCTCACAGGAAGCCCAACGGCGAAAATTGTTGGCTTCAACCTGCCAGGCTTGGTTACTTCCGGCTTTTTCAGCCCCCAAGCATTAAATGTGACGGATAGTAATTTGCCAGCACCTGGTGGTGCGACCATTGTATATATGCAAGACAATGCCTGGTCGGGCGTAAGCAGCGATCATTTAAAGGTATGGACCATCAACGTAAACTGGGCAAATACGGCCAGTTCTACAGTTTCCGCTGCTACTCAAATTCCTTTAACCCCATTCATCAGCGTTTTCGATAATGGCAGCTTTTCCAACTTGACGCAGCCTGGAGGGGGCGTCGCTATTGATGCTTTGCAGGCTACCATTATGAATCAGGCACAGTTTAGAAAATTTGGAACGCATAATTCTGCCGTATTCAACTTTGTAGTGGATACTGACGCAACCGCTGCCGAGCGTGCCGGCATTCGCTGGATAGAATTGCGCCAAAGCGGCGACAATCAACCTTGGACGCTTTACCAGGAAGGCACTTACACGGCTCCTGATGGCAGACATGCCTGGCATGCTAGTCTGGCTATGGATGCACAGGGCAACATCGGCATGGGTTATACCTCTATGTCAGGCCCTACTACGCCGACAACGGTTCGAGTAAGTTCCTATTTTACAGGACGATTGAGCACCGATCCGCTGGGAACTATGACCGTGGCAGAGCAGCTCATTGCCAACGGCACTTCCAATATTCCTGGTCTTCGCTATGGCGATTATAGTAAAATAGATGTGGATCCTTCCGACAATTCTACTTTTTGGTTTATCAACGAGTATGTAAAAAGTGGCAGAAAAGGAGTTGTCGGTGCTTTCCAAATTCAAGCAGGTGCGCCCGATACGCAAGCCCCTTCAAATCCAACCAACCTGACAGCCACCAACATCACACCTACTGGGGCAACCCTCAATTGGACCGCTTCCACCGATAATGTAGGCGTTACTTTGTACAACATCTTTATAGATGGTAATTTAGTAGGTACTTCTGCAACCACTTCTTTTGCAGTAACAGGGCTTACTCCTTCCACCATGTACCTGGCTGAGGTGAATGCACAAGATGCCGCAGGGAATACTTCAGGCAATGCTTCTACCAATTTCATGACTACTATGGGTGGTGGCGGACTGGGTGAAATTGCGGCCTACTACTTTGAAACAGGCTTTGATGGATGGACAGATGGTGGTGCCAACTGCGTTAGAAGACGTTCCACTTTCGCCGCTTATGAAGGCCAATACGGTATTCTGCTTCGCAATGGTACCAGCACTTCTAATGCCAGCTCGCCTATTCTGAACCTTTCTGGCAATACGCAAGTAACCGTTGAGCTTCACTCTTATGCCAGCGGCATGGAAAATGGAGAGTCCTTTTTTGTAGAATTCTTCAACGGCTCCAGCTATCAGCAAATTGCTCAATATACGACTGGTACCGATTTTAGCAATGGCAGCTTTTTCTCTCCAGCTCATATCGTATTGGATGCTGGCACTTATAACTTCAATGCCAACAACCGTTTCCGCATCAGAAACGGTGGCAACCAAAACAACGACCTCATTCTTTTCGACCAGGTGATCATCCGGGGTGATAATGCCGCTCCTTTAGCACCAGAAGGCCCGATTGCCAATGCCACTACTGGCCAGGATAATGCTGTGGTTACAAACGGTTCTATCTTGAGGTCGTACACTAAAACAGCCAACGAGAACATCAAAATCTATCCTAACCCAACCCAATCAGAACTGAATATTGAGCTTACTGAAAATCAGTACGAAGAGATTACCATATTCACTTCCAAAGGGCAGGTAGTTTACAATGCAGATAAAGGCGCTGATCGCTATACTGTGGATGTTTCACAGTTGAGCCCAGGGATGTATTTCATTCGTTTTATTTCTAATGGTTTGGCTACTACCTTGCGTTTTGTAAAAGAGTAAGGAGTCATCTTTAAAGACCATGTTTCTATACATAAAGCGATGCCAAAGCAAATTTGGCATCGCTTTATTATTTCAAGCAACTGTGCAACGCGGAAAAGTAACGTCTTTGTTTGTCGGCTCATCAATAAACATAATAGTCAATAGGGATATTTGACGCATTGGCGCACTGGAAGTTTTTTCTAGTGCGCTTCCTCTTATTTTTATTTATATTTGTTCTATTGTTCAATCGAAAAGCAGTCTCATGAAAACAATTTTACCAGTCCCAAAACTTAATGTTCATTTATTTTACTACCCTATCATATTGGTTTTTGCCTGCAATTTGTGCTTCAGCACCCTTGCTATCGGGCAGCATTCCATTGCCCGAGAATGGAATGAAGTGCTGCTCAGCGCCATCCGCAAAGACTTTGCCCGCCCTACGGTACATGCCCGCAATTTGTGGCATACCTCTGCGGCCATGTACGATGCCTGGGCCGTGTATGACGACGATGCAGTACCTTATCTACTAGGCAATACTGTTGGGGGCTTTGAGTGCCCCTTCGACGGCATCGCCCCTCCTGCCGATCCGGAACAAGCCCAACGCATAGCCATTTGCTTTGCCGCTTATCGCATGATCGCGCATCGCTTTCAAAACTCACCGGGCTATACCACTACCATAGGTTTGGCCAATAGTTTGATGCTACAGCAAGGATTGAGCGTGAGTTTCACCTCTACCGATTATTCAACCGGTAATCCGGCTGCTTTGGGCAATTATATCGCTCAATGTATGATCAATTTCGGCCTTCAAGATGGGGCCAATGAACTAGGCAACTACCAAAATCAGTATTACCAACCGGTAAACACTCCCCTTATCATGGATTTACCCGGTAATCCGGATATCCTGGATTTTAACCGCTGGCAGCCCTTAACCCTGGAGATTTTTATTGACCAAAGTGGCAATGTAATACCCGGTGCAACTCCTCCCTTTTTAAGCCCGGAATGGGGCAATGTAACTCCCTTTGCATTGACGGAAGAAGATCGCACGGTGTATATGCGCGATGGACATGAGTACCTCGTCTATCACGACCCTGGCCTGCCTCCCTTGCTGGATACCGTGGATGGCGGAGGAACTTCCGATTTTTACAAATGGGGATTTGCCCTCGTTGCCACCTGGTCTTCTCATCTCAGCCCGGACGATGGCGTTATGTGGGACATATCCCCCGCTTCGATTGGAAACATCCAAGAATATCCGAATGACCCATCAGAATACGCTGATTTTTACGATATTTTAAACGGGGGCGATGCCAGTGTCGGTCATGCGCTCAATCCACATACCGGGCTGCCTTACGAACCTCAATTGGTTCGAAGGGGTGACTATGCCCGTATTTTAGCAGAGTTTTGGGCCGATGGCCCCGATTCCGAAACCCCGCCGGGACACTGGTTTACCATCCTGAATTATGTCAGCGATCACCCGGAATTAGAGAAGCGTTTCAAAGGCGAAGGCCCCATTCTGGATGATCTGGAATGGGATATTAAGTCTTATTTTGTTTTGGGCGGTGCCATGCACGATGTGGCAGTCACCGCTTGGGGCATCAAAGGTTGGTACGATTATATTCGGCCTGTATCGGCGATCAGGGGTATGGCCGAATTGGGGCAAAGTTCCGATCCAAATGCCATTTCCTACCACCCTGGAGGCATTCCGCTTTTCCCAGGCTATATTGAGCTGATATTGCCCGGTGACCCTTTACAGGGCTCTTTGGGGCAGCACATTGGTAAAATCAAAATGCGGGTATGGAAAGGTCCCGACTTCATTACCAATCCAGATAACGATGTGGCTGGTGTAGGCTGGATTCGAGCTGAAATGTGGTGGCCCTATCAGCGCCCTTCTTTTGTGACCCCTCCTTTTGCCGGATACATTTCTGGGCACTCCACCTACTCCCGGGCTGCCGCCGAAGTAATGACTTTATTGACTGGTGATCCCTTTTTCCCTGGTGGTATGGGTGAATTTCCAGCCCCGATGAATGAGTTTCTGGTTTTTGAAGAAGGCCCAAGCATGGATATTACCCTGCAATGGGCAACTTATCAAGATGCTTCTGACCAATGTAGTTTGTCTAGAATATGGGGAGGCATCCACCCGCCGGCAGATGATATTCCTGGGCGGCATATTGGCTCTATTATTGGCCCAGAGGCTTTTGCACTGGCGGAGCGCTTCTTTTTCCGCGATGAGGATATGGATGGCTTTAGTATAAACGACGATTGTGATGACAACGATGCTACGGTTTACCCTGGCGCTCCTGAAGTTTGCGATGGAAAGGACAACAACTGCGATACTTTTGTGGATGAAGGGCTGCCCATTTTCACCTATTTCCGCGATGCGGATAATGACAGCTTTGGCGATGGCGGGGTGCCTTTGGATACTTGCCTAGCAACGCCCCCTGCCGGTTTTGTGACCAATGGCCTAGATTGCAACGACAACGACTCGGCCATCCACCCCAATGCCGACGAGGTGTGCGACGACATAGACAACAATTGCAACGGCCTGCTCAACGATGGCATCGCTGTATCGACCTATTACCGCGACGCAGATAACGACAGCTTTGGCGATGGCGGAGTGCCTTTGGATACTTGCCTGGCAGCACCTCCTGTGGGCTATGTGACCAACGACCTAGATTGTAACGACAACGACTCGGCCATCCACCCCAATGCCGCCGAGGTGTGCGACGACATAGACAACAATTGCAACGGTCTGCTCAACGATGGCATCGCAGTATCGACCTATTACCGCGATGCGGATAACGACAACTTTGGCGATGGCGGAGTGCCTTTGGATACTTGCTTAGCGGCTCCCCCTTCTGGTTACGTGACCAACGACCTGGATTGCAATGACAACGACTCGGCCATCCACCCCAATGCCGCCGAGGTGTGCGATGGCATAGACAACAATTGCAACGGTCTGATCAACGATGGTCTAACGCTATACGCTTATTACCGAGATAGCGATGGCGATGGCTTTGGAAATATCCAATTGCGCATAGATACTTGCGCGTCGGATGCTCCTGTTGGATACGTATTAAACGATATGGATTGCGACGACGGCGCTGCTGCTGTTTTCCCCGGAGCACCTGAAATCTGTGATGGCATAGACAATGACTGTGCCAACGGCATAGACGATGGACTGATTTTCCTTACTTACTACGAAGACCGGGATGGCGATGGCTTTGGAGATTTGAACTCGACTTCAGAAAGTTGTGTGGGCGCAGCTCCTATCGGTTTTGTTACAGATAACACCGACTGCGATGACAACGACGCCAATAGGTATCCTAGCGCTAGCGAAATCCCCGACAACGGGGTTGACGAAGACTGTTCCGGGGTTGACCTATTTATTGCACCAAAAGTTTTTCCCAACCCTGCCAGAAATGAGGTTTATGTTCACCTGGATTACACGGGCATGCTCAATTATCGTTGGATAAGCGCAGATGGACGTATTGCCCGCGAAGGTCGTTTAGAAATGCAGGCCAATAGCACTACTTTGGATGTTGCTACTTTGCATCCGGGCGTTTATTTCTTGCAGTTATTGGATCTATCCAACGAGCAGTTGCTCCTGGAGCGGGTGTTGGTCTATTAATCCATATCGATCGTTCATTTCCGTACAGAAAGCGTTCGAATATGAACAAGTCGCATCAAAAACTATTTGGTGCGACTTATTTATTTATCTGATAATCAATTATTTATCAGAAATGGCATAAACCTTGTTGCGCTATAAGAAAACAAGGCCGTTATGTTTCAAAATTATTTCAAAATAGCCCTCAGAAACCTTTCCAAATACAAAGGATTCAGCTTTATCAATATTTTTGGGCTGGCTATTGGGATAGCTTGTTCTTTGACCATCTGCTTGTACATCGCACAAGAATTGAGCTATGAAAAATGGAATCCTCAGGCAGATCGCATTTTTAGAGCCTATTCAGATATTAATTTTGGTGGCAACCACATGCGTATGGCGGTTACAGGCGTGCCTGTAGGCCCTGATGTAGCTAGGGAGATTCCCGAGGTACAAACCTATTGTCGTTTCCGGGATTATGGCTCTTATCTGGTAAAGCGGGCTGGTGAGGATCAACAAAACTTCAAAGAGCAACATGTATTGACTGTGGACAGCACTTTTTTTGAAGTGTTTCCATTGGCCTTGAAAGAAGGAGATCCCCGAAGCTGTTTGACCGAACCCAATACGGTCGCTTTATCTGTTCATTCTGCAGAAAAATATTTTGGCTCCGCCCAATTGTCCATGGGCCAAACCCTGGTACTGGACAACAACCGAAACTACAAAGTCACCGCAGTATTTGAAGACCTACCTGCCAATACCCATTTTAAAGCCGATTTGCTGCTGTCGATGAATGGCAACGAGGAGGTTTTGCAATCGCCGCCCTTGTGGGCCATGAGCAACAACTTCCATACCTATATTTTATTGAGAAAAGACAGCGACCCAGCCGTTTTTGTGGAAAAATTCAACCAATTGAGCAAAGAAAAAATAGGGCAAACCGGTATGCAACTCATGGGCATGACCCTCGAAGAGTTTGAAGCCACTGGACAACACGCCAGAATGGAAGTTCAAAAGTTGAAAGACATCCATCTGCATTCCGATCTGGGGGTAGAGTTGGCACCCAATGGCAGTATCCAATACGTGTGGATGTTTGGCACAATTGCCTTGTTTGTATTATTTATTGCCTGTATCAATTTCATGAACCTGACCACAGCCCGTTCGGCTCATCGCGCAAAAGAAATCGGCGTTCGCAAAGCTTTAGGTAGCTTGCGCAGTTCACTGGTCAGCCAGTTTCTGATGGAAACTTTAGTTATGACCGTCATTTCCGTCATTTTAGCTTTACTCATTACCCGACTGGCGCTTCCCTGGTTTAGCGACCTGATTGGCGTTTCCATTAAAATGCCCTGGGATAGCCCCCTTTTTTGGATCGCCCTGCTGTGCGGCATTGTGCTGGTTGGTTTAATGGCAGGCAGCTACCCGGCCTTTTTCCTGTCTGCTTTCAGCACCGTAAAAGTATTGAAGGGAGAACACCATTTAAAGTCAACGAAGAGCAACCTTCGCAGTGGCTTAGTGGTTTTTCAGTTTGCCACCAGCATCATCCTCATTATAGGTACTTTGATCATTTACAATCAGCTGAATTACGTGCAAAACAAGCAATTGGGCTTCAACAAAGAACAAGTGGTCATGGTCAATGATGCCTGGGCATTGGGCGATAATGTACAAGCATTCAAGCAGGCCATGCTGGATAATCCAGCCGTAGAAAAAGTAACCGTCAGCTCCTATTTGCCCGTCCCTTCTTCCCGCAGCAATACCACTTTTACAAAAACCAGAGAATTCCGACAAGACAACGCCATCAACATGGGCAATTGGACAGTGGATCACGATTACCTCAATACCATGCAGTTGGAAATGGTAAAAGGGCGCTTTTTTGATCGGGCTTTTCCATCGGACAGCACTGCTGTAGTCATCAGCGAAACAGCGGCAGGTATTCTAGGATTTGAAGATCCTATTGGCAAAAAAATATACACCCTCCCGGATGTGGGGCCTGATGCCGCAATGACGCCAGAATCGTTTCAAGCGCTTACCATTATTGGTGTAGTCAAAGACTTTCATTGGGAAAGCATGCGTGAAAACATCGGGCCTCTGTGCCTACTACTGGGAAATTCTTCGAGCCATATCTCTTTGCGCTACCAAGCGGGAAAAACGGAGGCTGTGATCAGTGCGTTAGAAGATCATTGGCGCAATATGGCCCCCGGACAACCTTTTTCCTACCAATTCATGGACGAATCATTTGCTGAGATGTACCAGTCGGAGCAAAAAATCGGGGCAATTGGTGCAGGCTTTGCGCTGCTTAGCATACTCATTTCCTGTTTGGGGCTTTTTGGCCTGGCTAGTTTTATGGCCGAACAACGCACCAAAGAAATAGGCATCCGCAAGGTATTGGGCGCACAAGTAGGCGGCCTGATCGCATTGCTATCCAAAGACTATCTGAGACTTGTTACCATAGCTCTTGTCATTGCCGGCCCTATCGCCTGGTGGGCAATGAATCGCTGGCTTCAAGATTTTGCTTATCGCATTGAGATCAGTTGGTGGGTATTTATAGTAGCCGGAGTAGCAGCGGTTCTCATAGCTCTACTGACCGTTAGCTATCAAGCTATCAAAGCAGCGCTGGCCAATCCAGTAAAAAGCTTGCGCAGCGAATAATCGGATCAGCGCTTTCTCTTGTTCTGGCGAATACGAGGATGATGCCATTCTTCCCTTTGGGCAAATTCTACAATTTGTCGGATCATTGCCATAAGTGCCAAGAACACCAGGTAGCCAAATGTTACGACAAAAAATATCCAGCGATAAGACCCCGCCTCGTCGATACTCATAGACGAAAACAAGTACGCTGCCAGACCTGATAAAAAGGCCAGCCCCAAAAAACTATATACCGATTGCCCCCAGTATTTGGCCATGCTTTTTGAGGTAAGCGAAAAAACGCTGTTGAAAATAGCAAATACTAGCATAAAGGAGGCCGCAGTGATCCAAGGGAAGCGATCGGGAACTTCTAATAATCCCGTCCATTTGACTAACTTTGAGCCTAGATCGACCGCAAGTACACCAGCAAAAACTATCATAGCCTGATAATAGGGCGGAATTTGTTTGTCGAATATGGAAGCAGGTTGATTCATGTTCTTCGTTTAAAATGGCATTTAAAACCCTATGACAGCATTAAAGTTCATCAAAAGGTCGATTTGCGGCTCCTGTATAGCCATTTGCGGCTTACTTCCAGCCCAGTCGCTCGAAATCTGGGAAATTCAGGGAACAGGCGCTGAAAGTCCTCATATCTTTCAACAAGTTACCACTCTTGGCAATATCGTTACAGCCAAAGGTAATGGTTTTTTCTTTATCCAATGTCCCGATGATCGGGCAGATGGCAACCCTTTGAGTTCCGACGCCATTCAAGTAAATGCCCCTTATTTTGGCTCGATTGGCGATGTGGTGGACATTACTGGTACTGTTTTGGAAGTGGATGGCATGACCTTATTTAGCACCTTGAACCTCGAAACAACAACCGTAGCCTCCAATGCCACTTTACCCCTACCCGTACTATTGGAGGAAGATTTTATTTCACCAACTGTGCAGGCCCTGCATAGTTTGGAAAAAATAGAAGGCATGCTGGTGCAATTGAATGCTCTGGTAAACGCGCCAAGTGACGAAACAGAAGATATTGCTTTGGTACTCCACCCGCAGCGTTCTTTTCGAGAGCCTGGCATCCGCTATCCCGGCTTGGGAGGACTACCCGTTTGGGATGGCAATCCGGAAGTTTTTACGATGGATCCGAATGGTTTAAACGCACCTAATAATCGCTTCATCAGTGCCGGGCAAATGGTATCTGCTATCGCAGTTTTTGTAGAAGAAGGCGAAGGTCAGTTTATCGCTTTGCCTGTTCAATACAGTGTTTCGGGCGATGCCACGCCCCTACCCCTTCGCCCCAAGGAGGATCAAGAGGTTACTATTGGCTCCATCAACTGTCTTCTGCTTTTTCAAAACGCCGACAATTACAACCAGCGTTTGCAAAAACTGAGTCGCTACATAGCAGAAATCATGCAGGCTCCGGATATTATAGGGGTGCAGGAGGTTGGTAGCCTGGGTGCTTTGCTGGGATTGGCAACGAAGATTCAGCAAATGTATCCGCCGTTGAATTATGCAGCTTACCTCTTGGACGGAGATGGTGATATAAACACCGGCTTTTTGATAAAAACGCCAATACAAGTGCAAAGTGTGATGCAGTTGGGTGAAAACGAAACCTTTAGCGGAGGCGTCCTCCACGATCGGCCTCCTTTACTCTTACAGGCTATATTGCCGACCGACCCGCCAACTCCCATTCACGTGCTGAATGTACACATTCGATCTTTATTGGGCATTGAGGGCGACAATGCCGATTTTGTGCGCAGCAAACGCCACCAACAAGCCTTATCCATTGCCCACATGGCCGATGAATGGCAGGAAGCAGGCAATTTTTTCATTATCGGCGATTATAATGCCTATCAGTTTACCGATGGTTACGTGGATGTAGCCAATCAGATTGCTGGTTTGCCCAGTTTAGGTGCCCAGTACCCCACACAAGCCATCGTCGAACCGCCCTTGATGAATCTGGTATTGGGTTTGCCGCAGGAAGAGCAGTATTCTTATGTTTTTAACAACAACCCTCAGGTATTGGATCAGTGCATGGCCGGATCAATACTGGAAGCCATACAGATCAATGAAATGGCGTACGCCCGTGCCAATGCCGACCACCCCTTGGCTTATTTCGACAACCCCGCCTTGGTGCAGCGCTGTTCCGACCACGATGGTTTTGTGGTGTATTTGGGGCTAGATCGCCCTCTGGCGCATTCCAATGCGCTGAATGAGGCGGCTTCATTTGAAGTCAAATTTCCCAATCCTTTGCCCCAGGGATATCCTATTTTCATTCGTTCTAGGGAAAACTTGAAGCATATCGTTTTGAGCGATACAGCAGGTCGGACACTTTGGGTGCAGCCCCTTTTGGGAAAAGAAACGAGCCTTAGCTTGCCGGACTCGTTTCCGTCCGGGGCTTTTTTATGGATGGAAATTGAAGATGTATCGGGTAAGCAATGGATCGGCAGGCTTTTGATGGCTGATTTTTAGGCCGACACTTGGTCGTGTAATGGTTATTCCTCTTTAAAACCAATTTGTGATGCAGGGGGAAAATCCCAAGCACTTTTCGTCATGTCTATTCAACATTTCATCAAAAATTTATACCTTGTCAACCAGATTCTTATTCCTAGCCATTTTACTTCCAAATCGCTGTTTTTCAGCACCCTTAATGGGTTACCCCAAAGCTGCCAACACAATCATTTAAAGAAACATTCATCAAACTTTACAGGCAGTTATGATACGTACAATCTTCAATTTAACCACTGTAATATTCTTTATTTATTTCACTACTATAAATGTCATGGGACAAAAGAACACCATTGAGCAGCAGGTAGAAGCCTTGCTTAGTAAAATGACCCTGGAAGAGAAAATCGGCCAGATGAACCAGTACAATGGCTTCTGGGATGTAACCGGCCCCGCGCCAGAAGGCGGAAATGCGGGAATGAAGTACGACCATCTGGAGCAAGGCTTGGTCGGCTCCATGCTCAACGTCACGGGAGTTGAAAACGTGCGAAAAATACAGCAATTGGTCGTAGAAAAAACCCGCTTGGGCATTCCTTTGATTTTTGGCTTCGACGTGATTCACGGGCAAAAGACTATTGCCCCCATTCCTTTGGGGGAAGCGGCGAGCTGGGATTTGGCAGCAATTGAGCAATCCGCTAGGGTAGCTGCCATTGAAGCTTCTGCCATTGGCATCAACTGGACTTTTGCGCCTATGTTGGATATTTCGCGCGACGCCCGTTGGGGACGGGTAATGGAAGGAGCAGGAGAAGATACCTATCTGGGAAGTAAAATCGCCTATGCCCGTGTAAAGGGCTTTCAAGGCGATGACCTTTCCGCACCCAATACCATAGCAGCAACGGCCAAACACTTTGCCGGCTACGGTTTTGCGGAAGCAGGGCTAGACTACAATACGGTAGATGTAGGTACTTCAACTTTATACAACGTGATTCTGCCGCCCTTTAAAGCAGCGGTCGAAGCCGATGTAAAAACATTCATGAATGCCTTCAATATACTCAATGGCATCCCGGCTACGGGTAATTCCTTTTTGCAGCGCGATATATTGAAAGGAGCATGGCATTTTGGCGGCTTCGTCGTTTCCGATTGGGCATCCTGCAAAGAAATGGTAATACACGGTTATGCAGCAGACTTAAAACAAGCCGCAGTCATGGCTGCCAATGCCGGTTCTGATATGGATATGGAAGCTTATGCCTATGTGACCCACTTGAAAGCCGCTGTGGAAGAAGGCTTGGTCGATATCAGCATCATTGACGATGCGGTGCGGCGGATTTTGAAAGTCAAATTTGAACTGGGCTTGTTTGAGGATCCCTATCGCTACTGCGATGCCCAAAGGGAAAAAGAATTGCTGTACCACCCTGACCATCAGGCAGCGGTGTTGGATGTAGCCAAAAAATCTATCGTACTATTGAAAAATGAAGGGAATTTACTCCCACTTAAAAAAGACCAGAAAAAAATAGCGGTGATCGGTGCGCTGGCTAATGACAAAAACAGCCCGCTGGGCAGTTGGCGCCTGGGTTCTGATGACAATACCGCCATTTCGGTGCTGGAAGGCCTCGATGCTTTTACGAAAAACTACGCTTACGCCAAAGGTGCCGATCTAATAGTAGGGCCAGCTGCATTTATCCATGAATTGCAAATCAACGAAACCGATAAAAGCGGTTTTGCAGAAGCAGTGGCGTTGGCTAAAAAATCGGAAGTAGTCATTATGGTCTTGGGCGAACATGGATACCAAAGCGGGGAAGGCCGCAGCCGCTCGCAATTGGGTTTGCCCGGAGTACAGCAGGAATTGCTCGAAGCTGTTTATGCCGTCAATAAAAACATCGTTTTGGTATTGATGAACGGTCGCCCTTTGGCCATTCCCTGGGCAGCAGAAAATGTACCAGCCATTTTGGAAACCTGGCAGCTGGGTTCTCAAAGCGGCCATGCCATTGCTCAAACCCTGTTTGGCGACAACAATCCCAGTGGCAAATTGCCAATGACCTTTCCTGCTAGTGTAGGTCAAGTACCCATTTACTACAACTATCATAACACCGGACGCCCTGGCCCTGAACCGCTTGTCTTCTGGACGCATTATTCCGATGCCTCCAGGAAGCCGCTTTATCCATTTGGTTTTGGCCTCAGCTATAGCGACTTCCACTATTCCGATCTCGAACTAGATGCTTCTAACAAGAGCGAAGTAAAAGTGAGTGTTCGGGTTCAAAATAAAAGCCAAGTGGCCGGCGAAGAGGTAATTCAACTGTACATTCGCGACAAAGTAGCCTCTGTGGTGCGCCCTATTAAAGAATTGAAAGGCTTCCAAAAGCAATTGATCCAAGCGGGAGAAACCATCACGGTCGAGTTCACCCTCACGTCTAATGAACTGGGCTTTTACGACAGCTCTGGCAAATTCATCGTCGAGCCCGGCGAATTTGAAGTAATGGTCGGCGGCAATTCGCAAGATGGCTTGGTGGGGAGTTTTTGGCGATAGGTAGGATGAAAAAACGCTGAAACGAGTAGGCCCTTTATCGGACTTACTCGTTTCTTTATATTCAACTCATGGAAATACTGTTATTTCTTCTACTCCCGCTATGCTGTATAGCACTCCTGTTTTTAAAAGACAACAACAAGCGCAGAAAGCTGAGGCTAAATGTACTGCTGCTTTTGAATGCCCTGCTTTTTATGCTCCCCCTTTTGATGGCGTATGCCAACACGCCAAAAGGAGAAAGCCTTTGGAATGAAAACAGCGGAGGCGGAGCGGCCTTATGGCTGTATATGCTTGTTTTTCCGGTCTGCTTCATCGGCCTGGTCGTGCTGTTTATCTTAAAAATAAGCTTTGCTAAAAAATCGAAGTAAAACCAGTACCTGTCAGGAAGTAGAATACTAACTTTGCAGCGCTCAAATCATGCAGCAAAAATTATGAAAGCATCACCCTTGTACCACCTGCTCTGGGTATTTTTTCTAGCCGCTTGTTCCGGTCAGCCTCAAAAGGAAAACGCGCCCTACCTTTCCTGCAATGGCCGCACCATGGGCACAACCTATACGGTTAAGTATGCCGATGCTGCAGCCCGCGACTTCCAAACAGCCATTGACAGCCTATTGGAGGAAATCAATTTGGAGGTATCCACTTATATCGAGGCTTCTACCATTTCACGCCTAAACCAAGCGGATTCGCTTTTTTTACCGGGCTATGACCCTCATACAGGTCAATGGACTACCTATGCCAATACTCATTTTTGGATCAATTATGAAAAGGCAAAGGAAGTATTTGAGCGTTCGGGTGGCAGTTTTGACCCTACAGTGATGCCCATTGTCAATTACTGGGGATTTGGCTATACGGAAAAGAAGCCCGTAGAAAAGATAGACAGCCTGAAAATAGATTCCTTGATGGATTTCATCGGTTTGGATCAAGTGGTAAGTACGGATGGAAAACAAATAAAAAAGCGCTATCCCGGTGTTCAACTGGATTTCAGCGCTCTGGCCAAGGGATATGGCGTGGATGCCGTGGGGCTGCTGTTGGAATCAAAAGGTGTGAGCGATTATTTGGTGGAAATTGGAGGCGAGTTGCGTGCAAAAGGCAAAAATGCCGAAGGAGCATGGTGGAATGTCGGTATCAATACCCCCCAGGAAGATGCTTCCACAACCGCTGTTCAAATGGCATTTCCTTTGCAAAATCAATCCATTGCCACCTCGGGCAATTACCGCAATTTCTACGAAGTAAAAGGCCAGAAATTCAGCCATACCATCAATCCGAAAACCGGTTTTCCTGAAAGGAGCACCTTGCTGAGTGCCTCTGTTTTTGCGCCCGATTGCATGAGCGCCGACGCTTACGCCACAGCTTTTATGGTGATGGGAAAAGACAAAGCCTTGCCCCTGGCAGAGGAATTACCGGGTATCGAAGCTTATTTTATCTACAGCGATGATGCCGGAAATATGCGGACGGCTTATACATCGGGATTGAAAGATTATTTTGAAAAATAGTACCCCTGAGCGTATAGGCCCCATATATTTCAACAAGAAACTTATATTTGCTTGGATTGGAACCACCCGTCTGAGCCGCTTGCCCGAATGATCCCGCGAAAAGCGCGGGAGAAGGCGGGGGCAGGAAAACTAGAAACCAGAAACGATTTACCCGTTTGGCAACGCGCCATCCAGGTTCAAAACACCCTCAATATGGATTTACCTTTAGATAGAGATTTGGTTTTTTTGGACATTGAATCCACTGGCTTGAATGTGGTCAGGGATCGCATCATGCAAATAGCCCTGATCAAATATTTTAAAAATGGGAAAGCCCCCGAAGAGATGTCTATGCTCATCAATCCGGGCATACCCATGTCATTGGAAGCTTATCAGGTGCACGGCATACACCCCAAAGATGTCGCCAACAAACCGACTTTTCAACAAGTAGCCCAAAAACTATACGACTTCATCGGCAACGCCGACCTGGCTGGCTACAACAGCGATCGCTTTGATATTCCATTATTGATGGAAGAATTTGCACGGGTAGGCTTGGAGTTCGACATCAGCCGCCGCCGCACCATTGATGTGCAGCGTATTTTTTATAAAATGGAGCCCCGTACCTTAAAGGCCGCCTTAAAATTTTATTGCGATCAGGACATGGAAGACGCACACGATGCCTTGGCTGATGTACGCGCGACCATTGAGGTGTTCAAGGGGCAGCTAGAAAAATACGAGGGCGCGGATTATGTGGACGAAGAAGGCGCTGTTGTTTCGTCGCCTATCGTTAAAAGTGTATCGGCCCTACACGAATTTACCAATGACCTGCGTTTTTTAGATGCGACGCAAAAGCTCAAATACGATACCAATGGCGTGGTCGTGTTTAATTTTGGTAAGTACGTGGGCCAATCGGTGGTAGAAGTGCTTGCCAAAGATAAAAACTATTACAACTGGATATTAAACAAGGAATTTTCCACCCAAATGAAGCAGTTGGTGAAAAAGTTGATGAAGGAGTATGAGCAGAATAAAAAAGCTTGAAAATATTGGCATTACCCTTATATTGATGCTGATACTCAGCGCTTGCTATGAACCCCGCGAAGGTTGCCTGGATATCGAAGCCGTCAATTACGAACTGGATGCAGATAAAAATACGCTGGAAGATTGTATTTATCCAGAATTCCGCTTACAGGTCGCCCATCGTTATTCTACCCAAGATACCATTTTCCGTTTTCGCCTGCGCGATTCCATTTATTACGATGATTTTGGGCAGCCGTTTCGAGTCAACGATTTAAGGTTTTACCTCTCCGACTTGAAGCTCCTATTTGACAATGGGCAGGAAATGATGTTGGAAGACGAGTTGGCCGTGTATATCCGCCAGCCCGGTGGAACTGTAGAAATGCAAGTGCTGGAAGACAACTTTGCGCTGGTCAATCCCAGCATCACCCAAAATTATGTGATCGGTACCAGCACCAATTCGGGCAATATTCAATCGCTTTCCTTCACCTTGGGGCTGGACGACCCGGCCAATCAGATTATCCCCGATTCTTTGCCTGCCAGCCATCCGCTGAGTTTGCGCGACAGCAGCATGTATCTGGGTATTGATTCCGGCTATGTCTTTCAGCGCATTGAATTGTTTCGCGATACGACCGCTGCAGATACCATACCGGAAGTATTGCTAATTGGCACCCCTGGTTACCAACAGCATTATGCCGTTGACGTAGTGGCGGCCAAAGATCGGGGCTTTCACCTGCTGCTAACCCTACAAGTCGATTATCGGGTTTGGTTCAGAGGTATCAATGTAAAAACAGATAGCAAAGCCGCCTTAATTGAAAAAATTGTCGGAAACCTTCCAGAAGCTTTTTCTGTTGTATCTATTGTACAACAAAACCAATAGCTTCGTTGTCATTCCAGTCGTAAAAGCCTATTTTTATTAAAAATTTTAGTTCAATTACATCATGCTGTTAAGCCTGACGCTAGGGCTTGTACCAGTCTTTCAAAATGACTAATAATGATGAAAAAACAAGCGTTGTTTCTCCTGTTAGTGGCCGTTTTAACGGTGCTTTCTTGTATTAAAAAAGAAGATGATGCCGATAATCAGGCCAAACTGAATGTCAATTTCAAAGCCGATTACTCCTCCGATCCGCTGCTGATGTTCGATCGAGTCTATGACTACGAAGATGCCATGCAGCTCAAATTCCAGCTTTTCCAGTTTTACATTTCCAACCTGCGCCTAATTAGGGTAATTGATGCGGGTCAAACGGAGGAAATCCCTGTACTGAATGTTGACCTCATTTCTTTTGCTGATGTTTATACCGATGCGGAAGCCGCAGCAGGCATTTCAAGTGATCCTATTTCTATACCTCCAGGTACTTATTCCGGTCTGAAAATGGGCATCGGACTAACACCCGAGTTGAACGCCACCCAACCCAAAGACTACAAATCGGGGCATCCCCTTTCGGAAAACTATTGGGATGATGCCAACAGTTATATTTACTTCAAAGTAGAAGGCTTAACCGACTTGGATGGGGACGGCGAACTAGCCAATAAGCTCACCTTTCATGTAGGCAGTGAGGCGAACTATCGCGAAATGACCTTTTCCAAACCCTTTACGGTGGCCGAACAGGAAGAAGTGACCCTTTCCTTCCTGATTGACATGTACCAGCTTTTAGTGGATGAAGAAACGGGCAGCTTCCTCAATTTCAGGGAAGTACAGGCCAGTCATTCCAATACCTCCCCTTCTGCGGCCTTTTTGGCCGATCGTTTTCCGAAGGCAATTGTTCTACAGTAATTTGGCGGAAGGAGCAGCAGTTAAGGTGGAGACATGATTCAGCGTAAAAAATACAATAAAACTTGGTACTTGTTTGGACTAATGCTATTGGTCTGGGCCTGCCAACCTGCTTTCAAACCTACTCCTTTTGCGCTTCAAAAACCGGCGGCATTTCCCATTCCGGTCATCCCGGATAGCAACCAGTTAACCGTAGAAGGGATCGCATTGGGGCGAAAATTGTTTTTTGACCCCATCCTTTCAAAAGATAAAAAACAATCTTGCTCAAGCTGCCATTTACCCGGAAGGGGATTTGGCGATCACCGCGCCCTTAGCGTGGGGGTACACGGCTTGCCCGGCAAACGCAATGCCCTGCCTTTGGCCAATATGGCTTGGTTTTACAAAGGGCTTTTTTGGGATGGCCGCTCGGCAACACTAGAACAGCAAGCCCTGCTACCAGTAGAAGACAGTTTGGAAATGGCGGCGGAATGGGCGGTCGTGGAGCGGCGATTGCGACAGCACCCGGAATACCCTTTGTTATTCAAACAGGCATTCGGCATACGCAAAGAAGAGGATATCGACCGCTATTTGGTGGCCAAGGCCCTGGCGCAGTACGAGCGTACCCTGGTGAGTGCCAATTCCAAATTCGATCAAGTGATGGCTGGTCAGGCGGAATTTACCGAAAGCGAGGCACGTGGCAAAACCATCTTCTTTGATTCATCGGAGGAAATGCCCCAAGGCGAATGCGCCAATTGCCACAATCCACCGCTTTTTACAGATTTGCGTTTTTTGAACAACGGATTGGACCCCGTAAATACCTTAGAGGACTACCCCGATAAGGGTCGAGGAGCGGTAAATGGCAAAAAATACGATAATGGGCGTTTTCGCGTTCCTTCTTTGAGGAATGTGGCCAGGACGGCACCTTACATGCACGATGGCCGCTTCAAAACCCTAGAAGAAGTCGTAGAGCATTACAACAGTGGAGGACATTTCTCGGAAAATGTAGATGCAAAAATCAAGCCGCTACAGCTTTCGGAGCAAGACAAAGCCGATTTGATCGCTTTTTTGAATACCCTAACCGATTTTGACTTTTGACTACCATTAGGTTTTGGGTTGAAAAAACAATAATATACGCACCATGAAAAAAGTAATACTTCTGGCCCTGGCAGGAATTTTGCTCGTAGGCGCCTGCAAAAACGACGACGACGATACCGGCTGCCCAACTTGCCCGGTAGCCAACGACGACATTGATGGCCCGTACAATCCGGTAGCTTATACCTTAGAAGCACCGAGTTGGTTTGGCGATCCCAACCAATATGTGCCGGCAGACAATCCAATGACGGTGGATGGCATTGCGTTGGGACGCATGTTGTTCTACGACCCTATCTTGTCGAGCGATAGCACCATGTCTTGTTCCAGTTGCCATGAAGCAGCCAAGGGCTTTGCTGATGGATTAGCGACTAGTACAGGTGTATTGGGCATAACTGGCAACAGGAGCTCTATGCCGCTAATCAATTTGGTCTATAATACAAAAGGCTTTTTTTGGGATGGGCGATCAAACAGTCTGGAAGCACAGGCAATCGCGCCTATAGAAGACCACCGCGAGTTGAATGAAAATTGGGAAAATGTAGTGGAAAAGCTACGCAATCACCCCGATTACCCCCAATTGTTCCGCAAAGCCTTTGGCATTGACAAGCGCAGCAAAATAAACAAAGAATTGGCCACGATGGCCATTGCCCAGTTTGAGCGTACCCTCATCAGTGCCAATTCCCGCTTCGATCGCGTCGTTTGGCTCAACGAGGGTTGGGCGACTGATTCCGAGCAACGCGGCCGGGAGTTATTCTTTGTAGAATTTGCAGAACCTGGTATTACCCACCCCGGGTGTTCACACTGCCACGGCAGTTATTTATATACAGAGAATAATTATTTCAACAACGGCATCGAGGACGCTGAAGTTTTTGAAGACTTTCCCGACGCAGGTTTGGGTGGTGTAACCAATGTTTTGTACGATACGGGCAAGTTCCGAGCGCCTACTTTGCGCAATATCGCGCTAACAGCGCCCTATATGCACGACGGCCGCTTTCAAACCTTGGAAGAAGTGCTGGATCATTACGCCAGTGGCGGCCATGGTTTCCTCAATGAAGATGCCAATATCCAGCAATTCATCCTCAGCGAGCAGGATAAAATCGACATGATCAACTTCCTAAATATGCTTACGGATACCTCTTTTGTGAATAATCCGGCTTTTCAAAACCCGTTCAACTAATTTTTTTAAAAAAAAATTTTCATTTTTTTTCTTTCACAAAAAGGATAATTTTCACGAAAAATGGAATTTAAAAAATCTAAAATACTGATAATCAATTTTTTGAATTTTTATATAGGCTTTCAATTTCTTTCACAATAGCCCGATTTTGTCTTTGTTTTCAGGCGAATTTCTCCTGATGTTTGTATTGTCAAACGAAGATAAAGCCGATAAAAGCATCGGCGAACAAAATTGGGATATTAAATGGGATTTTAGATTGTCATAGCAAGTCAGGTTTTCCTGGGAAAAAAATCTGACTTGCTATCAGACAACTTTCCAAACGAGACTAAAGATTTTACTCAAAATATATTCTTCTTTTTTCCGGCTCTGCCGGGTTTTTTAATGTTCATGGGATTATGATTAAATAAGTCGTATTGCTTTTCGAGTGATGCGACTTATTTTTTTTGGGAAAAGCCATTCATTTCGGAGCAATTGTTTGATGCCTATGATAGCCTCATCCTATTTAGAGGTCTCATGGCCAGAGCGCAGTTCGATCAAACCCTTAATTCGCAAATGTTTGATTTTGAGTGGCAATGGGGCATGACCTATTGGGGTTTAAGAGGCGTGAGTGAAGCCCCCCTACACACCCTCACACCCATCCTGCAAACCCCATAAACCCTGTCTAAAAAAACACACCCTCACACCCATCCTGCAAACCCCATAAACCCTGTCTAAAAAAAACACACCCTCACACCCATCCTGCAAACCCCATAAACCCTGTCTAAAAAA
>CALMIR010000034.1 GCA_937864265.1 uncultured Saprospirales bacterium | reverse complement strand
TGGCCAACCCGTTTTTGAAGTCCACATTTTGCGGATACGCGGCGTGCAGTTCTTTAAATAACTTGGTCTCATCTTCAAAAAACGTCAAGGCCTGGGGCAAATTCCCCAAAGCCGTTTGCGTCGAGCCGAGTTTTTCGTAAGAAATGGCCAACCCGTTTTTGAAGTGGGTATTTTCAGATTCTATTTGGCACAAATCTGTCTGGATGCCCAGCATTTTTTGGTAGGCGGCCATCATTTGGGGCAAGTTGCCCGTATCCTGGTAGAAATTGCCGATGTTTTGGCATAAATAAGATAAATTAACATCAGGTGTGGGCATGGCATACACTACGGCCTCGCCCAAGCGGGCACAGGTGCTTGCAAAGGCGTGCTTGTCGCGGTGGGTGCGGTCAGCATCGCCCAGTATTGCTGTCAAGGTTTCCATCAAGGTGCGGCAGTCGTTGAGTAGGCGGTCGGCGTTTTTGTGGCGGGTCACTTCTTGTATTACGGGGCTTATTTTGAAACTGTTGTCGGCCTCGCGGTATTCGAGCCAGCCTTTTTCTTCCAGGCTACTCAGGGCATCGTCCAAGTCCCCATTTGCCACGCCCAGCAGTGGGCTTAGCAGGGTGTAGGAGATGTTCTCAGCGGGCAGCACGGCTAGGTTGCTCAACAGGTAGCGCTCGGAGTCGTCCAATTGTGCTAGATCGTACATGGCGGCGATGATGTCTTTGGGGGCTTCGGTGCGGAGGCTGTCGCTGCCGTATAGGACTTTTACGGTTTTGTTTTTGAGGGCCAGCAAGCCTTTGACCTGCAATTCCTTCAGCAAATCCTCCAGGCTATACTGCACCGAGTACTTGTTGAATACCGCCAGGTTTTTAGCCAGCAGTTCCGTCACCAGGGTGTTGTAGCCCACCGCCAGCAGTATATCGTGCAGCAGGGGCAACTCGGCATCAGCAAGTTGGGGGTAGTAGTGACGGAAAAGGCGCATCGCCTCGTCCTGGTCCAGAGGCTTCACCTCGTAGGTAGCCATATCGCTGCGGCGGGTGCGGGAGGTGATCAGTATATGGCAGTCCGCCAATTGGTGTAGGATAGCGTAGTGCCTGTTTAAATCCGCTACGTCGTTGGCGTTGTCTAAGACCAACAGCCAGGGCTTGTCCATATTGTTCATCGCCTCGGCCATGCGGCTTAGTTGGGTTTTTTCGTCGTCATTGGCATCAAAAGCCACTTGTAATTTGGGTGCTAAGGTCAGCAAGGCCGCTCCGATGCCGCCGTCAGTAAAGAGCCAGGCCAAGTGCTTGTATCGGGTCTCATGGGCATACCAGTATTTGGCGGCGAGCGTGGTCTTGCCGATGCCACCTTCGCCATTTACCAATACCAAGGGGCGGTTGTGTTGTTGGTACTCGTCCTCTATGGCTTGCAGGTCTTTTTCCCGACCTATGAAGTACTCGGCTTGAAAAGGGGGATTGGTGAGGTAGCGGGGGATTTCCTTTCCATCGGGATACTGTATGATTTGGGTTTTAATATTGGTTTGTTGGGCTATGGTTTTATTGCCAATGTCCACATTTTTTGCCCTTATTTTGCTACCAGCCACCACATTTTCCGACTCCTTGATGTTTGTACCAAACTTTACATCTCTTACCTCGCCGATATTATAGATTTTTTCAGCCATCTGGGTTGACGTCGGACTGCTGTCCGCCTTGCTTTTCCTCCAGCGGCTGTAACCCCATATTGCAAAAGCCCCTGTGGCAAAGGCAATAAGGGGTTCAAAAGGTATTTTGCCAGTGCCGGTTTTGTAGTCGTAAACCGCCCAACAAGCGCTCAATACGGCGATTATTGCCGTGGTAATATAATCCCATCGTGTTGGTTTTTCGTTCATATTCTATGAGAAATCAGCTTTGTTAATATGGTCGATAGTATAAATCTTGTCTGTATGTTGGATGATTGACCACCACTTGCGCTACCAACTGCACCGCTTGTTGAAGGTTTTTCAGGTTTTGCTCCTGCTCTTGTAGCCGTTTTTCGTGCAGCGCGTAGCCATCGAGCAAGAATTTGCGCAATACCTGCGTGGCCCAAATGCGGAACTGCGTACCCTGCCTCGACTTCACGCGGTAGCCGACAGAGATGATGACATCGAGGTTGTAGTGTTCGATTTCCCGGACGACCTCACGCGCCCCTTCCATTTGAACTATCGCAAATTTTGCGACAGTTGCTTCTCGCTTCAACTCTCCTTCCTCAAACACGTTGAGGATGTGCTTGGAAATGGTCTTGTAGTCGCGATCGAATAGCAGGCCTATTTGCCTTTGCGTCAACCAGACGCTGTCCGCTTTGACCCGCACTTCGATTGGTACAGATTGATCAGCCGTTTCGTAAATGGCGATTTGGTTGTTGTCTTCCATGGCATTGAGTGGTTTTGGTAGCGAATTGGCGTTTTTCAGCCCTTGCAGGCTGTCATACAAATATAAAATTTTTTAGCGAATCTTTTTCGTCTGATAGATATGCTTCAATATTTCAGGAGAAAGAACTTTATGGTAAAAACTTTTTTCAACCACAAACTACAGAAAGAGACGCTCGTTTGCAAAAGTGTCGGCGTGATTCAAAATCACACCGACACTTGCCAAGCTTCTCCACGCATGAACCGCGAAGCGGTGGCATTCTTATAATGCCCAACGCACGCTTCGCAAAACCCTGGAAGGGTGACATCAACCGACGCTCCTCCTCCTGCTGTTTAACCGCCCTTTTTAAAAAATTGAAACGGATGGAAATTTATCGGCAGCCTCGCCGGAGCTGCATTTTTCCACTCCAGAGGAGTGTTATATTTGTTGCCCCGATATAGCCCAGCCAGCGCGCTACAGCGTAGCGCCCTCTTAAAGCTTGAAAAGGGGAAAAGCCAAGGCTCATTCAACCACAAACCATACAAAGGCCACAAAGGCTGCCTTGTCCCAACACAAAGAAAGGTTAAGGGCAAACATCCAAATGCCTCACCACGCCACGCCTACCGTCACAAACACACTGCGGCCATCAGCCGGAATGATACCCGGCCCGGGGTAGGCATCAGCCCGGCGGGTAAAGTAGCGCGCATCCAACAGGTTGTTGCCACTCAGCTCCAGGCTCAGCCAGCGCCAGCGCCAGCCTGCCGATAGATCCACCACTGTATAAGCCGGAATGATGCCATTGACTGCCGAAGCAGTGCGCACCGCATTGGTGGCATCGGTAAAGTGCTGCGCCGTGTAGGCAATGGTAGCGTTGGCACGCCAGGCACCCCTGTTCCAACTCAGACCGCTCCGAATCGTCACAGGAGCAACCAGTTCCACTTTTTTGTTGCGGATGCTGTTGTCACTGGTATTGATGTAGCGCGCATCGATGAAAGCCGTATTGAGAAAAATTGTAAAGCGGGTCACGGTATCATCGGGGGCCAGCCAGTGCCAGAAATTCCATTCGGCGAAAGCCTCTATGCCCATGTTGCGCGCATCGGCGATGTTGGTGCGCAGGCGGTAGTCGTTGTACAGGGGTGGCTCATCGGCGCGCAGCAGCAGGCCAATCCGATCCTGATAATGGATGTAAAAAGCCGTGACATCTAGGTAAAACCAGTCTTCCACCTTGCTGCGCAGCCCTAAGTCTGCTGTGAAGCCGCGCTCGTCCATGATGTTGGAATCCACCCGGCTATTGGGGTTGTCAATGCGCAGGTCGCTGAAATTGATGGCCCGGTAATTCTGGGAAATATTGCCATACCATTCTAAGCGATCGTTGAGCTTGTAGCTGAGACCCAGCCCGAGCAGCCACAAATCCCTTTTTCTGTCCGTGTTTTCCTCTATCCGATTTTCTACAATCAGGTTGCCCGCCGCATCAAATACCCGCTGTTTGTAATAACCTTCCGCAAAGGTGCTGATCTGTTCCCAGCGGATGCCGGGGGTAAGGGTGAATTTGGGCGATAAGTAAAAAATATGCTCGGCAAAAGCAGCCCAGTTGTAGTTGGGAAAACGATAATCCGATTTTTCCACATCTTCCGGTTGTAGAAAGTAAAAATCGGGATCGCTGCCATCATTGGCCTCCCCTTGTCGGGCAGTGGTGAAGCCCCGGTAAAAACGCATACCCAATAAGAGGGTGTGCTCCTGAAGTCCGGTGCGGTAGCGGTGCAACAGCCGGGCTTCACTGCCCACGTTTTCAAAAGTACCGTCGATGAGGTCGCGATTGCCGCCGAAGTCGATGTTGTTGACCGGGGCAAGGTTGCCCAGCGATTGCCGGCGAGCCAATAGGCCAAAATTGCGAATGTTCAGTTTGGTGTAATCCGATAAGGTATAATCTAAGGTCAGCGCCATCAGGTGCCATTTGACCTGAAACCAGTTGCGCGAGCGAATGGATTGCCGGGCATCCTGCTCAAACAGGGCATCCGTCAGGCCGCCGGGTTGTTGCGCCAGGTAGTTCATCACCGTCAGTTCAGCGCCGATACGCCAGTGGTCAGAAGGGCGGTACTGCAAAGCGGCGTAGCCGTTGTTCAACTCAAATTTGGAATTGGGCCGCCAGCCATCGCCTTGTTTATGCTGATAAAAAGCACTGTAGGCCATTTTCCCATTTTTCAAAGTACCGCTCAGGCTGTTGAATGAGCCAAAAAAATTGAAAGATCCCAAAGTTTGGCGGGATACCACCGAAAGGGGCTTGGTAGCCGGTTTTTTAAACACAAAATTGAGCATGCCGCCAAATTGGGTGCCGTATTGCAGAGAAGCCGCGCCACGTACCACCTCGATGCGTTCCAATGCCTCTGCCGGGGGCGTGTAATAACTTTCTGGGTAGCCCAGCGCGTCGGCGCTGATGTCGTAGCCATTTTGGCGGGTGTTGAAATTGCTGGTTCGGTTAGGGCTGAGGCCGCGACCGCCTATGCCCAATTGAAGGCCGGCGCCGTCGCTTTCCCAAATGTTCAATCCGGTCACGCGGGCAAAAACCTGCCTAGGATTATTGGTGGCCAAATTGGCCGTGATGGCGTCCAGCACCACCACTTCGCTTTTTTTACCTTCGTAAATGGCCACGTCTTCCACGGCGCGAAGCCGAGTGATGCCAAACGCCTTTTCCCGAGCTGCTTGCACGGTCACTATATCCAGGTTTTTGGAAAGGTCTTCGAGGTATAAATCCAGTTTCAGCAAGGGTTGATCCACGCTGACAGGCTGGCGACTGGTATTTTTTCCAAGGGCAAAAACAATCAACTCGTAATCGCCATAAGGGATGCGCGGGAGCGAAAAACGCCCCTGTTCATCGGTTTCCACATTCCAATTGCTTTCCGCTAGGGCTATGATAGCACCATAGATGGGTTCGCGGGTTTCGCTGTCCAGCACTTGTCCTTCTAAGGTAGCTTGCTGGGCGAAAGCGGGCTGGGAAACAAACAGGCCGACAATAGCCGCGCCGCAGAGCAATATCCAGCGTTTATTTTTGGGTATCATACGCATAGGGTAATATCCATGATTTTGGTTTCCAGGAGTCTTTTAGGGTTGTTAAATCCATCTCGGGATCGATGAGTAATTGGCTGGGGCGCGCATTGAGCGTCACATAAGTTTCTACCCGAACGGCGGGCTGATGTACGCCTTTTTGTTCATAGTGTTCCGTCAGGAAATGGGCAAATTGCAGGATCATATCGGGCTGCATGGCCATTTGTTTTTCTTGGTGGGGTTTTAAAAATTCGCTGTTGTCCACCACGCCTTCGCGCCCGGTTTGGGTATCTTTTACATAAAAAGTAGCCGTCCCTGCCTTTTCCATGAGCATCACCCGCCAGGAAAAACGATAGCCCTCCTCCGTCCAGAATACATTGCCTGGATACAGCAGGTAACGCCAGGGGAACAACAATTGAAAGCTGAAATGGCAGACGAGCAGGCATAAGAGCCAATTTGGTGTGGCTTTTGGCGCTGCTTTCGCAAAAACGAGGTTGGCGCTCTTTCGGAAATAGGCCCCTCTGCGCTCCAGCCATTCCAATAGCGTTTCGTGGAAGCGTTCGGAAAAGAAAATCCAGGTAGCGCCAATCATCACGATGGGGAAAACCCCGATTTGAAACAGCATGCCTGTAACGCTGTGAAAAAAGATGACCGATAGGTAAGCCAGTACCCGGCTTTTTCGCCAACTCAGCCAAAAAACAATCGTGGTATCGTACAGCATGCCCAGCCAGCTAAAAAGCCAAGGGGTGATTTTGAACTTGAATAGCCCGCCAATCAGCGGGAGGGTATCCTGAGCCGGCAACCAGATTTTTAAAGGCAAGGCTCGCAACAGCCAGTCGCTGTTGATTTTGGCCAGCCCCGCATATACATAAACGATGGCGATTTGGAGCTTGAAAATGCCGATGGTCCAGCGTGGCGTTTGCAGGCTATATTCGGCAGGCCAAATCCAGTTATCGAGCGCAAAGCGGCGATTGGCCGGTACCAGCATGAGCAAAAAACTGGCGATGCTGACAAAATAGTAGTGGTTCAGGTAATAGGTCAGGTCTATGAGTTCGGTATAGGTGAAAGTCAGAAAAAAAAGTGCGGCAGAAACGCGGTAGAACAAACCCAACGTAATACCCAATGCGCCCAACAACATCAGCACATGCAGCGCATACATCCAAAATGGCGGCAGCAAACGCACCCATTCAAAACCAAAATAGTCGAACGTAACCTGAGTGTCAATATAATGGTCTTCGATCCAGCCCAGGTACCAAAAGCGCAGCACACTGAATACCATGACCAAACCGAAGACCACCCGAAAGGTAATGAGCGGGGCAATGGATACGGGCTGTTCGAGTTGTGATCGCCAGCCTTTTGTTGCCATATATCGCCACTTATTACCCATGTTGCTGCCTTTCCCTTAGTTTACTTTTTGGGCTTCCAACTTGATTTTCAAGCCGATCTGGTCGTCAATCAGTTTGTCCTTCAGGGTGCCGATCAAGCCGGAACGATACACCACGCCCCATTGAGTGCGGTCAATGGTAAATTTGGGCGTTACGGCAGTCAAACTACCATCAGCCAGGCTTACCTGAGCTGGAATAGTAATGCTTTTGGTGGTGTCGCGTAACGTCAGATTGCCCGTAATGTTGTGAGTAATTTCGGGATTGCCGCTAACGGCCTCTACGGCTGTGATTTCAAATTTCCCGCTGGGAAAGCGGTTGGTTTCAAAAAAGTCGCCGTCCTTGAGGTGGCTTTCCAATTTTTCCTTTTTGCCGCCTGTTAGATCGCTTACGCTGATGCTGTTCATATCCAGCACAAAAGTGCCACCTGAAATTTGGTCGCCAACTACTCGGAGGCTTCCCCCCTGAATGCCAATCACCCCGTAGTGGCCATCACCACTGGGTTCTGTGCCTTGCCATTCGATGGTGCTGGCCGCTGTATTCACCCGATAAGAAGTGGCCTGAGCATTTGGCTGCTCTACTGCCGTTTCAGCTTGCGTGGCTTCTACTTTTTGCCCTTCGGGAGCATTGGTGCAGGCTGCGAACAAAACCAATACACTAGAAAAAATCATCCATTTTTGCATAAAAACTTTGGTTTATGATGATATAATCGCTTATAAGCTTTCCAAAAAAGCAATCAATGCATCCCGATCGCTTTTCGATAATTTTTTGAAGCCCTTTTGGGCATTTTCCGCTTCGCCGCCATGCCAGAGTATGGCTTCTTCTAGGTTGCTGGCTCGGCCATCGTGTAAGAAAAAAGTATGGTTATTCACGGTTTTTACCAGCCCAATCCCCCATAAGGGCGGGGTGCGCCATTCGTTGCCGGTAGCCAGAAAATCGGGCCGACCATCCGAAAGCCCTTCCCCCATGTCGTGCAAGAGCAGGTCGGTATAGGGGAAAATGGTCTGATTGTTCAGCGACTCAATAGGGCTTTGCTGGCTGGTTTGCATTTGGGGTACGTGGCAGGCAGCGCATTTCAATTCGGTGAACAACCATTTGCCCCGACGCACTTCCTCTTCGTCAAAATCGCGGCGAGCCGGTACGGCTAATGCTTGAATATAAAGGGTGACTTTTGCCAGTTGTTCATCGCTCAATTCGGGCATGCCGCCATTGGGAACCTCCGGGTACAGCTGCCTTTGAATGTCCGTGAGGTGGTCTTGCGGGAAAATAGAGCTGGTAATCCCAATGTCGCCATTGAAGGCCCCTGCGGTTTGTTGCAGCAGAGAAGGTTGGTTGGCTTTCCAGCCAAAACGGCCCAGCCTGCTTTGTTGGGCAGAGGCATCCCACACGTAATTGGGGCGACCCGAAATGCCGTCGCCATCTTGATCGTTTTCATCGGCTCGGGCCAAAATGTCCGCTTCTGTCACATTTTCCAACAGTCCCAATCCCGGCATTTGCGGGGCGATTCGGGGCGAGATGAGTACATCAGCGTGCAAATCGCCGTAGCCCAAGTCATGGAATTCATAAACGGGTTTGCGCAGCGTAAAACTGCTGCCGTCCTCGTAACTGCCCGTAATGGGTTCATAACTCACGCGGACTAGGCCCTCGTTTAGTACATTGAGAATGGATTTGTCCTGAAACTGGCCGCCGTAATTCGGATCGGGTAGTAATTGACCGTTTTCACCCATGATCGGAATGCTAAGGCGAAACAACAAGCCGTTGAGGGTCTCGTCGGGTGTGCTGGGTGGCTTGGCTCGGCCATCTTTGAAATGGCAACTGCCGCAAGAGATGGCGTTCATCACAGGGCCCAAGCCATCGAGGGATTGAACGGAGGCGGGGGCGGTGACCCAATTGGTGCGGAACAGGGAATTGCCCACGACAAACTGGCCGGATTCGGTGCTGTTTAGTTTTTTTCCCTGTACGCCAAAGGCATTTTCAGAAAAATCAAAGGTGGTAAAATTGACACCGCCAGACAATTCTTCTTCGGCAACTACCTCCGCTAGCCCCATATTGTCTTTTTGACAACTCCATTGTGTTGCTGCCAGTACCCATGCAGTCAGTAGCCAAAAGACTTTTTCTTTCATGTTTTTTGTCATTTGTTGATACAAAAGCGCGGGCAATTGAGGGTCAATCGTCATTAAATAGGCTTACTGTACTAAATAACCGAAACCGGCAGATGACTAACACCTCCGGTTTCGGGAAATTGCGCATTACAGTTGATTTATGTTACCATGTATAAAATCCTTAGAACTCAGCACCCAGCGCAAAACCTACGTCTGTGATTCTGTCGCTTAGATCGCTCAGACTTTCCACCGCTTCCAAAATAAGGGCTTCGTTGTTTAGAATGGCCTGGTCAAAAGGGGTAGGAATAGCATTTATTCCTTCTTTGGCATCGGTAAATGCGGCCAGCGCGGTATTGGCTTTAGCTATATCGGCTTGTAATGCCAAATCGTCCAGACTTATGCCACTCACCGTGCTACCATTAATTCGGGTATAAACGCCGAAATAGACGTTTTCTATCCCTTTGTAGTTCATTTCAATGTCCACGTGGGTGTTGTCGCTAAAGCAGGAATGTTCATTTTCCTGGTCGCCACTGTCCACGGCAACGAACATGCGCTCACCAGATAATTCGCCCTTGCTCAATTCGCCCAAAGCGGTAAAAATGCGGCCCAGTGCGACATTTACATCGGTATTTTCCAGGAAATCCTTGCGATAGGCGCCTGTTGGTTGCCATTCGTCCAGCAACAGATTGAGGTGATCAACCAATAGAGCAGCTACCACCTTGAGGTAAGCACTCCGTCGATCCTGGTTGGCAGCGGTGCCTCCGGCGACGTAATCGGTATAAGGGCGCTGACCAGCACCATTGGCGTTGAGATCTTGCCCCCAAAGCAAAAACTCAATGGCATGATAGCCTGTAAAAATGGAGGTCTCGGAAATACTTTCGTTGAGTGCTTCCAGCACCTCTTTGGTGATTTCGGGATAGTCCGTCGGGTTGTTGATCAATCCGGCATCTGGGTTGCCTGCTACATAATCGATGAAGTTTTCATCCAAGGGCCAAGCATTGAGCAAACCCTCAGGGCCATCCTCATCGTCAATAGGGCCTCCATAAAAGCGGTAAGCTTCCGTTTGACCATAGGGGATACGGGCTGCTTTCCAAGCCGTTTTACAAGCTTCGAAACCGGCTTCGGTCGGGTTGCTCACAAATTGATCAATGGCTTGTTGAAGTGCTACGGCTGTGGTGCGGCTGTCTTCATAGGAAGCATAAACGATATCGGCGTAATTTTCCAGGAAAGCTTTTTTGTTTTCTTCCAGTTGCTCAGAGGTATCGTCGTCTTTTTTACAGGCGTTGAAAAGACTGGTTACCAGTAACACAAGAAGTAAAAAAGGTATTTTCTTCATTTTTTGTTTTGGTTAAATTCATTTGAAAAATGGAAGCGAAAAATGTTGCGCTTATTAGTCACCGTCGCCACTGCTAAAAGTAATGGCGATGCCGAGCAACGACGACATATCACTTTTAAAAAAGCGGGTGTGTTTTTGAAGTTCAGTGTGCAGTGCGTCTATTTGGGCGTTGTTTTCGGCCATAAGTTCGGACAAAGGGCGGTCGCTTGGAATTTGATCCAGCGCTTGTTTGACCAACTGCCATTGCGCTTGCGTAGCAACCACCAGTTGAGCACCACCTTCCACTGCTTCTACATAATCTATAAGACCTACGCCAGTTGTTCCATCAGCACTCTCACCATAGTATATATGCTCGATGGCTTCGAGGTGCAGCCGCAGCATTTCCAAAGAATAGCTGGAGTACAAGGCCTCCACCAAGTGCGGCTCGGGCATGGTTTGTCCGGGACGTTTGCCGGCAGGTAGCCCTACTTTGAAGTTCTTGATGCTTTCAAAGCTGCGCACAAATTCGTTGTAGAGCTGTGAGACGGAGCTGCCCACATCCGTGCCGACATTGGTCACAAATGCTGCCTCATACGTCGCCCAATCGGCCACCACTTCATCGACCAAGCCTTTTAGTTGCCCCGCCAACGCAAGCAGATGCTCCCGACGAGATGGGGATGCTACAAATTGAGCCAATACATCGGCAGAATCGGTTGTTTTTCCAAAAATCAAGTACTCCATAGCCAAAAAACCTCGGGCATCCCGATCGAAAGAAGCCAATGTGTGATCGCCAGCCGTTATGGCAGCTTCGATTTTGTCTTCTGCAGTTGGAAAAGTACCCAATTCTTCGATCAGCCCTTTTTTCAAACCAGCTTCCCCAGCAGGGCCAAAATTGTAGGCATTGGCCGATTGCCAGCTCTGGTAAGCATTGCGCCAAGCCAGTTGCAAAGCAGCTAATGCAGCTTCATCCGGTGCTGTGGTGAATGCTTCTGCTGCTCCGAGCAAATCTGTCGCTTCGCTTTGCAAGCTTTGATAGGCAGGCTGAATCAGGTTGTCTGCATAATGGTGGAGGAGTTCGCCGCGGTCAAAGTCAGGTAAATCTCCCGGCTTGTTGTCATTACAAGCCCAAAAAGGGAGGAGTAGCAAGGTGAAAAAGCGTGCCAGGTACTTCATGGATGAAAATAATATGAAAAAAGGTTTTATTTAGACTAAATCTAATCGTTGCAAAGTTAAGGCATGACCGCATCGCAGTGAACGACATTCATCAGAATACCAAACTTTTACCAAAAATGGGGACAGGTCAGATACCTTACAGTAGGTATTCAGTTATCGGCCTTGTTCTGCAACCCAGTTCTTTTTAAAGTCTTCCACTTCTTGGTCGCTAAACCCGTAGGTGGCTTGTAGGGTTTCGATCACCTGACTGAGCTTGGGCAGTTCGTTGATGCCATCTGTAATAAATTTGTACGAAGTGGGTGTCCCATCATAAGGAGCGTTCATCAACACCAGTAGGGCGTCAATTTCGGCGTCGGTGATTCGGCGGAAAGTTTGATTGCTCATGCGAATGCCATGTAGAAACCCCACGCCCTCGCTGTAAGCATGGAGGCCACTAGCCAGATCATCTGTTGTGGGATTAGTAGCACTAAATTTGCTGATGGCAGCATGGCAATAGTTGATAATGGTAGCGGCATTGGCTTTTTCCCAGGCATCGAAAATGATTTCCAGGGCTTCGTCTTGTTCGGTTTTGTACTCATTGCCGGCTTTGAGTGCGGCCTGTAGTTGGATAAAGCCATTTTTAGCTTGGGTGTAAAGGCCATTACCGTCGTTTTTATCGCGGCGGGCGGCATAGCTGGCCAAAAATTTATCAGGATTGGTAGCCGTTTGGGCGTTGTTGGTGTTGGGAAAATCGGGATGCGCCCCAAATAAAGCAACCATTTGATCGGCGCTTGCTTCCGTAAGCGTACCTGCCGCCAGGGTTGTAGCTCTGTGGTAAAAAGCGGCTCCAAACAAGCCTTTTTCAATGAGTTGTTCCGGTTCGATGCCGTTTTCATCGAACAAATAAGCCCCATAGACACCGCCTTCGCCAGTAGGTAAGCCTGGTGTATAAGTGCCGCCGCTGGCCAATGCCAGTTGAGTGGCAAAACCACCCGAAGCACTTATTTTACCCGCATAGTAGCCGCTAGCAATAGCTTGCAAGCTTGGATTGCCTGTTTCAAAAAGGGCAATCAGGTTTTCTTCTGATACGAGGTTGCCGGCAGTTCGGCCTTTTTTAGCTTCGCTAGTCAGGGCACTTAGCTGCCCTTGAAGCGCTAGCTCTTTTGAGGCGTTTGTTGCAAAACTGCTCCCGTCGTAGTTGGCCGGAAGGTTTAGAGGAGGTCTTTCTTCGTCCTCGCACGAAAAAGCTAAAAGCAAGGCCATCAGGGCAATTAATCCATTTCTTAGTAGGGTACACATTTTTCTTTTATTTAGACTAAATCCGAATAATGCGACAAAGGTATAGCCCTATCTGATTTATCAAAATACTTTTTGACAAGATACCGAAATTTTACCAGCATGGGGTAAGGAATGAATACCTAGTGCGGGGTATAAGGCAAGTTGGAGGAATGACCCGAAGCGGCATTTTTTCAGAAAACGCTCTAGTGCGGGTGCGCTTATCCGGGAATCCGGTTGTTTTCATCCGGAAACACCACTTTTGGTTCGTATTTTTTGGCTTCTTCTACACTCATCAAGGCATAAGAGATGATGATGATGATGTCGCCTACCTGTGTTTTTCGCGCAGCAGCGCCATTTAGACAGATTACGCCAGAGCCTCGCTCTCCCCGGATGACATAAGTTTCCAATCGCTCGCCGTTGTTGTTGTTGACTATTTGCACCTTTTCTCCTTCTATCAAATCGGCGGCATCCATCAAATCTTCATCGATGGTAATGCTGCCCACATAGTTCAACTCGGCTTGGGTGACTTTTGCCCGGTGTATTTTGGATTTAAAGCGATGAATCAACATGGTAATTGAGTATAAAATTCTGCAACGTTTAATAATACGCGCATTTTGTATTAAAGTGACAAAAAGCGCTTGAATGAAACAAAATAAAATTAGGTAAGTTTAATATAACGATTGTTAAAAATCCGAAAGATCATTAAAATAAACTCAAAGTGCCTCCTTTAAAAAGAGGTTGTCAATCAAACGAACCTCGCCAACCCAAACGGCTGCACAGGCATGGATGGACTCCACCGCTTCAAAATCGTGTACAGGCAATAAAGTTTGGCTATCCACCAGCTCAAAATATTCTGGCCTGAAATCTTCCACTTGCAATTGCTGCAGTGCTTTCTCGCAGATCATTTGGGGGGGAAATTGTTCCATCCACTGTTTTGCATCGCACAGGGTCTGGTAAATCAGCGCGGCTTTGGCCCTTAATTCGGGGCTTAGCCGCTCGTTGCGGGAACTCATGGCCAGGCCATTGGCTTCTCTGAAAATAGGGCAGGAGATGACTTCCAAAGGCAACTTCAATGCTTCGACCATACGCTGAACGATCAAAAACTGCTGAAAATCCTTTTGTCCCAAATAAAGCCTTTGTGGTTGAACCAAGTCGATCAAACGCTTGACCACTTGCATGACGCCTTCAAAATGCCCGGGTCGGAAAGCGCCTTCCATGAGCTGGTCTAATCCATTCAGGTTGATTGCCGGGACGTGGATAGCGGTTTGTCCGGGCGGATACACCTCTTCAACTTCTGGCATAAATACTACATGGCAGCCAACCTTGTACAGCAGTTCCAAGTCTTTTGCTGGTGTTCTTGGATATTTATCCAGGTCACTGCGTTCATTGAATTGTGTGGGATTGACGAAAATACTACAAACGGTACAGGCATTGGATTGGATGGATTGATGCACGAGCGATAAATGCCCTTCGTGCAAAGCACCCATTGTGGGAACAAAGCCCACCGGCTGATTTTTCAGCCGAAAATGGGTTAAATAAGCCTGTAAATCATTGGCTTTCTTAAAGAGATACATTAAAATGTCTCGTTTGGTAAAAACCGTGGTGCAAATATAGCTGTTTTTGTTAAGACAGTATTAAGTTGCAGATAAATACAGTAAAATCTCTCAATTTTTGCTAATTTTGCAGTCTTGTTCATTGAACCTATGGAAAATGCCAATTTTTTTCCACAAATCGTTTGTTTATGAGTAAAAAGAAAGTGCTGCTCGTAACGCAGGAAATGCATCCTTATACCGCCCTCACCGAAGTTTCAAAGATTGCCCGGAAATTGCCACAATTTATTCAGGATAACGGCATGGAAATCCGGGTGTTGATGCCTCGGTTTGGTACGATCAATGAACGGAGGCATCGCCTGCATGAGGTTGTCCGACTATCAGGGATGAATATTATTGTGGACGATGATGATTTCCCATTGATTATCAAAGTAGCTTCCTTGCCCGAAGCTCGTATGCAAGTTTATTTTTTAGACAACGAAGATTTTTTCCAGCGCAAGCACGTTTTTGCAGATGATCATAATGTACCTTTCGATGACAATGCCGATCGAATGGTTTTCTTTTGCAAAGGGGTTATTGAAACCGTCAAAAAATTTGGTTGGCCACCTGATATTGTACATTGCCACGGGTGGATGACAAGCCTTATTCCGCTTTACCTGAAAACAGCTTATAAAACAGAACCTCTTTTTCAAAATACCAAAGTCATTTATTCTGTTTATGAAGATACTTTTGGCAAAGCATTGAATGAGCAGTTTGTTTCCAAGGCATCTATTAATAACCTGACCGAGCAAGATCTTAAAGCTTACCAGAATGGAACGGGTATTGTGCTGCACAAAGGCGCTATTGCTTATTGCGATGGCATCATCATAGGCAGCGAATCGGTAGCAGATAACGTATTCAGTGCTGTTCATGGTATTGAAAAGCCCATATTAGAGCACCAAGACTTTGATGGCGATGGGGAAGTAATGCCTTCCTATATGGATTTCCTCCAATCGCTGATCACGGAAGAAGTCAGGGAATAACAGGAGGCGCGGCTTTTTTGCCAGATGAGTATAAAAGCATCAACATTAACCCATAATGGTTTCCCCCTATCCATAACACAAGTACGAAGCGGGGTTTTCTTCTGTACAGAAGGTAGTATTTCTATGTCTTCACAGTTCTTTTTGTTGACTCCAAATTAAGTTTTTATTTATGAAATTTTTTCATTTTGCTGTCATGGCACTATTGCTGAGCATCGGTATAGCTTGTTCAGACCCGACCCTGGTAGGGGGCGCTTTGTTAGAGCAAGATCAGGCCGATGTGGATTTCACGGATACCTTGAGTGTAAACTTCCGTACAGCAGAAAGAACTTCCGTTCGCACTTTTTCTTCTTTTGTGTCCAGCCAACTCAACAGTTTTTTGCTGGGGAATTACAATGATGCTTATTTTGGGCGATCCCATTCTAGCATTTTTGCCCAGGTTTATCCAGAAGCTTTTAATGTTGATTTTTCGGGCTATGAATTTGATTCCATTGTTTTGATTCTGCCCTATGATATGGGGGGTATTTACGGCAAGCTAGACGAAACCTACGGCATTGAAGTGGTCGCTCTGGCAGAAAGCCTCAGCAACGATCAGGATTATTTTTCGGATCAGACAGTGGCGGTTGACGAGAGTAAAATATTGGGCAGTACCCAATTTACCCCCAATCTGGATAGCTTGGTATTCTTCGATTATGTAGGCGACGACGAAATTGATACGCTTTTTTTTCCGCATTTGCGCATCAAGCTTAGCGACGATTTTGGACAGGAGCTTTTGGGTCTGGACACCACCTATTACGAAGACGATAGCTTGTTCTTAGATTATTTCAAGGGCATACAACTGAGGCCTATTACGGAGAACGGCGGCATGTTGAGCTTTGATCTGGCTAGTTCTAGGGCAGGTATCCACTTGTTTTTGCGCGATGAAGATGACCAGCCCCAACAATTTTTATTCGATTTTGACGTCAATCAAACAGTGCGCTTTGCCCATTTCGAGCACGACTATTCCACGGGTAGTGTAGCTACTTTTTTACAAAATGATGGAAAAGGCGATAGCTTGTTTTTTGTACAAGGTATGTCGGGCTTGGAGGCCATTGTAGAAATTCCTTATGCAGAAAAATTGGCTGGGCTGGTGGTTAATAAGGCCGAACTGGTTTTCTACGCTGCGGACATCGGACAGGATACGGCCAACTACCCCAATATTGAGCAACTAATTATTTCGAGTGAGGACGAAGACGGGGAACTGGTGGTGGTAGAAGATATCGCTATTCTTGCTAGTAATGGCTTGAGCTTAGCCAATTTTTTTGGAGGCATTCCTGTTGAAGCATCCAATGCGCCTATTGTTTATCGGATGAATCTTTCCGCCTATTTTCAACGGATGATCGACGGAGAAGCCAACGGCGAAAAATTGTACATAACGCCGCTTCGAAAAGCAGAAAACGCTGCTCGCAGCATTTTTTATGGCACAGACCATCCGCAGTATTATCCGCGCTTAAATTTGACATTCACCAGATTATAAATTACCATCTAAAAACCCAACACCTATGTGCGGAATAGTAGCATATATCGGTTCCAAAGAAGCTTATCCCATTCTGATAAAGGGACTCAAACGCCTGGAATACCGGGGTTATGACAGTGCAGGGATTGCCTTGCTTAACGGCGACATTCGGGTGTTTAAGAAAAAAGGCAAAGTTCAGGAACTAGAAAACCACATCGGTAATGCTGTACCCGATAGCAGCATAGGTATTGGGCATACGCGTTGGGCAACTCACGGTGCACCCGAAGACATCAATGCGCACCCGCACAGCTCAGGCAACAAGCGGATAGCCCTGGTGCATAATGGGATCATCGAAAACTATGCCTTGCTCAAACAAGCCCTTGAAAAAGAAGGCCACCGTTTTGAAAGTGAAACGGATACGGAGGTATTGGTGCACCTGATTGAGGAAATCCAGGACAGGAGCCAGCTCTCCCTGGAAGAAGCCGTGCGCATTGCACTTACCCGTGTTATCGGCGCCTATGCCATCGTTGTTATTGATAAAAACGACCCCAACAAACTGGTCGGCGCCCGTAAAGCCAGTCCATTGGTACTGGGAATCGGCGAAAATGAATTTTTCATGGCCTCCGATGCTACACCCATTGTAGAGCATACTAAAAAGGTCATTTACCTGAAAGACGAGGAGATTGCGGTATTGACCCGCTCAGGATATGAAGTAAAAAACATTAGCAACGAAGTGCAAACCCCCTTTATCCACGAGTTGGATATGAAAATCGAGATGCTGGAAAAAGGCGGGTACGATTATTTCATGCTAAAAGAAATACACGAACAAGCTACGACCATTTCCGACTGCATGCGCGGGCGACTGAACGTAGAAAACAATTGGATCAAGCTGGGCGGGGTAGAAGAACATGTGGATCGGATCACAAAAGCCAAGCGTTTCATTTTTGTGGCTTGCGGCACTTCCTGGCATTCGGCCTTGATTGGCGAGTACCTGTTTGAAGATTTGGCACGCATTCCGGTAGAAGTGGAGTATGCTTCCGAATTCCGTTATCGCAACCCCATCATTACGGAAGACGATGTGGTGATTGCTCTTTCTCAATCGGGTGAAACGGCTGATACCTTGGCTGCCCTGGAATTGGCCAAAGAAAAAGGTGCATTGATTTATGGCATCGTTAACGTAGTTGGCTCTTCCATCGCCAGACTCACGGATGCGGGGTCTTACATTCATGCTGGCCCTGAAATTGGAGTGGCCTCCACCAAAGCTTTTACGGGCCAGGTTACCCTACTTACTATGATGGCACTTACGCTGGCGCAAAAAAGAGGTACCATCTCAGACTCCTATTTCCGTCAATTGATAGCCGAATTGAACGAAATCCCCAAAAAAGTACAGCAAGTATTGCAATATGACAAGCAAATCAAGTATATTGCAGCAGAGATTAAAGATAAGCATAACGCTTTGTACTTAGGAAGGGGCTATAACTTCCCCGTTGCGCTGGAAGGAGCGCTTAAACTCAAGGAAATCTCGTACATCCATGCAGAGGGTTACCCGGCCGCAGAAATGAAACACGGGCCTATCGCATTAATTGACGAGCAAATGCCGGTGATCGTAATGGCCACCAATAAAAGTGCCTACGATAAAATTGCCAGCAATATTCAAGAGGTAAAAGCCCGCAGCGGCTTGGTCATAGCTTTAGTAACAAAAGGGGACGAAATCATCAGCGAAATGGCCGACTACGCCATAGAAATTCCTGATACGGAAGAACCCCTCACACCCTTATTGTCTGTAATTCCTTTACAATTGCTTTCCTACCACATCGCGGTAATGAGAGGTTGTAATGTCGATCAGCCGAGAAACCTGGCTAAATCGGTTACGGTAGAATAAGCGTTATTAGTTCTATTCTTTTACCAAACAACACCATTTTTACAACCGTTTAGACATTAAATGGCACAAGTATTAATTTGTATATTCTTATGAGCGAGCATGAAGTGTCGGCTATGGAATACAATTCTTCCAGAGAGCTGCTAGTTATCCCCGAATTTGGCCGCAATGTCCAGAAAATGATCAAATTTGCCATGACCATTGAGGACAATCAGTACCGCCAAAAATTCATCGAGAAGATCATCAACCTGATGATCCAAATGCATCCCCAAAACCGCAACGTGGAGGATTATCGGGAAAAATTGTGGAAATATGTTTTCCTTATTTCCGACTTTAAAATAAACGTTACACCTCCAGGTGGAGCGATTCCCACGCCCGAGGACCTGACTAAGAAACCGGATAAAATCAATTACCCGGAAATCGAAGCAGCTTTCCGCCACTATGGTCACAACGTGCAAAAGCTGGTTAAAAAAGCCATCAGCATGGAGCCAGGACCAAAGCGCCAAGGGTTTGTGGCGGTGATCGCCTCCTACATGAAGCTGGCCTATAAAACCTGGAACAAAGAATATTATGTCAGCGATGATATCATCAAAACGGATTTGGAGACCCTTTCCAAAGGTTTGTTGAGCCTCGACGAGCATATTTCTATTGATCAGTTGGGTGACAGCGGTAGCAGCCATAGCAATAACAACAATAACAACAATCGCAGGCGAAGCCACAGCGGCAGCAACAACAACAACCGTCGTTCTTCTGGTGGTCGCGACCGCGACCGCGATCGGGACGGCTACTCTGGTGGCAACAAATCACGTAGCGGTGGTGGCGGTGGTCGCAATGGTGGTGGCGGCAATTTCAGAAGAAAAAAGTAACGCGCCATTATGGCTTCTGACACATTTGAGGTAATTGGAGGAAAACCCTTGTTTGGCGAAATCACGCCACAGGGCGCCAAAAACGAAGCACTTCAAGTGCTTTGTGCAGTGTTGCTTACACCTGAAAAAATTACCATATCCAAGCTACCTATTATACAAGATGTATTGCACCTGCTCGACTTATTGAGCGGCTTGGGGGTAGAGGTGACTCAAGTGGACGATCATACCTACGAATTTCGGGCCGCTAATGTCGATCTGGATTTTTTCCAGTCGGATGCTTTTCGCCAAAATGCCAGTCGAATTCGAGGTTCTGTCATGTTAATCGCACCTTTACTGGCGCGCTTTGGCCACGCCTTTCTTCCCAAACCCGGTGGCGATAAAATTGGCCGTCGCCGATTGGACACGCATTTCCTCGGTTTGGAAAAATTGGGCGCCAACTTCGTTTACGACCCCGATAAAGCGCAGTATTCCATACATGCCGAGCACCTGAAAGGAACATACATCCTGATGGATGAAATATCCGTTACCGGCACCGCCAACGTTATCATGGCAGCGGTATTGGCGGATGGGGTTACAGAAATATACAATGCTGCCTGCGAACCTTATGTCCAGCAATTGTGCCGTATGCTCAATCGCATGGGGGCAAAGATAAAAGGTCTGGGTTCCAATTTGCTTCACATAGAAGGAGTCGCCAAGCTAAAAGGAACAACCCACGAATTGCTGCCCGATATGATCGAGGTAGGCAGCTTTATTGGCTTGGCAGCCATGACCCAATCGGCCATTACCATAAAAAATGCCCGGGTGGACGAGTTGGGAATCATACCCCGTATGTTTGAACGCATGGGCATCCAACTGCGCATCCAAAACGACGACATCGTCATTCCACAGCAAGAACGATACGAAATCCAGACATTTATGGATGGTTCTATTATGACCATCTACGACGCACCCTGGCCCGGCTTCACCCCCGACCTCATGAGCGTCATGTTGGTGGTAGCTACCCAAGCCAAAGGCAGTGTATTGATCCATCAAAAAATGTTCGAGAGCCGCCTTTTCTTTGTGGACAAACTGATCGACATGGGTGCGCAAATCATCCTTTGCGACCCGCACCGGGCAACTGTTATTGGGTTAGACCGCCGGCATCAACTGCGCGGCATCAATATGACCTCGCCCGATATTCGAGCTGGTGTGGCGCTATTGATTGCTGCCTTGTCGGCAAAAGGGACTAGCCTGATTCACAACATCCACCAGATAGATCGCGGTTATCAATACATCGATACCCGGCTAAAAGCGCTGGGTGCAAGGATTGAACGGGTTTCAGGCTAGGTCAGCCAGGAACCACCCGCCTCCCGCCGAAAGCGGGATTCGCCCGCCCGACCGGATCAATCCGGGCGGGACGACTCCGGATCGGACGGGGGCAGGAAAACTAGAAACCATGAAACTAGAAACCATGAAATTTTGCCTTACCCTCTTGCTAGTAAGCATTAGCTTTATCCTTTTTGGGCAATTACAAACGCCAGCCGAATTCCTACCTACGGCTTATGGAAAACAATTCACCCCGCATCACCTCTTGGTCGATTATGTGGAGTACGTAGGCGCTAACAGCAATCGGGTGCAGGTGACCACTTATGGCAAGACAAATGAAGATCGCCCACTTTTGTTTGTCATCATATCTACCCCGGAGAATTTGGCTCAGATAGAAGCCATCCGGCAAAACAACCTGCGAAAAACTGGCTTATTAGAGGGGCCTTCTGATCCGGCATTGGACAAAGCCATTGTCTGGTTGAGCTTTGGCGTCCACGGCAATGAAGCCGGTGGCCCGGAAAGTGCCATGACCGTGTTGCATGAACTGGCCGATCCATTGAAAACCCAGGCTTGGCTGCAAAACACCATTGTTCTGTTTGATCCCAGCCTCAACCCGGATGGCTACTCTCGATACAGTCATTGGTACAGGGGCATAGCAGCCAAAACGCCCAACCCGGAAATGGCTGCTCGCGAGCACGACGAACCTTGGCCAGGCGGTCGCCCCAACCATTATTTGTTCGACCTCAACCGCGATTGGGCTTGGCAAACACAAGTGGAAACCCAGCAGCGCATCAAAATATACCAGCAATGGATGCCGCACATTCATGTCGATGTACACGAACAGTATCCAGAATCGCCTTATTATTTTGCGCCAGCAGCAGCGCCTTATCACTCAGCTATTACGCGCTGGCAGGAAGATTTTCAGGTAGAAATAGGCAAAAACCACGCCCACTACTTCGACCAGAGAGGTTGGTTGTATTTTACCAGAGAAAGCTTTGATTTGTATTATCCTAGTTATGGTGATACCTACCCCATTTTCAACGGATCCATAGGCATGACCTATGAACAGGCGGGTCATGGGATTGCAGGGGCGGCATTTACACTCCAAAATGGCGATACGCTGACCATACAAGACCGCATCGACCACCATACTTCGACCACATTATCTACTATTGAGATGGCCTCGAAACATGCCCGCCACTTGATTGAAAATTTTGAAGCGTATTTCAAAACAGCCAATAATAACCCGGAAGGCAATTACAAGTCTTTTGTTATCAGAGGCAGCAATGCACGGGGCAAACTGCGCGCCTTCCAGGAAATAATGGATAAAAATGGCATTCGCTACGGCAAGGTAAAGGCAGGAGTCCAGCTAAACGGGTATCACTACAGCAGCAGTAAAGAGGAAAGTTTTAAAACAGAGGCTGGCGATCTGGTCATTAGCCTTGCCCAACCTCGTTCCACTCTGGCTCGAGTGTTGCTCGAACCCGAATCGCCACTGGAAGATTCCGTAACCTACGATATTACAGCTTGGTCATTGCCCTATGCGTATGGACTGGAAGCTTATGCTTGCAAACAAAACCTCACGATTGAGGGAGCTTATACGCTACCGGTTTATACCAATACACTCAGTGCATCAAATCACCCTTATGCTTATTTGGCCAAATGGGAATCTGCTGACAATGCGCGTTTCTTGGCGGCGCTTTTCCGCGAAGGAATAAAAGCCAGGGTGGCCACCAATGCTTTCAGCTTGGAAGGCAAACCCTTCGAAGAAGGTACCCTTATCATTACCAGAGCCGATAACCGAAAAAATACAAGCGATTGGGACAGCAAAGTTCGAAGCCTGGCCCAGCAGTTTGAACAAGATATCACTCCCGTAAAAACAGGTTTTTCTGATAATGGTACCGATTTGGGATCTTCTAGTATGGCGTACTTGTCTATTCCCAAAATTGCTGTACTGGCCGGAGAGCGTACTTCCAGCCAGAGTTTTGGCCAGATCTGGCACTTTTTTGAGCAAGATTTGCAGTACCCCATTTACAACTTCAACGCCAATGATCTGCCCCAACTGGATTTAAGCGGGTTCAACGTACTCATCTTTCCAGAAGGGCGCTATAATATCAGCGATGAAACTGCCCAAAAATTGCAAAATTGGGTATCCGACGGTGGTCGCATCATTGCCATCGGCTCGGCTTTGTCTGCTTTAGCTGGCAAGCCTGGTTTTGCCCTTTCCAAGGGAGAAGAAGACTCCAGTGACGAAAAAACAGAGGGAGAAGTCCCTGTTTATGGCGAGCAGGAGCGCAAAGACATCAGCGAATACATTCCCGGCGCTATTTTTAAAGTACACATCGACGAAAGCCATCCGCTAGGCTTTGGCTTGGGAGACACCTATTTCTCACTTAAAACGGAATCGGATGCTTATCCCATCCAGGATGACCTATGGAATGTGGGGCACATCGATGAAGAATTGGAGGTAAAAGGTTTTGCCGGTTACAAGGCCAAGCAAAGGCAAAAAAACACCATGGTTTTTGGTGTACAAGAGGGCTATCGCGGCGCCGTTATTTACCTGGTGGACAACCCACTGTTCCGAGGTTTTTGGGAAAATGGGAAATTGCTCTTCTGCAATGCCGTGTTTTTGGCAGGACAATAACACAACCCTGCAACAAGTCGGGCTTCTGCTTGTTCTTTTTCCAAACAGGTTTGGTTATGGATAAGCTTTGGGGATATTTTAAAAAGATGTTTCGGCAGGCGGAGGAAAGCTCGCCCAGTCAGCCCCTCATACATGAAATAATCAACCGGAGCGAGGAGGAAAAACAAGATTATGAGCGTTGGAAAACCACACTTGTCTGCCGTCGTTTGAGGGATTGGTTGAGCGACCAGTACGCCATCTACCAAGCATTGCCCAACGATATAGACGAAGCTTTGGACTTTCTCCATACGCCCTCTTCCAAAGGCTTTGTCATTCATTTGCACAAAACTCGTTACAATTTGCGCGATATGCGCCATTTCCTCGATTTTTTAAAAGAGCAGGTATTGGCTGCGGGCTATCGCACCCAAATATCTGACCTTCGAACCTATCAGCGCACCCATTGGGTAGAAACCATAGAACGCCACTACCTAAAGCCCCGATCCCTCAAAAGCGATGACAATACCCTTTCTCAGGGTTATGGCAATATTATGATTGAGTTGGAACTGCGCAACGACCAAGTTCACTACCTGCGCTTTCGAACTACGGCCTACCAAGATCGCCTTTTTGAAAAGGCAAGGGATTTTAGAGAGCTGATGCAAGTAATTCTTTAATTGAAAAAACTTACCCATTCTTTGACAAATGGTGTGGGAAAAGGCTTAGCGGAAAGCAGGGTAAGCAATGATTTTCGCTAAGTCTTTTGCTTTAATCACACCATTTGTCAAAGAACTAACTTACCTTTGCAGCCCGAATACAAACGCACAAATTACCATGATTACGGTTACATTTCCGGATGGCCAGCAACGCCAATACGAAGCGGGCACTACTGCTTTAGAAATAGCTCAGTCCATCAGCCAGGGTTTGGCACAGAAAGTACTATCTGCTAAAGTCAATGGCGAGGTTTGGGACGCCACCCGGCCCATCCGTCAAGATGCTACCTTGCAATTGCTGACTTGGGACGATAAAGAGGGAAAAGCTTCCTTTTGGCACTCTTCAGCTCACCTGATGGCAGAAGCCCTGGAAGCCCTTTTCCCAGGCGTGAAATTTGGGACGGGACCGGCTACCGATAATGGTTTCTACTACGATGTTGATCCAGGTGGACGCACCATCTCCTCCGACGATTTCGCCCGGATAGAGCAAAAAATGCTGGAACTGGCACGCCAAAAAAATGAATACCTGCGCAAAGACATCAGCCGAGACGATGCCCTGCGCTTTTTTCAGGAAAAAGGCGACGAGTATAAAATAGAGCTGATTGAAAAGCGCGGAGATGGAGAAGCATTGACTTTGTACCAACAAGGTAATTTCGTGGACTTGTGCAAAGGGCCTCATGTACCCAATACGGGTTTTATCAAAGCCGTAAAGCTGACTAATGTAGCGGGTGCTTACTGGCAAGGTGATGAAAGCCGCCAACAAATGACGCGGGTGTATGGCATCACTTTTCCCAAGCAAAAAGACTTGGAAGAGTACCTGCACTTAATGGAGGAAGCCAAAAAGCGCGACCACCGGAAATTGGGCACAGAGATGGAATTGTTTATGTTTTCCGAAAAGGTAGGCGGCGGTTTGCCCATTTGGCTGCCCAAAGGAACGGCCTTGCGCCAGCGCCTGGAAGATTTTTTGAAAAAAGAACAGATCAAACGGGGCTATAAACCGGTCATTACGCCGCATATTGGCAAAAAAGAACTGTACGAAACTTCCGGCCACTGGGAAAAATACGGGGAAGATTCATTTCAGCCCATCCACACGCCCAGAGAAGGAGAGCTTTTCTTGCTCAAACCCATGAACTGCCCACACCACTGTGAAATTTTCGGCCACCGCCCGCGCTCTTACAAAGAATTGCCTCTGCGCATTGCCGAGTTTGGAACGGTGTATCGCTACGAGCAAAGTGGCGAGTTGCATGGCCTAACCCGGGTTCGCGGATTTACGCAGGATGATGCCCACTTGTTTTGTACCTCTGAACAATTGAGGGCTGAATTCCTAAATGTCTTGGAGTTGACCCGGTTTGTATTGAAAAAATTGGGCTTTGAAGATTATACGGCGCAAATTTCCCTACGAGATCCAAATAATAAAAGCAAGTACATCGGCAGCGAAGAGGATTGGCAAATGGCCGAGCAAGCCATTATTGATGCCACCAAGGATGTAGGTCTGAAAACGGTTACGGCTTATGGCGAAGCGGCATTTTATGGGCCTAAGCTCGACTTTATGGTCAAAGATGCCTTAGGGCGCTCCTGGCAGTTGGGTACCATTCAGGTGGACTACAACCTGCCCAAGCGCTTCAACCTGGAATACATCGGCGCCGATAATAAACCTCACCGCCCCGTGATGATTCACCGGGCACCTTTCGGCTCTATGGAGCGATTCATCGGCGTACTGATTGAGCACTGCGCTGGCAAATTCCCACTTTGGCTGGCACCTGAGCAATTCGCTATTCTGACTATCAGCGAAAAATACCATGAATATGCGTGTAACGTAGAGCAGCAGTTGGGCATTAATGACATACGAGGCTTTGTCGATGACCGAAATGAAACCATCGGAAAGAAAATACGCGATACGGAGCTGAGTAAAGTGCCCTTTATGCTGATCATTGGTGAAAAGGAAATGGAGACAGGAACAATCTCGGTGCGCAAACAAGGCGAAGGCGACTTGGGCAGTATGACGGTGGAGGAATTCGCGCAATATTTCAATAATTTATTGTAGTTATTTGCCAACCTTTTGACCCGGTTTTGCGTCTAATACTCATGTGAGGTAACATGTAGCACGGACTTATTGTACCAGCACTAAAATATTTTTTTTTATAATATATTTCCCAAAAACTTGACTGGTAAACAAAATAAGACTAATTTGCCCGGAAAGTTGAAAATCCCACGTGTATGAAGTATTTTTTACTCCTCTCTTTTTTATGGTTGGCTTCTACTTCCATCTATGCCCAAAGTAGCTTTCGGGAGCAATTGGCCTATAAAAGCGATATAGAAGTGGAACGGTTTCAAATTTATCCGAATCCTGCGGTGGATTATATCCAATTAGAAGGCAGCACCAATGTAAAAGAACTCGTGATTTTTAACTTGGTAGGCCGCCAGGTAAAAACCTTTCCTGCTGTAGAAGGCCAAAAATACTTTATTGGCGATATACCCAAAGGGCTTTATCTGATTCAATTGCGCGACGCTCAAAAACGCACGCTGACTACCCTAAGGGTGAATAAACGCTAAGGGACTTTTTGAGCCAATACCGCATACACCATTGGGATTTTAGCCCCCAAGTGACCAATTCTGAATTTTCCTGTTTCTACTTCCACCGTATGGGAAAAACAATTGTAAGGAGAATAATCGTACTCCTGGAAGCGCCTGATCTCGAGTTGGTGGTTCAATAAAGCTTGTACGACCTCCGCAATGGCGTGATTCCAACTCATTTCCTGATAAGTAATGGCCGCTTCCCGATCGGCATAAGTGCCTGTACCCGTTTCTATGATCACTTCCGCATTGAAATAACTGTAAGCAATCTGCTGAAAATCGTTGTCGAACATCCAGACTACAGGATGAAACTCGACAAAAACAAGCTGTCCACCCGGCTTCAAATAACGATGAATTAAACCTGCCCAAGCCTCTAAATCGGGCAACCAGCCGATGACGCCATAGGTCGTAAATACCAGATCAAATTGGCGATCCAAATGCTGTGGCAAGTCGTAGATATTGCAGCAAATGAATTCACTATTTAAACCCAACTGCTCGTTGAGTTGCCGGGCTGCGTTGATGGCTTCATCCGAAATATCCACGCCTACGGTATGCGCGCCCATCCTGGCCAATGAGAGGGTATCCTGCCCAAAATGGCACTGCAAATGCAGGATACTTTTTCCCCGCACATCGCCCAACAGTTGCAGTTCTATCTCATTCAGGGAGTTCTTCCCCTGTGCAAAGCCCTCCAAATCATAGAAGTCGGACTTCAGGTGCACCTCCGTGCGCTGATTCCAGGCTTGCCGATTCGCTTCAAAATAAGGTTGATAATCTTCCATAATCAAACACCTTCTTTTAAATCTTCGTACAATTGTTTGAAATTAATTTTGCCCTGATTGTTTTTCAGGTGTTCCAAAACAATGATCGCCCTTTTCAGCCGGGTATCGCTCTTTTTGGGCGAACCGGCAATGTATAGCAGGTTGCGTTGTTTTCCTGGCGTCAGTTCATGGAAGAGCCGATTGCCTGCTTCATCCTGCTGCAACAACTCTTCTAATTCCTCCGGCATGGGCAACCCGTAAGGGCTATCGTCAGGCGTCAAGTGCGCGGCCACAGTCATCCCGGTTTTTAATCCAAGCTGATCTCTGATCTGTTTGTTCAAATTGATGAACCATACGCCATCGCCTTTGGGCATCAGGGCACATTGGAAACTCAAGACTCCGTTCAAGCTACACACCACCCGACGCACATTTTGTTCCAGAAAATGATTGGCCACAGCCTCCGGTACACAAATGTGATATCCCCAAAGGTTGGAATCAAATTTTTCTAGTATAGCTGTAAATTCCATCATCGTACGCCTTACCTAATTTCGGAAGTCGGAGGCTTGCCTGCCTAGACCCACTCACTCACGCATGATTCACTATCTACCAACCACCACAATTCGCTCCACCCACATTCCCCTATTCGTCTGCACCTCCAGCACATAGGTTCCCGATGTTTTTAGCACCACTTGATTTTGCTGCCCTGGCAGTTGATCCAGCATTTTTCCATGTAAATCAAAAACGCGAATAGACTGAATCGTTATGCCAGTTGAAGTTTGCCAACGGACTATGCCATCGCGGCTGGGATTGGGAAAAAAGTGAATACTGCCTTCCGGCAAACGGACAACCTGTTCAACCAAAGGGAAATTCACATCATCCAACATTTTGGATGCTACCAACACAGGTGTATTATCCATGCTGTTGAACATCGCTTCAAAGGTATTGATTTCGGGCGTTTCTACCTCAAAAATAGGCTTTACCCATTTAGGAGGCAAAGAATGGTACCAGATATTGGCTTGTATCCGAACATCGCCCACATAGTTTTGAGTGGGTATGTGGAAAAAAAGCACATCAGAACCACTGCCTTCCACCCCAGATTCCGTATGATTGAAGTTGGGATCCTGTAAGGCATGGCCGACGATCAGCGTCGTATCATATACGCCATGAGTGGTCGAAAAACCAGCGGGCGGCAAGCGGTTGTCCTTGAGTGTAGCATAGGCATGCTCCAACACGACGGTGAATTGGTTGTTGATATCGCCTGCTACCAACTCGTAAATTTGCACCTGTGCAGGATCATTAATCACCGCATAATGCGGTTCAGCGCCTTGATCTTCTTGAATCAGTTCATGCGAAGCATTGCGTGCGCCCGAATGAAATAAAGTATCCCCCGCTTCAGTAATTGCCAAAAACTCCACAAACAAACGCCGACTGGGATAACCGGAGGGAAACTTATGCCCCGCCAGATTGGTCAGCTTGAGCGAGAAATAGGCCGTATCCTCCTCTACGCCCAGCCATGCCAGTTCGGTTTGCACCGATTTTTCCTGCAGCATGGCATAGGTGGCGGCAATGGTTTCGTCAAAGTGCTCCGGTAGCGCATCAATATCCAATTCGGCCCGGTAAGTTTTCATCAGTTGCAACATGAATGTATTGGCACCGGCCAGCTCGTGCAGCGCAAAAGGGCTGCGGCCTTCCAGGAACAAATAATTGGCCGAAATCACAACGGCTTCCTCCAAAGTAGGCATATGACAAGCCTGGCAACTGACGTTTTCCTGATCTTCCCCATACACGGAATTGAGCCATTCGTGGTAAGTAGCCTGTTCGATATAGGAAGTACCAATTAGTTCCCCATCATAGCCAATCGGGTAAGTAATCAGGGTATGGCAGGAGGCGCACATACCTGCGTCGCGCACATGTTCGCTATAAATTGGATCAAAACCGACGAACTCAGACATGGGGGCGCCAAAGGGCTGAGGGTAGGGCCCGTACAATACCCGATTGGTATCGTAGTTGATTTCCCCGGAATTCAAATCGCCTAAGCGATCCTCTGAAATCATGTGGCAGGCAGAGCAGGAAACCCCATCCAGTCCTATCGTGTCTTGCAACAAATCTTCCATCGTATAAAATTCATGCCCCCGGAATAAGGCCGTGTAATGGCCCATCGGAGCGTGGCAGGAAGTGCACTTGGTTTGGATGGCCTCGCTGTAATTGGCATTCAGATACACTTCATGGCTGACCTTCGCACGCCAAAAAGGGTCTTTGGCCGCATTGGCCATCATAGACGTGCGCCAATCGTCGTAAATATTGACATCATTGCCAAAAAAATCAACCAGCGCATAGTGGTTGGAATCATAGCCGTGGCAGCCCGAGCAGTAAGAAGCATTTGGGAAAATAATGTTGGAGTCAACAGGTTCTAGCAGCATTTGATGAAAAAGCTGCAATTCCTGATCACTGTGAAAGGCATTCGCTTTTTGAGATAAAGGCAAAAGAGCGCCTGAAAAAATAGCGATTCCGATGATGATGGCGAATAAAAAAGGTTTCATATCTATTTTTTGATGTTGCGAAATTCCTCAAAGTTTCCGATTTTGGCAAATGTTGCGCAAACGCTGTTTGCAAGTTAGAACGCAATCAACCACAATAGATATGAAAAAAAGAATAATTGTGTGCTGCCTATCTCTTTGTTTTATATCAGGTGTCTTTTCGCAGGTCAAAATCAATCCCCGTTTTGAACAGTTGTTGCAGGATGCCAACCTGGTTTTTCTGGAACCGACGGAGTCTTCTTATCGCGCCGTAAAGGCTTTGAAAAACGACTACTTGGATAGTGATTTTATCATCCGATCCAAACGAGAAGGCTTAGAAATACGCTATGTCATTCAGCCTTTGTCTGTTGGCGAAGCTGATTTTTGGCCGCATGTTGAGGCAAGCCGTTTGCTCACCCATTTGGCCTCCAACGAAGAAGATGGGGTCATGGTGGGGCATAGGATTGAGGAAAATCAGTTGCTTCAAGCGTTTGGAGCCGATTGGGCCGCGTATTATTATTTCGAACCCAAGTCGGCCTTTGGCGCTTATCGTCATTGTCGCTTATTGGCGTTGTACAAAGAAGGGCAGGCTATGGCTTATGTGGTATTTCTATTCAATGAACCGAGCCGGGAACTGGAGCAGCGTCTGTTGGCTTTGCAATTCGAACAATAAGCCCTCGTTAACGCCTTTCTGGTATTAAATATTGGGCAGCAGCATCCAACTCTTCATAAAACTCAACGCCATATTTGCGGATGATCGCATCTTTAACGAATTCATACACCGGCACTTTGAGCTTTTTTCCCAGCACGCAGGCCGCTGAGCAAATGTCCCAGCGTTCGTAGTTGAGTGCTTCAAAGCCTGGCTGGCGGCTCACCCGAACTGGATACAAATGACAGGAAATAGGCTTCTGAAAATCAATTTCCCCATCCAGCCAAGCTTGTTCTATACCGCAGCGGGCAATGCCTTCGGCGTCTCTGGTCATAAAAGCGCAGGCTCCGGTTTCCAGTAAGGGCGTACCGAAACTGTTGTCATCCTTGTAGTGGTCATAAACCCCTTTTTGGGCAATAACAGCCTGGCTTTCTGCGGATAAATAAGGCATGATCTTTTCGTAAATGCTTTTCAGCAACATCACTTCGTCAATCTCAAGTGGGGCACCATAATCGCCTTCCCAGCAACAGGCGCCCAAGCAGGCATCCAATTGGCAGACAAATTCTTCGGTCAACAATTCGTCGCTGATCAAAATATCTCCTATCATTAACATGAGTACACAATTAACTGGTTTTACTTGACCGCACTGCCGTTTCCTCCAATTGACCCCCTATCAGTAAATGGCGGGCTGAGCGGTAGAAGATTGGTAATTCCTATTGCAAAATAACTACTCTATTGGCTAACTATTGGCATCTTAATGTCTAAACTTAATACATTCGCTAAAATTTTTCTACAAAACTTGTACCTTAGCGCAAGCATCAAGCAAAATAATCCTATAATGAAGCAGTTAATCTTTGCAATTGTTGTTTTCCTCTTTTCCGTCAGCGTGCAAGCTCAGGACAATGCTGCGGCCATTCGACAAGCCACCGATAACTGGGTAAGCCTGTATCAACTGAATGAAGACCAAAGTGAAAAGGCCTATGAAATTCAGGAACGCGTTTCTCGGCAACTGGGGGAGATCGCAGCTTTAAAACAGAGCGATGAAAAACTATACCTGCAAAAAAAGAACAGCATACGACTGGGCGCTCAAGCCTCGTTGAAGCGGCTTTTAAACGAAGAACAAAAAGCCATCTTTCAAGAGCAGCAGATAGAAAGACGCAAGAAAGAGTCCGCCCTCATTCAACAAAAAAAAGAGGAAGGAGCTTCTATGGAAGCAATTCAACTGGCAATTTGGGATATGGATTAAACCCAATTGAATAGGAGAACAAAAAAAGCGGTGCATCAAGGACCGCTTTTTTTGTTTTAGTAACGCAGAAAAACTAACTCCCCGATTTTGTCCTTACCCTAGCGGGCTAAACGGTTCATTTTAAGTGTGTCCGCTAGGCTAAGGACTTTGATCAATCGGGAAGTAATTTTTTGCACACTACTTAGGCCAAAAAAGCACAATTTAATCGTATAATTGTCGATTGAAAAATGGGGGAGTGAACCATCAGCAAAAGTCGCTGTTTCCCATTTTATAAGGTTGTAGGTGATGGGTATTTCCATCCTACTCTAATCACATTCTTGTCAATTTAATCATATTTTAATGGATCCCTTAAAAAGTAAGTTTAGCGAAAAGTCCGCTGCGCTGCGCGATCAAATCAAAGCCATGCTAAAAGAACACGGCGATTTGATAGTCGATCAAGTAACCCTAGGCCAAATTTATGGTGGCGCTCGAAACATCAAAATGATGGTTTGGGAAACATCCAACCTGGATCCTGTAACAGGAATACATTTTCGTGGCTATTCCATCCCTCAATTGCAGGAAATGCTTCCCAAAGGGCCTGATGGGAAAGAACCTCGTCCGGAAGGGCTTTTTTGGCTGATGATGGTGGGCGAAGTTCCAACAGAAGAAGAAGTGAAGTGGCTGACCAATCAGTGGACCAGCCGGAGTAACGTGCCGGAGCATGTCTTCCGGGTTTTGGATCAATTGCCCAAAGAAACGCATTGTATGACGCAGTTTGCTATTGCGGTCAACGCGATGCAACATGAAAGCTGCTTCGCCAAACGTTACGACGAGGGCATACATAAGTCCGACTATTGGGATCCTACCTACGAAGATACCATGAACCTGATTGCGCGGCTACCGCGTATCGCTGCATATATTTATCGGCGCACTTATCACAACGACAAGCACATTGCACCCGATATTTCCCAAGACTGGGCGGGCAATTTTGCACACATGCTGGGTATTGACCACCCCGACTTCAAGAGCCTGATGCGTTTATACATGACCATCCATGCCGACCATGAAGGCGGAAACGCTTCTGCCCATACGACGCACCTTATTGGGTCAACCCTCAGTGATGCCTACCTTTCTTTTGCAGGCGGGATGAACGCGCTGGCTGGCCCCTTGCATGGCTTGGCCAATCAGGAAGTTATCCGTTGGATTTTTAAAATGCTCGACGCACTGGGCACCACCAAACCGACGAAGGAACAAATTGCCGATTATGTGCGGAGTACCCTGGATGCGGGACAAGTTATACCCGGCTATGGCCATGCTGTTTTGCGGGAGCCAGACCCCCGCTTTATGGCTCAAAAGGCTTTTGCCGAAAAGTATATTGAGCAGGATGATTTGGTAGAGGTGGTTTGGAAAGTTTTTGCTGTGGTACCAGGTATCCTGGGCGAATTGGGCAAAGTGAAAAACCCCTGGCCTAATGTGGACGCGCATTCCGGCGCACTACTGGTGCATTACGGCATGAAAGAGTATGGTTTTTATACCGTATTATTTGGTGTCTCACGCGCCTTGGGTGTCTTAGCCGCGCTTTGCTGGGCACGCGCCCTGGGCTTCCCATTGGAGCGTCCTAAGTCCATCACGACCAATTGGGTGAAGCAATTGGTTGCCAAGCAAAAACAAGAAGCCTAACGGTTAAATAGTCGCTACAAAAAGCCTGCTTTGAGGTCTTCTCAGAGCAGGCTTTTTTTTTAAAAGTATTCAACACACACTTTTTCTAAAAAATCTTCTATTTTTGAGCGCTTTCTTATTTTAACAAAATCCTTCTTTGACCATTTGTTTGGCCAAAGAATTAACAAAATTAAACGTTGCTGGATTATGAAATATCCTGAAGGTTTGAAATACACCGAGGAACACGAATGGATTCGTGTAGAAGAGAACAATATCGCCTATATTGGGATCACTGATTTTGCCCAGAAGGAGTTGGATGAGCTAGTTTACATTGAGGTCGAAACAGTGGGGGAGACCCTGGATAAAGACGATATTTTCGGTACCGTAGAGGCCGTAAAAACAACTTCCGATTTGTTTATGCCCGTTTCAGGAACGGTGCTGGAGTTCAATGAAAAGCTGGACGAATCGAAAGGCGATGATCCAACGCTGGTCAATAAGGATCCTTATGGCGAAGGCTGGATCATCAAAATTGAAATAACGGATTTGGAGGAGTTGGAAGGACTTATGGATGCCGCAGCCTATCAGGAGTTGATCGAGGAGTAATTTTGTAAAAAAAACAATTTCTAGACACACCAAAAAATCACCTCCCTGCATCTTACAAGAAAACGATACAACATAAAAGCTTTTTGGCCAGCCCTAACGTGGGCGCTCTTGATACTGGTACTATCCTTGGGAAGGGGCATCCAATTGCCTCCCCTAAACAATAACTGGGTTGGACCAGATAAATTGGCGCATGCCGGGGCATATTTTGTATTATCCGCCTTATTCATTTATGGCTTTTTCGTCCTCAAAAAGTTGAGTTGGAAAATCAGCATTCTAGTTGTAATAGGCGGCGCTTTGTACGGTTTTTTACTGGAAATGGCTCAATTTGCTTTTTTTCCGCATCGTTTTTTTGAATTCTTTGATATTATTGCTAATATTATCGGCTCTATTGGGAGTCTGGCACTTTCACAATATTTGTTAAGTAAGTTAAAAATCTGACTATTATGGATCTGTCTGTTTCGGGCGGAGCATTATTGGGCGGGCTAATCGGGTTGGTTGCTGTAGTAACCCTCATCATAGTCGCTTTGCGCAATAAGTACGCCAAACAAGCTATGGCCGGTTTTACCGGCGATCAGGGTGGTCCAACTAAGTCTCCGGTTGATGGAAGAACCAAGTATCCGAAAGCGGATTCGTTCAAACTGAGCGGTACATTTTTCAATTTGGGTTTGGTTGCTTCCCTTGTTCTTACTATACTGTCCTTTAGCTGGACGCAGTATGAAGAAGAAGTTTATATTCCGGAAGGCGCCCTGGAATTTGATGAGGAAATCGAAATCGAGCCTCCTCGTACTGCGGAACCACCGCCACCGCCACCACCACCGCCTCCTCCAGTGATCGAAGAGGTGCCGGATGAAACCATTTTAGAAGAAGATGAACCTGTATTCCAGGATCAATCGGTGGATGACAACTCTGTGGTAGAAGCACCACCAGTGGTAGAAAAAGCACCACCACCGCCACCACCGCCACCACCACCACCACCAGCACCGACAGTAGATGAAATCTTCAAAGTGGTGGAAGATATGCCTCGTTTTCCAGGCTGTGAAGATCTGCCAACCAAAGACGAGAAAAAGGCTTGCGCAGATAAGAAAATGCTCGAGTTTATCTACAAAAACATCAAATACCCAGCCATCGCCCGCGAAAATGGTGTAGAAGGAACGGTTGTGGTTCAGTTCGTGGTAGAAAAGGATGGATCCATTAAAGAAGCAACAGTTGTCAGAGACATCGGCGCCCAGTGTGGACAAGAAGCACTGCGGGTGGTGAACCTGATGAATGACCAAGGCTTGAAATGGATTCCCGGAAAGCAGCGTGGCCGCCCTGTAAGAGTTCAATTCAATTTACCAGTAAAATTCCGATTGGAATAATCTACACAATTTTTTATTGTTCCGATAAACGGCCGGTTACTGTACAGTAGCTGGCCGTTTACGTTTGTGAAAGCAACTTTTACTTTTTTTCCGCGTTTTATATCAGAAATTTAAACAAATATTGAAGTTCACCCAGTTGTGTCTTGTACAAAATAATCACAATGAAACGTATCTTTTTTTTGGCGACTTTTTTAATTGGAGCAATACTACTTCAAGCCCAAGAATCTAAACTGGCAGACCAATACTACCGGGACGGGGAATATGAAAAAGCAGCAGTCCTGTACGAGAAGTTGTATAATGAAAGCGCTTACAACGATGTATTTTTCGATCGCTACGTGGAGTGCCTTTTAGCATTGGAAGATTTTGATAATTGTGAAAAAGTCATCAAGAAACAACTCAAAAAATTCCCCGAAAACGTCAGCCTTTATGTCGCTTACGGCAAATTGTTTGAGCGCCAGGTGAAGTACGAAGAAGCGGATGAACAATTTCGCCAAGCTATCGACCTGCTACCGCCCGACCAATACACCATCACCAAGCTGGCCAACAATTTCATGTTGCTGACCAAATATGAACAGGCTATCGAAACTTATGAGAAGGGAACCAAACTACTGAACGACGAACAGATATTTGCTTATAACTTGGGCGAACTGTATCGCCGCAAGGGAGATATACCAGAAATGATTACGAGCTACCTCAACAGCATCGACAGCGACCCGGCCAAGCTCAATAATGTCAAATCCATTTTTCAGCGCTCATTGGGCAAAGACGATTACCAGGAGCTACAGGTGCAATTGTACAACCGCATTCAAGAAAAACCCGAATCGGAATATTACCCGGAAATGCTCTCTTGGGTTTTTTTACAACAAAAAGACTATCAAAATGCTTTTCGCCAGGCTAGAGCGTTGGATCGCCGTCTGAAAGAAAACGGCGGACGGGTAAATCGCATTGCTGAAATCGCGGCAGAAGACAAAGCCTATGATGCTGCCATCATGGCTTACGAATACATCATCCAGGAAAAAGGGCCGAGCTGTACTTATTACATTGATGCCAAACGCGAGTCGCTGCGCTGCAAGCGAAAAAGGCTGGTGGAAGGTTATAGCTATCAAATGGAAGAGCTCTTGCAACTCGAGCAGGAATACGAAAGTTTCTTGTCAGAATTTGGCCGCTCCAAAATCACAGCCAATTTGATCTTGGAATTGGCCGAATTGGAAGCACTGTACATCAACAACCTGGATAAGGCGATCGTCATGCTCAATGAAATGATCGAATACCCCGGCATCAATATCAACCTTCAAGCAATGGGCAAGATCAATCTGGCCGATTATTACCTGATGCAAGGAGAAAGATGGGAGGCCACCTTGTTGTATTCCCAAGTGGATAAAGTATTTAAAGAAGATGTATTGGGCCACGAAGCCCGTTTTCGCAACGCCCGTTTATCGTACTATACTGGCAATTTTGAATGGGCGCAAGCGCAATTCGACATATTGAAAGCCTCCACTTCCAAACTGATCGCCAACGACGCGCTGGATCTATCCGTGTTTATCATGGACAACCTCGGCTTAGATACAACGGCTCAAAGCCTTCAACTATATGCCGATGCGGAATTGTTGGTTTTCCAAAATCGCTTTGACGAAGCATTTGTCAAACTCGACTCCATTACCGCGTTATTTCCCGAGCATAGCCTGGGCGACGATGTGATGTACCTGAAAGCACAGGTGTATAAAAAGAAACGCGAATACGAAACCGCCGCTGAATTGTTCCAACATATTGTGGATAACTACCCCGAAGAAATTCGCGCCGATAATGCCCTGTTTGAACTGGCCGAATTGTACGAACGCCATCTGGGAGATATAGAAAAAGCAAAAACCCTTTACGAAACCCTTTTCATTGACCATTCCGATAGTACGCTGGCAGTGGAAGCCCGGAAGCGTTTTCGTTTGCTGCGGGGGGATAATATTTGATGTTCTAAGCTTCCCCCCAATTCATAGGACAACGAAAATTGTGTATAAACACCCTTACGCACCTGCTTAAAGGCATGCTCGGTAGTTGCCCCTGCAGAATTGCCCTTAAGCCTATCTCCTCATGGTAGAGGCTGTCCACACGATTCCTCTGGACTCCCAGTAATAGACCTCATCGAAAGTAAAGCCATAGAAGGTAGCTCCTTTTCAGAGTTGAGTGATTTGATGGGCCGCCTGCAAATAATCTTAGCTCTCCTGCCGCCTTCAGAGATTAAATGAAGCTGTTTTTTTAGAAGACACGACATGTACGTATTGAATAGGTGTTTTTATACCCATCTCCTATTCCTCCATCTCATAAATCTGCCCCCCTTTCACCTGTACCGCTCCGTTTATCGAATAGATTTTCAGTTGGCTGAAAACCTCCTCGGGAAAGAAAATATCCGTCATCACCACCTCTCCTCCATCGGCAAACAGCTCGCAGGAGGCCACGTCAAAAAAGAGGTGGAATCGGATGGTCTTATCATCGGAAATCCGTTGCGCCAAGTGGCGGTTGGCCGCAAAAACGGTGGAGAAAGAAGCATCCCCTGCTTTGGTGCGGTCGCTGTAAAATTGCTTGCTGGCGGCATCGAAGCCGATGCGGTATTCTTCGCCTTTGGAGTTGGAAAGTGCGATACCAAAGTCAGTTGCGCCTCCATCTTGCAGTTCGATTTCCAATTCCATCTCCGAAGCAGCAGGTGAAAAAACCAGCTTGTCCGTCAAGTCCAGTTCGCCTGTAAGGGACTGGTTTTCTAGTAGAAAGGATTTGCCACGCAGCTTTTGCAGTTCACCTGAAGGTAGGGAAACCAAGAGTAAACCCTTGTCGCTATTTTTCAAAACCAAGTCCCTCGGTAGTGTCATCGCCGAGCGCCAGGATTCGGTCGGCACTACCTGGGCATAGTCCCAATTTGACATCCAGCCTATGAAAATGCGACGATCACCGGGCACATCGGAAAAAGTGACCCCGGCATAATTGTCACGCCCCCAGTCGAGCCAGACGGCTTTGTCCTTTGCAGGGATAGCCAATTCATCGGCAAATATGATTTGATCCAGATTGATGTGACCCCAGCCCCCGGTGTGGGTGTCCACGATTTCAAGGTGAGCAGTCTTGCCTTTCAAATCCGACACATCCCAGCCCGTCCATTTCAGTTGTTCGCCATTGCTGCCGGAGGCGCTGCGGACGCTTTGGCCGTCCACCACGAGGTTAATGGCCGTGCGTAGTTTGTCGTTGCCGCCGCCAATTTGGAAATTGATGAAGCTACGGCCTATGGTGAAATTTGGCGAAATGAGTTTGCCTGTCGCTTGGTCGCCACCGTAGTAGCTATTCACGAATGCCTTGCCACTGAAGCCCGTGATGTCCATTTGCTTGGAGAGTGAGCCATTGGCTGGTTTTGTGCCAAATGCTTCGCCTTCTGTATTCCAATCGCCGTAGCCATTTTCAAAATCGGCAAAGACTTCTCCATCTGGCACATGGGCGGGTATTTTTCCGAAATTTTGGGCGAAGCCCTCGTCCAAGGTGAAGCTTTTTCCATCAAAATTTCCGACAAAATACTGCGTGCCGGAGCCCCCATTCGGCCCGCCGGGGTTGAGGCTCACCAGCAACACCCACTGTTTCTTGCCCCCGTCTTCTAATGTCATCGGAAAGAGATCGGGGCATTCCCAAACACCTGCATGAGTGCCCCATTCCCGACCAAAATCGCTGAGGTGTTCCCAGTCTTTCAGGTTGGGCGAGCCATAAAATGTCACATGGTCCCAAGCGGCGAAAACCATCACCCACTGCTGGCTATCTTCATCCCAAATCACCTTGGGATCCCGGAAGTCACGGATGCCGGGGTTGGGCACGACGGGGTTGCCCTCATATTTCGTCCAAGTTCTGCCTTTGTCATTGGAGTAAGCGATGCTTTGGTATTGGAAATCATTCCGACCCGCTTTCTCTCCCACCGGGTCGTGGTGGGTGAAAATGGCAATGAGCGGTGGCTCGCCATCCACGCCAAAGCCGCTCGTGTTTTTCCAGTCCACCACAGCGCTGCCGGAAAAAATGTAGCCGAGCGAATCGGGGTACAGCGCAATGGGCAGGTGTTCCCAAGTGAGCAAATCCCTGCTAACTGCGTGCCCCCAATGCATCGGCCCCCAAACGATGTCCTCTGGATAGTGCTGGTAAAAAAGGTGGTATTCGCCTTCGTAAAAAACCATCCCGTTAGGGTCGTTCATCCATTTTGCTGGTGGGGTAAAATGGAAAAGAGGACGGTACTGTTCGGCAGCCGCTTCTGGCTTGTCGGCGGTAGGTTGCTGTCCGCTTTGGCAAGCCATGAAAAAGGAAAATGTGAGAAGTATTATGGTCAGTTTTTTCATGTCCTGAAAATGAAGTTTCGTTTTTTAATAGGAGATCACGACAAGTGCTCCGTAATTTCGTTTAATATGGCTTCCAAGAAGCCCCGATTTCGCTCACGGGCGGGGGTCATGGTCATGCCGAGCTGTATTTCGAGGATTTTGGCCTGGCCTTCAAACTTGTTGGCGATGTATTTACCTGCGGTTTTCCCGATTTCAAAATTGTCTGCCCCGATAAAGGCAGTGTAGCGTTCTGATTCCGTTTTCCTGTCAATCAAAATGACTGGGATGCCCTGCTGGAACACCTCTTCCACAATGGGGGTGAGCGGCTTTGCCTCGTTGGGCGAAACGATGAGCAGGTCTAGTCCCAAAGCCACCATTTCCCTAATTTGGGCGATTTGGTTTTCGCTGTCGTTGCCCGCTTCTCGCATCACGAAGTCGAGTTCAGGGTGGAGGGGCAGTTCCCGGTACATTTCGCCGTTCATCGCGTCCCGCCACGGGTCGTTGCAGCATTGGGAAAAGCCGATGCGGTAGGTTTTTGCTGGAGGAGTCCGTTGGCATCCAGACCCCAAGTAGAGCAAAAGGCCGATCGCAATCGGCAGCATAAAATTTCCAAAAGGCTTTTTCAATCAAGAGGTTTGTTCGGTGAATGTAAACCGTAAAGATAAAATGTTTTGAGGAGTTGTTTTATTTGTAAAATGGGGAAACTCAATGGCCAGTCCAGACATGCACGGATGTAAAGACTGATCCCAACTTGTGTGCGAGCCAAGTTTTCTTACCCTCCTTTTTCCACACGACTGATCATAAATAGCCCCATTCCCAATCAATACACCAACTCCTCTTTCAAGTATTGCCCCACATAATCGGCAATGCCCGCTTCCAGGGTGTAAAACGCAGCTTGATAGCCCGCTTCGCGTAGCTTGGCCATATTGGCCTCCGTAAAGTACTGGTAAGTATCGCGAATGTCGGCGGGTGTGTCGATGAATTGGATGTTGGGCTTCAAGTTCATCGCCAGGAAAGTATGGGTGGCCAAATCTAGGAAAGTTCGAGCCTGCCCGGTGCCTAGGTTGTACAAGCCATTCTCTGGTTGTTGCTGCCAGAGCCAGTACAGAATAGCGGTGACATCTTTGACATAAACGAAATCGCGGCTTTGTGCTCCGTCCTTAAAATCGGGGCGATGCGAGCGGAATAGTTTCATGCCGCCTGTAGCTTTTATTTGCCGCAGGGTATGGAAAATCACAGACGCCATCCTCCCCTTGTGGTATTCATTGGGGCCGTAAACGTTGAAAAACTTCAAACCTGCCCAAAAGGGCGGCTGCGTTGGTTGGGTCAAAACCCATTCGTCAAAGTCATTTTTGGATTGGCCGTAAGGATTCAATGGGTGCAAACGAGGCACTATATCGTGCCGGTCGTCGTAGCCAAGCTCGCCTAATCCATAAGTAGCGGCACTGGAAGCATAAATGAGGGGGATTTGCCGTTGGGCGCAAATCCCCCACAGGGCTTTGGAGTAGCCCAGATTGAGTGTTTCAAAAATGGCAAGGTCTTGTTCCGTGGTGTCGGTGCGCGCTCCCATGTGAAAAACCACCTCTACCAGGGCATAATTTGCTCGAAACCAGTCCAAAAACTCGCTGCGGTCTATTTGTTGCGAAAATTGCTTGTTGGCCAGATTCCGGTTTTTGTCTTCCCTGCTGAACTCATCCACCAATATCAGATCGGTATGCCCGGAATCATTCAATTTCCTAACCAAACAACTGCCAATAAAACCCGCTGCGCCTGTGACTATGATCATATAAGGCTATTTTACTAATCCATTCTGTCTGTGTCAATAATAGCTCGAATTTGGTCTTTTATTATGAGCAACTCATGAGTTGCCGCACGCCATATTAGCCCTTATGTAACTCCGAAGTATTGATGTATTAGAACATCTCTCATTCCTGCCATCTCTTTCCAGGGTATTGTAGGGTATTTCTCTTTTACCTCGTTTGAAATATTTTTAACGGCCTCACCTATAATCTCTATTCGGCGAATTACAGCATCTTGCTTCTCAGAATTTTTTTCAAATTCGATTTCAGATAAACCGTACATGTACGCTTCAATTTTATCAATGCAATCAACTATATCTTCTAAAAAGACAATTTGATCACGCTTTATTTTAGCCATAAATTCGGATTTCTTCTGATAATATTCGATCTCTCAATCTTGGTTTAATAGCTTGATACTCCACTAAATCTACTTGCTTATTAAGTTCAATTTCCAATTCTTGCTTTACTCTTATAAAATCAAACAAACTGATTTTTACATCAAATTCTACCAGCAAATCAAGGTCACTATCAACATGAGATTCGTGCGTGGCAACTGAACTGAATATGCCAGCCTTCTTTACCTTGTGCTTGATAAGGATCGGAATAATTTTTTCACTTACTTCGTCTAATAACATGTTAGTATATAGATGAATGATCCATAAAGGTACAAAATACTGTTCAATAAAACAGGCGCACATGGATTAGAACTCCCTCCAATCCATGTGCCAACAAATTCACTACTCCCCCGCTTCCTGATAAGCCGATATCGGCGGGCAAGTACACACCAAGTGTCGATCGCCGTAGGCGTTGTCCACCCGGCCTACATGGGGCCAAAATTTGAAGCCTTCGCGCAGGTAAGGCAGCGGATAAGCCGCTTTTTCCCGGCTATAAGGGTAATTCCAGTCATCTGAGCTCACCACCATTGCCGTATGCGGGGCATTGGCCAGCACATTATTATCGGGTGCTGCTTCTCCGCTGGCTATTTCGTCCATTTCGCGGCGAATTTGCAGCAGGGCATCACAAAAGCGATCCAACTCTTCTTTTCCTTCGCTTTCCGTCGGCTCGATCATGATGGTAGCAGGTACGGGCCAGGAAAGCGTAGGCGAGTGAAAACCATAGTCAATGAGGCGTTTCGCCACATCTTCGGCTGAAACCAGGGATTTAAAAGGGCGCAAATCCACGATCAATTCGTGGGCAGAATGGCCTTTTTCGCCGACAAATAAAATATGGTAGCTGCCCTGCAAACGGGCTTTGATGTAATTGGCGTTGAGAATGGCGTATTTGGTAGCAGCCAGCAGGCCGTCTTTGCCCAGCATTTTGATATACCCATAAGAAATCAGCAAAATACTGGCACTTCCCCAGGGGGCAGCAGAAACAGCACCGATGCCTTGGCTACCGCCCGTTTCTACCAACGGATGCTTGGGCAAAAAAGGCTTCAAACTCTCGTTGACACAGATGGGCCCCATACCAGGGCCACCACCGCCGTGGGGAATGGCAAAGGTTTTGTGCAAATTCAAGTGGCAAACATCGGCATTGATAACGCCTGGGCTGGTCAAGCCGACCTGAGCGTTCATATTGGCCCCATCCATATAGACCTTACCGCCATTTTGGTGGATGATCTCGCAAATGGTTTTGATTTCCGTTTCAAATACCCCGTGGGTAGAAGGATAAGTGACCATGAGCGCAGCCAGATGATCCTTGTGTTGGACGGCCTTAGCGTTGAGGTCTTCCAAATCGATATTGCCCTCATCGTCGCAATTGACCACGACCACCTGCATGCCTGCCATCACCGCGCTGGCCGGGTTGGTCCCGTGGGCAGATTCAGGTATCAGGGCGATATTGCGGTGCGCTTCGCCATTGGCTTCGTGGTAAGCCCGTATGACCAAAAGCCCGGCATACTCGCCTTGAGCGCCGGAATTGGGCTGTAGTGAACAGGCCGCAAAGCCCGTTATTTCGCTTAGCCAGGCTTCCAGTTCGCTAAAAATGCGCTGATAGCCCTTGGTCTGATCCAGGGGCGCAAAGGGGTGCAAATCGGCGAATTCCGGCCAACTGACGGGCATCAACTCTGCCGCCGCGTTGAGTTTCATAGTACAAGAACCCAGCGCAATCATGGAGTGCATCAACGACAAATCCCGGTTTTCCAATTGCTTTAGATAGCGCATCATTTTGGTTTCCGTATGGTAAGTATTGAAAACCGGATGCGTCATATAGGCGGAGCTGCGGAGGAGCGTGTCTGGCACCTGATATGCCTGAGGCTCGGCCATTTCCATAGAAATACTGCCACCCTTTGCTTGCGCAAAAAGCTGCACCAATTGCAGGATACTTTCCAAGCTATCGGTTTCGTCCACGCTGATCTGGATACCCGTTTCATCGTAAAACAAGTTGATGCCATGTTCCAGCATGATGGTTCGAACTTTTTCTTGCAAATTGCTATCAGCGGCTACGCGCAAAGTATCGAAGTAATGGTCGTTACTCAATTCCAGCCCCAGGTCGCTGAGCTGGGCGGCCAACATTTGCGTCAGCGTATGCACCCGTTCGGCGATGGCCTTTATACCCTGGGGGCCGTGATAAACCCCGTACATGCTTGCCATGATGGCCAGCAGGGCTTGGGCGGTACAAATATTGGAAGTCGCTTTTTCCCGGCGGATGTGCTGTTCCCTGGTTTGCAAGGCCATGCGCAAAGCGCGATTGCCCTGCTGATCCACCGAAATGCCGATGATGCGACCCGGGATCACCCTTTTAAAATCTTCTTTGGTTGCAAAAAAACCAGCGTGAGGGCCGCCATAGCCCATCGGCACACCAAATCGCTGGGCATTACCCACCACGGCATCCGCCCCCCATTCACCGGGAGGACTCAGCAGCGCCAGGCTCAACAGATCGCTGGCCACCGTGACATATACCTCTTGCGCATTGGCTTTGGCCACCAGTGCCCGGTAGTCTTCCACCTTGCCTTCTTTATCCGGGTATTGGAGCAAGATACCAAATACTTTCTCGTTCCAGTCAAAAGCCCGCCAGTCGGATACCACTATTTCGATATCCAGGTGTTTGGCTCTAGTGCGCAGTACATCAATGGTTTGTGGCAACACCTTGTCAGCAACCAGGAATTGATTAGCGGGCGCTCCTTTGGCGCGCTTGTTTTTTTGGCCATAAAACATGTTCATGGCCTCAGCAGCAGCCGTCCCTTCGTCCAGCAGCGAGGCATTGGCAATCGGTAAGCCGCACAAATCGCTGACCATGGTTTGAAAATTCAGCAAAGCCTCCAAGCGTCCCTGCGCGATCTCCGCCTGATAAGGCGTATATTGGGTGTACCAACCGGGATTTTGGAAGATGTTTCGGGCAATAACGGCAGGCGTAATGGTACCGTAGTAGCCCATCCCGATATAGGATTTATAGACCTTGTTTTGAGCAGCGATGGATTTTAACTCCCGCAAATACGCATATTCCGTTGTAGCATCGGGAATATTCAAGGGCTTGCGCAGTCGGATGGCCTCTGGTACCGTTTCGTCTATGAGCTGGTCGAGGCTCGACACACCGATAGCGGCCAGCATGGCATGCTGCTCTGCTTCATTAGGCCCTATATGTCTGTTGGAAAATTGATCGAAAGACTGGGTCTTATTCATAGCAATTGAGGATGGTCTAAAGTTTTGGTTAGGAAAGCCGCAAAAATACGTTTTTTTTATCGTGCAATTAACATTTGGTGGGGAGGATTGGTTGTGGGATGGGGTGGGTATTATTAGCGTATAGTTTTATCAAAACACTTCCCCCCGCTCCATCGCCATTTTGACCAGGGCGGCTGTATTTCTGACCCCAAATTTGGCCAATAAGTTTTTGCGGTGGCTGTCCACCGTCAGGGTGCTGATGAACAATTGGTCGGCGATTTCTTTATTAGTGAGGCCATTGGCGATGCAGGCCAATACTTCCTTCTCACGGGCCGTCAGGATGATTTTTTGTTCCTGATCGGGTTGAGCCAGGGCTTGCATGACTTCTGCGTTGACGTACATTTGTCCGGTGGCGGTTTGATGGATGGCGGCGATGATTTCTGCTTTGGAGGCGCTTTTTAGAACATAGCCCGAGGCGCCGGCTTGGATCATCCGGGAGATGTAGCTGCGTTCTTTGAAAGTACTCATGCCCAATACCTGAAGCTTGGGGAAAAGCCGTTTTAATTTAGCACACAATTCGATGCCGTTGATGTCTGGCAGGTTAATGTCCAACAATACCACATCGGCGCTCAATTGGCTGAGGGCTGTTAAGGCTTGGTCGGGATCACTAGCAGTACCCACCAATGTGATGTCTGCTTCTTGAGCCAAAAGTGATCGAATGCCTTCGATTACCATGGGGTGATCATCTACTATAAACAACTGAATCATAGGCTTTATAGAATAGGCAGGGTAATTTAAGAAAAAAATAGCTTACTTGGGCAAAGATTCTCTGCTTACTATTGTTTGGATTAAAACCCATCTTTGCAGCCATGATAGATTTTTTATATTTTTTGAAAGCTTTACACGTGGTCGGGTTCATTTCCTGGTTTGCCGGATTATTTTATCTAGGCCGTATATTTGTCTATCACGAAGAGGCTTGGGGCAAACCCGAACCCGATTCGTCTGTTTTAGTAAAGGAATTTCAACAGATGGAAAGGCGGGCCTATCGCATCATCTGCAACCCGGCTATGAACCTGACCTGGGTAGCGGGGCTGGGGATGTTGGCCTTGGGCTGGTTCAGTCCGGTAGTGCCCAATTATTTGGATCTGCAAATGGGTACTCCCGCTTGGATGCACTTAAAACTGCTGCTGGTATTTTTGCTAAGCGGCTACCATTATTGGTGCAAGCGGCTGATAGACCGACTGGCTGCTGGTGAACGCCCGTATAGCTCCTGGCAGTTTCGTTTGTTGAACGAAGTGCCTACCCTTTTTCTGCTCAGCATTCCGTTTATAGCTGTTTTCGGCAAAATGGGGCGCTTGAATTACCTCTACCTGCTGATTGCGCTGGTATTGTTTGCAGGCCTGATCTACCGGGGTGCCAAAGCATACCAACGCAAGCGCCAGCAAAATAACCCATAAAACCGCATATTACGCACACAAGTCCAGCATTATGAAAAAAGTAAACCCGATCCCCACTTCAGAAGAATCCTCATCGGAAGAATTGGCACCGGATCATTTCACGGGTATAAAATTGAAAAAACCAGCAGATAAAGCAGCGGGCATCCCAGGAATTACCACTGCGCTAAAACATGCCGGTAGCTACATGGAATGGGGGCAGGCTGTAAAAACCATGTTTAAACTCAACCAAAAGGGCGGCATCGATTGCCCGGGTTGTGCCTGGCCTGACCCCGACGACGAGCGCTCCCGCTTGGGGGAATATTGCGAAAACGGCATCAAAGCCATTGCGGAGGAAGCTTCTAAGAAGAAGATAGGTGCTGATTTTTTTGCCCAACACAGCATCACAGAAATGCTGGGCTGGAGCGATTTTGAAATTGGCAAAAAAGGCAGGCTTTGCGAACCGATGTATTTGCGCCCCGGCAGCGATCATTATGAACCGATTAGCTGGGAAGCTGCTTTTGAGCTGATCGCAGGGCATTTAAACGGTCTGGTCTCTCCCGACGAAGCCATTTTTTATACTTCTGGCCGTACCAGCAACGAGGCCGCTTTTTTGTACCAACTTTTCGTGCGCGAGTATGGCACCAACAACCTGCCCGATTGTTCCAATATGTGCCACGAATCGAGTGGTGTAGCGCTTTCCAAAACGCTGGGCATAGGCAAAGGATCTGTTACCTTGACGGATATTTACGAAGCAGAGGTAGTCATTGTGATCGGGCAAAACCCTGGCACCAACCATCCCCGCATGCTGAGTGCCTTGGAACGCTGCAAAGAAAACGGCGGCAAAATCATTAGCATCAACCCCTTGCCAGAGGCTGGCTTACAAAAATTTGTCAACCCCCAGCGCTTGGGCAAAGTATTGACCGGAGGTACCCAACTGACCGATGTTTTCCTTCAGGTAAAAATCAATGGCGACGTCCCGCTGTTGAAGGCTATGATGTCTTTGCTTTGGCACGAAGAAAAAAAGCATCCGGGCCGGGTTTTTGATATGAACTTTATTAGTGAGAAAACGACCGGTTACGAAGCCTTTTTGGACGACTTGAAAAGCTATGATTTCAACGACTTGCTGGAGGAATGTGGCGTGCCGAGGGGCAAAATCAAGGAAGCTGTTGAATTGATCAAGTTCAAACAAAAAATCATCGTCTGCTGGGCGATGGGGCTTACCCAACACAAAAATGCGGTGGACAATATCCAGGAAATTGTCAATTTGCTGCTGCTCAAAGGCAGTATTGGCAAACCGGGAGCTGGCACCTGTCCGGTACGCGGACACAGCAATGTGCAGGGCGATCGCACCATGGGTATCTGGGAGGCGCCTAAGCCCGCTTTTTTAGATAGGATAGAACAAGTCTTTGGCTTTAATCCTCCCCGGCATCATGGGTTGGCAGTAGTGGATGCCATCAAAGCCATGTACGAAGGTCGTGCTAAAGTGTTTTTTGCATTGGGCGGCAATTTCCTTTCGGCTACTCCGGATACCGCATATACTGCAGCAGCCCTGCGTCGCTGTGCATTGACGGTTCAGGTGTCCACCAAACTGAATCGCAGTCACCTGATTCACGGTCAGGAAGCCTTGATCCTGCCCTGTCTGGGGCGCACAGATCGAGATGAACAAGCGTCTGGTGTCCAGATGGTTAGTGTTGAAAATTCTATGGGGGTGGTGCACAGTTCGCAGGGTATCTTGCCGCCGCCATCGAGCCATTTGCTCAGCGAGCCGGCCATTGTGGCGCGTTTGGCCAAAACGGTGCTGCATCATAGGACAAAAGTGGATTGGGCGCACCTGATGTCCAATTACGACCATATACGCGGGGTCATAGAACAGGTGATACCGGGGTTTGAAAACTACAATGCGCGCTTGCGCGAACCCGGAGGATTTTACCTGCCCAATGGCGCACGGCAGGGTGCTTTTCATACCGATATGGAAAAGGCACTATTCACCGTCAATCCGCTGCCGAAGCTCAAAGTTCCAGATCAGCATTATTTGATGATGACCATTCGCAGCCACGATCAATACAATACCACTATATATGGTTTGGACGATCGGTATCGGGGTATCTTAAATGAGCGGCGGGTCGTGCTGATGAATAAAACGGACATGAAAAGGGCTGGTCTGAGGGAAAAACAGGTGGTGGATATTCATAGCGATTACCACGGGACTACTCGTTCGGCGTCTAATTTTTTGGTGGTAGCTTACGATATTCCACGCGGATGTGTGGCGACGTATTTTCCAGAAGCCAATGCACTGATACCTGTCGATGAGTATGCACGGGAGAGCAAAACGCCCGTTTCTAAGTCGGTGGTGGTCAGATTGATGGTGCGGGATTAGTAGAGTTGGAGATTAGTCTTGCTTTCTGAGTTCTTCCAGAGTTATAGGATTGTCTTTCCATACTCCAAACATCTCTATGAGTTGTTCTGGGTTTTCACCCCATTGAATTGGCGGTTTCTTCAAATTTACAGAAACTTCATCAGGCGCAATGTTCTCTTCTTGAATTGTTCGCTCTTCAACCACTTGAAAGCCGACACTAGATATAAAAGCCAACAACTTTTTCAAAGCTGCCTCATTATTAGTGCGTATGGTTACTTCTATCATCAGTGCTTATTTAAAAGATAACGAAATTTAGCATCATAAAATCCATAAGTACATAAAAAACTGACATGACCTAACTATATTTATCATTTTTTAGGCTGTTTGGTAAAGTATTTTCCAGCCTCAATCGTCCTACTTGATAAAAAGCATTTTGTCAACGCTAGTTATGACCACACGGGATCAAACCATTGTCCGAACCATCCGAGAATACGGTACCCGCTTGTTTCGGTTCATCCGCACCCGGGTTTCAACGGACGCAGACGCAGAGGATGTCTTACAGGATGTGTGGTATCAATTGAGTAACCTGGTTGATGTAGAGACGATTGATAACATCAACGCCTGGCTTTTCCGGGTGGCCCGCAACAAGGTGACGGATCGCTACCGCAAACGCAAGGATGAAGCCCTGGAGGACTATACTTATGAAGATGAAGAAGGGGAGGTTGCTATCCGGGAACTATTGCTGGCCGATTACCATACGCCAGAAACGGAATACTTGCGCCAAATGATTTGGGAAACTTTGTTTGAGGCGCTAGAGGAATTGCCCCCTGCTCAACGCGATGTTTTTATCTGGAATGAGCTGGAGGACGAAACGTTTCAGTCTATAGCTGAACGGACGGGCGAGAATATTAAGACCTTGATTTCGCGCAAGCGCTATGCGGTGCAGTATTTGAGGGAGCGATTGCAGGAGATGGATAGAGAAATTGGGTGAGGGTGAGGGTGAGGGTGAGGGTGAGAGTG